>CALJKJ010000012.1 GCA_937973685.1 uncultured Flavobacteriales bacterium | reverse complement strand
GCTCAGTTGGTAGAGCACAACCTTGCCAAGGTTGGGGTCGCGAGTTCGAATCTCGTCTCCCGCTCAAGTCCGCTCGGATGGTGGAATTGGTAGACACGCCGGACTTAAAATCCTGTGCCTGTATGGGCGTGCGGGTTCAAGTCCCGCTCCGAGTACAAAACCCTGATGTCAAAATCAGGGTTTTTTGTTTTTATGAAACTTGTTTAAGGGCTTCCACCTTTGACTTGTAGGATTCATCTCGATCACTTCGGTGTTCGGGATTTTTCTTTTTTGTTAAACTATTAATAAGTTTTAGTTTTTTTACATTAGGGTCAATCTGCAGCTTTACCACAAATTACCCGGGTAAATAATCCGTTCGGAAATTACATACCAACTTACCTTTAATCTACTTTACACCTAATTACTATTATTTGCGCTTCAACGTCTAATCCTTATTTTTACAAAAAATCTTTCATTATGAACATGCGTCTCTTATTTTTGGTTAGTCTTTATTTTTCAACTTGTTTCGCACAACTACCAACAGTCAGTGCCGGTAAAATTGATTTCATACCTAGTTTTCACTCCACTTTTGTTTCGGACAGATCGGTTGCTGTTTGGTTGCCCAATAATTACAACCCTGCAAAGCAATACGCTGTTTTGTACATGCACGATGGCAAAGCATTGTTTGATTCTACGATTATGTGGAACAAACAAGAATGGCAGGTCGATGAAACGATGCAGCGATTAATCGATACCAAAAAGATAAAGAACACGATTGTAGTAGGCGTTTGGAACGGAGATGCGAAAAGACATGCGGAATATTTCCCTGAAAAACCATTCAAATCATTATCCAAAAGCACTCAGGATTCGCTTTACCAATTAAACCGCGATCCACAAACGCGCCTATTTGCCGATACAATTCAATCGGATAATTATTTGAAATTTCTTGTACAAGAATTAAAACCATATATTGATAAAACCTATTCAACATTCGTTGATAAAGAAAATACATTTGTAGCTGGCGCTAGTATGGGTGGGTTGATTTCACTATACGCAATTTGCGAATATCCTGAAGTATTTGGTGGTGCCGCTTGTATATCTACGCATTGGCCTGGAGTTTTTAGTGTTGAAAACAATCCAATACCTGTGGCGTTTTATGCATATATCGACCAACACATGAGCATTTTCAAAACACACAAGATTTACTTCGACTATGGCAATCAAACGTTGGACGCACTCTACGCACCTTTTCAAAAACATGTCAATAGTCTCTTCATGAACAAGGGGAAAGTTCCAAAAAGAAATTTTCAATCCCGATTTTTTCCTGGTGAGAATCATTCAGAGAAATCGTGGAGTAAACGATTTGAAATACCCTTGCAGTTTTTATTGTGATTGATGAAATAACTCCTTAATTATCAATTGTATTTCATTTGAAATTTTTATTTTAAAAAAATCTTTTATTTATAAAAAGCATTCTATATTTTTACGACAAATTATAAATCGCTATGAAAAAAATTTACATTGGAATTTTAGCAGTAGCATTCGCTGGAACAGCAAGTGCTCAAACTGTTAAACAAGCAACAAAAAACGCTGTAAATAAGTTTAATACAATCTCTGAAGTTCCTGCGAAAGCAACGGTAAACGAAGAAAAAGGTATTACACTTTGGTCAAACGACTTCAGCAATCCATCTCAATGGACTATTGCTAACGCTGGTTCAACTGCAACTCCTCCACATACTGGTGGTGATTGGGCAATTACTACTAATGCGAGTGCAGGTCCTGTAGCTGCATTAAATCCAGCTGCATTTACATCTGTAGCAAACGGATATGCATTAATCAATTCTGATGCGGCAGGTGCTTCTGCTACACAAAATGCAACAATAGTAACTGCTGGTACAATTAACTTGAGTGCAAATCCTAATGTTTCATTGGTTTTCCAACAAACACATAGAAGATATGCTGAGAAAACGTATGTTATCGTTTCTAATAATGGTGGTACAACTTGGACAGAATTTGAAGTGAATGCTTCAATGGCTACAAGTACAAATGCTCCAAACCCACAACAAGTGCAAGTAAACATTTCATCTGTTGCTGGTGGACAAGCAGCTGTTAAAATTGGTTTTAAATACGTTGGTGCTTACGACTGGTTCTGGGCGGTTGATGATGTTAAAATCACTCAAACAGATGATTATGATTTAACTTTAACTGGAATGTACTGGGGTACTGAAGGTCCATGGGGAGCTCGTTTACCATATTACAAAATGCCAGTTGATCAAATCGCAGCAGTGAAATTTGGTGGAATTATTCAAAACATAGGTGCGCTTGCACAAAATGACGCTTTATTTACAGCTACATCTGGATCTTACACAGGAACTTCTGCATTAGATACAATAGCTCCAAACGCGATTGATACAGTAGATGCTACAACAGACTTCACACCAACAACTGTTGGAACATATGCTTTTGGTGGTGCTGTAACTTCTGGTGCTACAGATGCTGCTCCTACTGATAATGTGATTACAAATGGTTCATTTGATGTTTCTAACTATGTTTACCAACGCGACAGAGGAACTTACTCTTCAGGTTCATTCAACCAAGGTGAAGGTTTTGAAGTAGGTAACATTTTTGATATTGTTGCTGATGCAAATATTTATTCTGTAAATGTTTTCTTGCACCCAAACACAAATCCAGGTGCTGAAATTTACGCTACAGTTTACGACATTGATCCTGCTACAGGTGACTTTATTTACTCTGCTGGGTCAATTACACATGTCGTAACTGCTGCTGAGGTTGGTACTGAAATCGATTTGCCTTTATCAAGTGCTTTCCCTGTAGTAGCTGGAACTCCATATTTAATCGTTGTTGGTTCATACGGTGACGGTGGAGCTACAGACGATTTAGTAGTTGGAACTGCTGGTAACTCTGAAAAACAAACGTCATTTTACTATGATATGACAAACACAACTTGGTACTACACATCTTCAACTCCAATGGTTCGTATTGACTTCCAAGACAATGCTTCTATCGAAGAAAATGCAGCTGCATACGAATTGAACATGTTCCCTAACCCTGCAACAGCGTCTACAACTGTTTCTTTCAACTTGAAAAACAATGCAGACGTAACAGTTGTTGTAACTGATTTAGCTGGTAAAACAGTTTCATCTGCTACAGTAACAAATGCTACTGCAGGTAAAAACAAAGTTGAGATCAATACAGCAACTATGGCTGCTGGAGTTTACACAGTAAATTTCGTAGCTAACAATACTATGATTACTAAAAAATTAGTAGTTAGAAAATAATAAAAAATTCATTTTTTTTGAAAAGCGTTCACAGATGTGAACGCTTTTTTTTGTGCTAATAAATCAGAAAATCGTAACTTTGTACAAAACTATTTTTTATGAAAGCATATGTATTTCCTGGTCAAGGAGCTCAATTTTCTGGAATGGGCAAGGACCTATATGATAATTCTGAAATTGCAAAGAACCTGTTTGACAAAGCAAACGAGTTGTTAGGATTTGACATTCAAAAAATAATGTTTGAAGGTTCAGATGATGAATTGAAACAAACGAAAGTTACTCAACCTGCTATCTTTTTACATTCAACAATCCTTGCGGCATGTCTTGGGGATGCATTTCAACCAGCTATGGTTGCAGGTCATTCATTGGGTGAAATTTCCGCATTAGTTGCTAATAAAACATTGTCCTTCGAAGACGGCTTGCAATTGGTTTACAAACGTGCATTAGCAATGCAAGCTGCATGCGAAGCAGTTCCTTCAACGATGGCTGCAATCTTAGGATTAGAAGACGCTGTTGTGGAAGAAATTTGTGCTGGAATAGCTGGAGTTGTTGTAGCAGCAAATTATAACTGCCCAGGACAATTAGTAATATCTGGAGCAATTCCTGCCGTGGAAGAAGCATGTGCTAAATTAACGGAAGCTGGAGCTAAACGTGCATTGATATTGCCTGTTGGAGGAGCATTTCACTCACCATTAATGGAACCTGCTCGTGCAGAATTAGCAGCGGCTATTGAAGCAACTGAATTCAACACACCAATTTGTCCAGTATATCAAAACACAACAGCGCAAGCAGTTACAAATCCTAGCGAAATCAAACAAAATTTGATCGATCAATTAACTGCTCCTGTTCGATGGACACAAACAATGAACCAAATGATAGCTGATGGAGCATCTGAGGTGATCGAAGTGGGTCCTGGAAAAGTTTTGCAAGGTTTGTTTAAAAAAGTTGACCGCGCGTTTCCATGTTCAAGTGCTGAAATCTAATTTTCAAAAAGATATCCAATAAAAAAGGTCTTCAAAATGAAGACCTTTTTTTATGCTTACTATTTAAATTTTATTAATTACGGTTCAATGTTGCTTTGATCCCTTTGATTAATTTATCAACATTTGGTAATGCTGCATCGATTAAAGTTGGAGAAAAAGCAAAAGGTGTATCCGTTTGTGTAATACGCATAACTGGTGCATCTAAATAATCAAAGGCATAACGTTGTAAATGATAAGCGATTTCAGAAGAAATTGATGCCAAAGGCCATGATTCTTCTAAAACAACACAACGATTGGTTTTTTTGATTGATTCAATAATGATTGCATAATCAATTGGACGAATGGTACGTAAATCGATAACCTCAACAGAAATTCCTTCTTTTTCCAAAACTTCAGCTGCTTCATAAGCAACTTTGATGATTTTACCAAAAGAAACAACTGTTACATCTGTCCCTTTACGTTTCACATCACCTACTCCAATTGGAATGATGTACTCACCTTCAGGAACTTCACCTTTGTCACCATACATTTTCTCTGACTCAAAGAAAACAACTGGATCGTTATCGCGGATTGCAGCTTTTAACAAACCTTTTGCATCGTACGGATTAGAAGGTGTGATTACTTTCAAACCTGGTACGTGCGCATAAAACGCTTCAAAACTTTGTGAATGCGTTGCAGCTAATTGTCCCGCTGTTCCGTTACCGCCTCTAAATACAATTGGACAACCGTATTGACCTCCTGACATTTGCAACATTTTTGCAGCTGAATTAATAATCTGATCTGCAGCTAAAATTGCAAAGTTCCACGTCATGAACTCCACGATAGGACGAAGACCATTCATAGAAGCTCCAACAGCAATACCTGTAAATCCTAATTCAGCAATTGGAGTATCGATAACACGCTTTGGCCCGAATTCATCCAACATACCTTGAGATACTTTGTATGCTCCGTTATATTGTGCAACCTCTTCACCTAGTAAAAAGACATTTTCATCTCTTCGCATTTCTTCGGACATTGCCTCACGAAGTGCCTCTCTAAATTGAATCGTTTTCATCTGAATCTTGTTAAATTTCGATTTTGAACACCAAAAGTAATAAAAATACCAAATAGAATGTAAGTGTCAAATTGACACTTATTATTTTTTTTTGCTTTTTATTAAAAATGTTCAATTTTTTGTATGCTTTTTATGCAAAAACACAAGGTATTTGCGTTTTGAAATTAGTACATTTGCAGGGTGAATTCAAACGGTTGAACACAAATAAAAACGATAAAGTTAGGTGCAGGTTCGCCCCACTTCACTTTCAAAAATTTATCGATAAAAAAAATAGAACATGAAAATTCTAGTTTGTATTAGTAAATCTCCCGACACAACGTCAAAAATTGCCTTTACAGATGGTAACAAGCAATTTGATGAAAATGGCGTTCAATACATTGTAAACCCTTATGACGAGTGGTATGCTTTGGTTCGTGGATTAGAATTAAAAGAAACACTTGGTGGTTCATTGACAATTATCACAGTAGGAAATGTAGCTGACGAAGCAATTATTCGCAAAGCATTAGCAATTGGTGCTGATGATGCTGTTCGAATAGATGCAGAGCCAAAAAACGCTTACTATACTGCAATGCAAATTGCTCATTATGCAAAAGAAAATAATTTCGATCTTGTTTTAACTGGAAAAGAAACAATTAACTACAATGGTTCACAAGTTGGCGGAATGCTAGCTGAGGCATTGGATTTGCCATTCATTTCTTTGGCTACAAAATTGGATGTAACCAATAATGTTGCTCGTATGGAGCGTGAAATCGTTGGTGGCGTTCAAGTTGTTGAAGCTACGTTACCTTTGGTTGTGTCGTGTGCAAAAGGAATGGCTGAACAACGTATTCCAAACATGCGTGGCATCATGGCTGCTCGTACAAAACCGCTGACAGTTATACCAGCAATTGCAACAGACGAGTTAACAACGTATGTTGAATACGGTCTACCTTCAGCTAAATCAGCAGTTAAAATGATTGATCCATCCAACATGGATGAGTTAGTAGCATTGTTACACAACGAAGCAAAAGTTATTTAATCCAATTCTTTCAGACATGAATATTTTAGTATATATCAATACCGCAACTCATTTGTCGAAAAGTGCTTTTGAAGTTGTTACATACGCTTCCAAAATTGGAGGAAACATTTCTGTTATTGCTACAGGAACAGCAAGTGATGACGTACTTGCTTCACTTGGTGAATACGGCGCAAAAAATGTGCTGATCGATCGTTCTGTTGCGACAGACGACGCGCACCAATTGACGCAATTAATTGGAAATGCCGTTACAGCAACACAAGCTGACTTGGTTTTATTTTCTCACGATATCATTGCGAAAGCTGTCGCACCAAGACTTTCTGTTAAATTGAAAGCAGGTTTGGTTTCTGGAGCTATTGCAATTCCAGATACAAGCAATGGATTTGTTGTGAAAGTGAACGTATTTTCAGGAAAAGCAATTGGTCATGTTGCCGTAAATTCAGCTATCAAAATTGTTTCGTTGTTACCCAACTCGATTCAACCGGAGAAAACTGGAAACGCTTGTTCTGTTTCCGCTTTTGATGGAAATGTTAGCGCAAGTAAAATCACTGTTCTTGAAACAAAAAAACCTGAAGGTGCTATTCCATTACCAGAAGCAGAATTAGTTGTTTCAGCTGGTAGAGGATTGAAAGGTCCTGAAAACTGGAACATGGTTGAAGACTTGGCAAATGCACTTGGTGCAGCTACGGCTTGTTCTCGTCCAGTTGCAGATATTGGGTGGAGACCGCATCACGAACACGTTGGACAAACAGGTGTTGCAATTCGTCCAAATTTGTACATTGCTGCTGGGATTTCTGGAGCTATCCAACATTTAGCTGGTGTTAACGGTTCTAAAGTCATCGTTGTTATCAATACCGATGCTGAGGCGCCATTCTTCAAAGCTGCAGATTACGGAGTTGTTGGTGATGCATTTGATGTGTTACCGAAATTAACCGAAGCTGTTAAAAAATTCAAAGCAACACAACACTAATATTCAGCTATTTAGCTAAATTTACAAACTAGGGAGGGCGACTTCCCTAGTTTTTCTTTAAATCTTGCGCAACAAAGCGATCGGATGGATAAAATAAAAATGGAAATAGTAGGTTTATCCTACAGTCAAACACAAAACGGAGCATATGCCTTGGTTCTTTCTGAATTGGGTGGAAAACGACGTTTACCCATAATAATTGGTGGCTTCGAAGCGCAAGCAATAGCTATCGAGTTGGAGAAAATGACACCAAACCGACCATTAACGCACGATTTATTCAAATCTTTTTCATTATCATTCGGCATTACATTGACTGAAGTTGTCATTTACAACTTACAAGAAGGCGTGTTTTTTGCCAAATTAATCTTTCACAAAGATGGTTTGGTTTCTGAGATTGACGCACGCACCTCAGATGCTATTGCGTTGGCTGTGCGCTTTCACTGTCCTATTTATACTTTCGAATCTATTCTTTCATCTGCTGGAATTTTATCCGATGAAATGATGCTCGAAGACGAACACGAAGAAAACTTGGAATCCTCACAAGCTTTTTCTGAATTTCAACAACTATCCAAAGAAGAATTGGAAATTGCACTTCAAGAAGCAATTGAAAATGAAGATTACGAACGTGCTTCTTTATTGAGAGACGAAATAAACAAACGAACGAATTAAACCATCGTTCTAACTAAATAAACTACAATGCTACTTTCTATGAAATCGCGCTTGACCGTGATGAGCTTTCTGCAATTTTTTATTTGGGGAGCTTGGTTGTTAACCGTCGCTAACTATTGGTTCGTCACGAAACATTGGGACAATACGGAATTTGCCGCAATATTCTCTACCATGGGAATTGCTTCAGTTTTCATGCCAACACTTTGTGGGATTATTGCAGATCGTTGGATAAATGCTGAGAAACTTTTTGGAGCGTTGCATTTACTTGGTGGAATAACGATGTTATTCGTTCCTTTGGTTGACAATCCAACTGATTTCTTCTGGATCATCCTTATTGCAATGATCTTTTACATGCCAACATTAGCACTTTCGAGTTCTGTAGCTTACAATACTTTGATCGCAAATCAATACGATGTTGTGAGTGTGTTTCCTCCAATAAGAGTTTGGGGCACTGTTGGTTTTATAGCAGCAACTTGGGTAACAAATCTAACAGGGAATAAAGCTTCTGAAAATCAATTTTACATATCCGCATTTGTCTCCATTTTATTAGGAATATATGCGTTTACACTTCCTGCATGTAAACCTATGTTGGAAAAAGGAGAAAAAAAATCATTCATTCAGACAATTGGATTAGACGCTTTTTATTTATTTAAAACATATAAAATGGCTTTGTTTTTCTTATTCAGTCTGTTTTTAGGAGCTGCGCTACAGTTAACTAATGCTTATGGAGATGTCTTTTTAAGTAGTTTCAAAGAGATTCCGAAATACGCAGATTCATTTGCCGTTAAATATTCGACAATAATCATATCCATTTCTCAAATTTCAGAAACCTTGTTCATTCTAGCAATTCCATTTTTCTTGAAGAAATTCGGAATTAAAAAAGTGATGCTATTTAGCTTAATAGCCTGGTTTTTACGTTTTGGATTGTTTGCCTACGGAAACCCTACTGATGGATTATGGATGATTATCTTATCGTGTATCGTTTACGGAATGGCCTTTGATTTTTTCAATATTTCAGGTTCTTTGTTTATTGAACAAAACACAAGTCCAACAATTCGTTCAAGTGCACAAGGAATATTTATGATGATGACCAATGGATTTGGCGCAATCATTGGAAGTTTAACAAGTGGTTATTTGATAGAACATTTTTTCACGTTGTCAAACGGTAAAAATGATTGGCATTCGATCTGGCTTTGTTTTGCGCTGTACGCTTTAGTTATCGCAGTTTTATTTGCTGTTCTTTTCAAGCACAAACACGAACCTGAAAAAATTCAAACCATTCAGCATTAATTATATTGTTGCCGACTAAGAAAAAAATAGTATTTTCATAAAAAAAACTATATGCGTTTCTTCGTTCTTAGTACATTGGTTATCATTTCATTTACGTTCAAATTAAGTGCGCAAACCTTTTACGGGAATAGCGGATTGATTCTTGATAATCAGACATTAACTAAAAATTTAAGCGTTTCAGGATTACCAAACAACATCAATCAAGTGAGTTTTGGGTTGGAGCAAATTTGTTTGAATATCAACCACACGTATGATGCTGACTTAACGATAAAACTGATTGCGCCTGATGGAACAATCATCAAACTAATTGACAATAATGGCGGTAGTGGAAACAACTTTTCCAATACATGTTTACGTTCAGACGTATCAACTACCATAGCTTCTGGTTCTGCACCATTTTCTGGAATTTACAAACCAATTGAACAAATAGGATTAATTAATAACGGACAGAATCCGAATGGAACTTGGCAATTAGAAGTTAGAGACAACAGTACAAATGATCAAGGAACATTGAATAATTGGACATTGACCTTTGGTACAAATCCAGCAACTGCAACAACTTTTAGCTCAAGCAATCTACCACTTGTTATTATTAATACACCTAATAATCAAAATATCCCTGACGAACCTAAGTTACAGGCCAGTATGAAAATCATCGACAATGGTTTGGGTAATATCAATCATTTAACAGATTTTCCGAATGCGTATAACAAACTAATTGGCATTGAACAACGTGGCTCTTCATCTGGTGGTTTTCCTCAAAAATCATATGGTTTTGAAACAAGAAATACTGATGGTTCTATTTTAGACACCATTATCTTAGGAATGCCAATGGAACACGATTGGATATTGTATGCGCCCTACAACGATAAAACATGTCTACGCAACAATATTACGTATGATTTATCCTCAAAAATGGGACATTATGCTGCAAAAAGCAAATTATGTGAATTGGTCGTAAATGGTCAATACCAAGGCATATATTATTTGATGGAGAAAATAAAACGGGATCAAAACAGAGTGGATATTGCAAAATTATTACCAACGGATAATAGTGGTGATGAATTAACTGGCGGATACATTTTTAAAATTGATAAAACAACTGGAAATAGCAACATTGCTTGGACTTCTAACTATCCTGCAGCTGACGGAAGTCCAATTAATTTTCAACACCACTACCCTACTTATGATGTGATTACTCCACAACAAAATGCCTACATTCACTCCTATGTTGATTCGTTTGAAAATGCACTAAATGGACCCAATTATACAGATCCATTGATTGGGTATCGAAAGTATATCAAACACAAATCTTTTATCGATTTCATGTTACTCAATGAAATCAGTAAAAATGTAGACGGCTACCGTTTGAGTTCATTCCTTCACAAAGAAAAAAACAGCAATGGAGGTGAATTACGCATGGGGCCAGTGTGGGATTTTAACCTTGCTTGGTGGAATGCTGATTATTGTAACGGCAACCTTTCAACTGGTTGGGCTTATGAATTTGGAAATGTCTGTACTGGGGGTTTTCAAGTCCCAACTTGGTGGGAAATATTTATGTCCGATCCTTGGTTTCAGGAAGAAGTGAAATGCCGTTGGACTTCGTTGAGGCAAGGTGTATTAAGTCGCGATTCCTTATTTCATTTTATTGATTCGGTTGCTTTATATATAGACGAAGCAAAGGATAGACATTTTGAAAAATGGCCGATTTTAGGAACTTATACATGGCCAAATCCAAGTCCAATTCCAGCGGATTTTGCAGGAGAAATAACTGCTTTAAAACAATGGATTGACGATAGAACAGCGTGGATGGATCAAAACTTACCTGGGATTTGTCATTTGTCTCTTTCTGAGAACGAGTCCTTTAGTAGTGTTTCGCTCTATCCAAATCCCGTTGAAGAATCGTTTACCATTGAATTGTTCGCTAGTAATCCATCCGAATTATCACTTAAAATTTGCGCACTAAATGGGGCAGAAAACGCTACCTTGAGTGGTATTCCCCTAGTTTATGGTTCAAATAAAGTACACGTTGATTTAGCGGATTACAATTTGCCAGCTGGCGTATACTTTGTTACATTGGTGAGTAATCAAGAAACCAAGCAACTTAAATTCATCCACTATTAATGTTTCATTAATTGCGTGTTTGGTTGCGGATACATTCCGTTCCTTACCATTTTTTTATCGGTAAGGTATAATTCGTATTGTTCAAAAATGTTTCCAGGAAAAGCAACCTTTAGGTAAATTATAGCAGTCGTTTTCTTTGTTATTTCCCAAGTTCCAGTAAGTTGACTATCACCAATTGTTTGACTAAATAAATGTAATTCTTTTTCAAAATGAACAACAATTGGAGCACCTGATACTTTTACTGAAACAGTATCAATCACCAATTCAAATGGAGCAATTGTTCCTGAATATTCGCCGAAATTTTTTCTTCGGATTTTCTGGGCATTAAGCGTTACTGAAACGAGTAAAGAGAAACAAACCGAGAGAACTATTTTTGACATACACATGAAGCAAATGTATAAAAAGGATTCACAAAACACACAACTTATTAACCAAATTAATTGAAGAAAAAGAATAATCACTAATTTAGAAAATTGATTGAATAAATTCAGTAAGATGAAACAATACCACGATTTATTGACACACATTTTGGATAACGGCACCTTCAAAGGTGACAGAACGGGGACTGGAACAATTTCTACGTTTGGTTATCAAATGCGTTTTGATTTAGCGGAGGGTTTTCCTGCACTTACAACCAAGAAATTGCATTTACGCTCTATCATTCATGAGTTGTTGTGGTTTCTGAAAGGTGAAACGAATATTCAATACTTGAAAGAAAACAATGTGTCGATTTGGGATGAATGGGCAGATGAAAATGGCGATTTAGGTCCTGTTTACGGTTACCAATGGCGTTCATGGCCGACTCCTGACGGCAGAAAAATAGACCAAATATCTCAATTAATTGATCAAATCAAAAACAATCCAAATTCACGTCGCTTGCTTGTTAGTGCATGGAATGTGGCTTATGTTGACGAAATGGCACTTCCTCCTTGTCACACAATGTTTCAATTCTATGTTGCTGATGGAAAGTTAAGTTGTCAACTTTACCAACGTTCAGCAGATACATTTTTGGGTGTTCCATTTAACATTGCATCGTATGCGTTGTTGACAATGATGATTGCGCAAGTTTGTGACCTTCAACCAGGTGAATTTATTCACACGTTTGGCGATGCGCACATTTACACCAATCACTTGGAACAAGTCAAACTTCAATTGACACGTGATTTTAGACCATTGCCCACAATGAAAATTAATCCAGCAGTTACCGATATTTTCGGGTTCACTATCGCTGATTTTGAACTCGTAAACTACGATCCACATCCACACATCAAAGGTGCGGTTGCGGTGTAAACAACAATAAAAGCAAAAACAAAAAAGGGAATCAAATGATTCCCTTTTTTTATGTTCTGTTGCGAAGTTGACTATTAATTCGCCATTTCACTCATGAATTTGATGCGCATCAAGCGCAATTCTTCTTCCGAATAATCACCATCCAATTCGTGATAAGCTGTTTTTAGATCATCTGTGTCCGCTTCTGAAAAGTATTCATAGATTTCTTCTTGATTTTCTGGATCAAGGATGTCATCGATGTAATAATTGATGTTAACGCGTGTGCCAGATGAAACAATTGCTTCGATTTCTTCAATGACTTCGTCCATCGTTTTTCCTTGAGCGCGTCCGATATCTTCCAACGGCAATTTTCTATCGATGTTTTGAATCAATTGCACTTTTAAACCGGATTTGTTGACCAACGATTTGACAACCAAGTCTTGCGGTCTTTCGATGTCATTTTCCTCGACATAAGCTTTTATTAATTCAATAAAAGGAGCACCATAACGTTGAGCTTTTCCAGTACCAACACCTTGACAGTTTGTCAACTCATCAATTGTAATGGGGTATTGAAAACTCATTTCCTTTAACGAAGGTTCTTGGAAAATAACGAATGGAGGAATATTGTTTTGCTTTGAAATTGATTTGCGTAAGTCAACAAGTAAATCATACAATACTTCATCAAAAGCGCCACCTTTTCCTGCAGAAACGAATGAATCATCCTCTTCAGCAATCGAAAAATCGTGTTGCTTTAACAAGATGAAATCTTTTGGTTGCGCTAAAAACGCACGACCTTCGTCTGTGAATTTAAGTGTCCCGTATGTTTCAATATCTTTGTAAAGTAATCCTGCTACAACCGTTTGGCGAATAACAGCATTCCAAAAATGTTCGTCTTTTTCTTTACCAATACCAAACTTAGGATGTTGATCATGGCGGTAACTTTTGATTTCCGCTGTTACACCTCCAGATAAAAAGGCACAAATATGTTTCGATTTTTGTTGTTCTTGGAGAATATCAACAACTTGTAATAGTTGGTGGACAAATTCTTTGCCTTCAAGACGTTCACGAGGGTGTTTGCAATTATCACACATTTCATGACATCCTTTCTCATCAAAGACTTCGCCGAAATAATGTAAAATAAATTTTCTACGACAAACAGATGTTTCGGAATAAGAAACGATTTCACTGAGTAGTTGTTTCCCGATTTCTTGTTCCGCAACTGGTTTTCCTTGTAAGAATTTCTCCAGTTTTTCAATGTCTTTGTAACTGTAAAAGGTAACGCATTCACCTACTCCACCATCACGGCCAGCTCTACCGGTTTCTTGGTAGTAACTTTCAAGTGATTTTGGAATATCGTGGTGAATCACGAAGCGAACATCTGGTTTATCTATTCCCATTCCAAAAGCAATGGTTGCGACAATCACTTCGACTTCTTCCATCAAAAACATATCTTGGTGACGCGCACGTGTTGTCGCATCAAGACCTGCATGATAAGCCAAGGCATTAATGCCGTTTACTTGCAATAATTCAGCAAGCTCTTCTACTTTTTTACGCGACAAACAATAGATGATGCCCGATTTACCAGCGCGGGCTCTGATGTAGCGAATAATTTCTTTTTCAACGTTGTTCTTTGGTCTGATTTCGTAATATAAGTTATCCCTATTAAACGAAGACTTGAACAAGGTCGCGTCCACCATGTTGAGGTTTTTCTGAATATCCGCTTGTACTTTTGGTGTTGCTGTTGCCGTTAATGCGATAATCGGTACATTCGAAATCATTTCAAAAATCTCACGCAAACGGCGGTATTCTGGACGGAAATCGTGTCCCCATTCAGAAATACAATGCGCTTCATCGATAGCGAAAAACGAAATTGGAACAGAAGTCAAGAAATCAATGTTTTCTTGTTTTGTTAAGGATTCAGGAGCGACATACAGTAATTTTGTTTTACCCGCAAGAATGTCCTCTTTGACTTTGTTGATTTCAGTTTTACTCAACGATGAGTTCAAAAAATGTGCAACTGAATTGTGATCACTCACATTTCTGATGGCATCAACTTGATTTTTCATCAAAGCGATGAGCGGCGAAACGACAATAGCTGTTCCCTCAGACAACAATGCTGGAAGTTGGTAACAAAGTGATTTTCCTCCGCCAGTCGGCATTATTACAAATGTATTCTGTTTGTTCAACACATTGGTAATGATGGCTTCTTGACTGCCTTTGAAATGATCGAATCCAAAAAACTTCCGGAGTGCTCCTTTAAGGTCATATTGCTCCATAGGTCTGTGTAATTTTTGTGTTATTCATAATTGGTTACCGAAATTAAACAATTTTACGCTGAAAACCGAGAGAAAATGTCCAAATGACGGTATTGTTACTAAATTAAGTCAAAAAACTTTATTTCACAAGTATTCTTTCCATTTTAGGTCGTTTTAATTTCTCAAATCGTTACTTTTGTAGCACATCATGGAAGAAGAAAATAAAATGTCTTTTCTCCAACACTTGGAGGAATTAAGATGGCGATTAGTAAGATCTGCCGTTGTAGTGTTAGCACTAACGGTTGTTTTGTGGTGGAATCAGGATTGGATAATGAAAAACATTTTCCTTTCGATGAGCAAACCCGACTTTTTTACCTTTAAGTTCTTTTGCCAAACCCTCAACTTCATGTGCGTGGAAGAAATTCCAGTGAAAATAATTTCCAACCAAGTAGGTGGGCAATTTGCCTATGCACTTTGGATGAGCTTTTTAGGTGCTGTTGTTGTGGCTTTCCCATATATTTTTTATCAATTATGGTCTTTTGTCAAACCAGGTTTGAAAGTAAACGAACGAAACATGGTAAAAGGCATCGTTTTTTATGTGAGTATTCTTTTCTTTTTGGGTATCCTTTTCGGATATTTCATTGTTGCACCAATGAGTATTCAGTTTTTTGGAACTTATAAAATAACTGCGGACATACAAAACGACTTCTTGATTAACTCGTACATGAGTACAATTTTGTCAACTGTCTTTTATTCCGGATTATTCTTCTTATTACCTGTCGTAGCATACATTATGGGTAAAATTGGTCTAGTTTCATCTGGCTTTTTGAAAAAATACCGCAAACATGCAATTGTAGGTGTATTGATTCTAGCAGCTATCATTACACCGCCAGATATGGTTTCTCAAATCATTGTTTCTATTCCAATTGTTTTGTTATATGAAATAGGGATTATTGTTGTGAAACGTGTCGAAAAATCACGCAATAAACAATCATAAACACTTTTTTTGTTATCTTTAAAATGCTTATGATGAAAGTAGTACTGTCGCTCTTTTCGCTTCTATTTTGTTTGTTGCTTTCAGCACAGCAAACCTCTGTTAGCGGATTTGTATATGAAAAAGGTTCCAATATCGGATTACCTGGTGTCCGCATCAATTTTAAAAACACAAAAATTGGAACTGTTTCAGATAGTACAGGACATTTTAATTTAACCACTTACTACGCCTCTGACAGCCTTGTGTTTTTTCTTTACGAGTACCGCATTCAAACAATCGCTGTAAAAAAAGATGTTGCTCAGACGGTTTCGTGTTATTTAGTTTTGAATGAAAATGATATTGATGAAGTTGTCATTCGACCACCAGATGAGTCTCCAACAGAGATCCTTCTGAAACGAGTTATAGCAAATAAAGATGCGAACAATAAAGCAAAATTGAATGCTTACGGATACGAATTGTATAATAAGCTGCAAGTTGACGTTAATAATATTGGTGATAAATTCAAAGACCGTGGTTTTGTAAAACGCTTGGATCTTGTTATGAATTACCTCGATTCAACAGATAAAGGCGGCCAATTTTTACCTGTCATTTTGAGTGAAAACATTTCTCAATTCAACTATAAAAACAATCCCAAGAAAAAGAAAGAGGTTGTTGCTGCTACTCGTATTTCTGGGATAGAAAACATTCAGTTGAATCAATTTTTAGGTGAAATGTACCTTGATTTCAATGTGTATGACAACTACATTGAATTGTTTCAAAAATCATTTGTTAGTCCCATAGCAAACAATGCACGCTTTTACTATAAATTCTTCTTGTCCGATTCGCAATTTATTGATAACCAATGGTGCTACAAATTGACGTTTCGACCAAAACGAACAGGTGACATGACCTTTCAAGGAGAACTTTGGATTCATGATACGACGTATGCTGTCAAAGAATTCAAAGCAACAATTTCTCCATGGGCAAACATCAATTACGTTCAAGATTTGTACATGGAACATCACTTTGACATGGTGCAGCCAGAAGTATGGATGTTGACAGAAGAAAAAATGATTATCGATTTAAAAATTACGAAAGGGACTGAATTATATGGTTTTTATGGCCGTAAATACAGTTCACGTCGTAACTTTAGTATCAATGAGAAATATCCTGATGAATTTTATCAAAGCACCAGTACAGTGTCGTTTGAAGAAGGTGCAGATAAGCGTGACACAGCCTACTGGAACAAACATCGGCACAAAGCACTAAACGAACAAGAAATTGGTATCAATCAAATGGTTGATTCCTTGAACAAAGATCCATTCTTTAGTTTCTTGAAAAACACAACCTATATGTTGTCAACTGGCTACTATCCAATAGGGAAAGTTGAAATTGGTTCGCTACATACTTTAGCTTCATTTAATCCTGTAGAAAGTTTTCGAACAGGTTTAGCAGTACGCACATCAAATAAATTTTCAAGACGAATTGAGCTCGGTGGAAGATTGTTTTATGGTTTTGGGGATGAGCGCTTCAAATATGCCTTGACAGCTCGCTACAACATTACTCCGAAAAAACGCGGAATGCTGTCGACTTACTACAGTTACGACATTGAACAACTCGGTTTATCTGCTACAGCTGCAGCAATTGGATCAACTTTTGGTTCACTTTTTCGAACAGGACCATTGGATAAATTGACATTTGTCGATAAAATCGGAATTAATTTAGAAAAAGACTTGGGAAAAGACATCATTGTTTTTGGGGGCTTCGAATGGAAAGAATACACGCCACTTGGTTTAGCAAATTATCAAAAATACGATGAAAACAATCAATTAATTACGATTTCCAAAGTGCAATCAGCTGAGGCAACAATCCGCTTTAGGTGGTGTAAAAACGAGGAATTTGTATCAGGAGCTTTTGATCGTACAGCACTTGTTTCCAAATATCCAATTTTCTCTATTCAAGGGATTTTCGGAATAAAAGGTGTGTTTGGCAGTGACTACGATTATCAAAAAATTGAGTTTTTAATGGACCACACGCGTAATCTTGGACCTATTGGTCGTTTACGTTATGGATTTAACGCGGGAGTAGTTAGTGGTATTGCAGCATATCCATTTTTAAAAGTTCACGAAGGAAGTCAATCCTATTGGTTGTATACGAATTCGTTTAATCGCATGAGTTATTTTGAATTTATATCCGATAAATACGTGGGTGGATTTTTAGAACAGCATTGGCAAGGTTTGTTATTCGACCGCATTCCTTTGGTGAAAAAGTTGAAATGGCGCTTGGTTTCTACTGCACGATTTACCTACGGAACAATCAGCAAACGACACGAAGCAGCCATGTTGATTCCTACGTTTACAAAATCATTTGGCGGTGTTCCATATGTTGAAATTGGCGTTGGTATTGAAAATATTTTCAAAGTTGGACGGGTAGATTTGGTTTGGAGAGCGACACATTTAGATACTGGCATACCTCCTTTAGGAATTCGGGCGCGTTGGTCACTTAATTTTTAATTGTACTTTTATTCCGTGAAACTATACACAGAAAATATCAAGAAGACTTACAAAGGTCGTGGCGTTGTCCAAGGAGTTTCCATTGAAGTGAACCAAGGTGAAATTGTTGGTTTATTGGGTCCAAATGGAGCAGGAAAAACAACTTCCTTTTACATGATGGTTGGATTAGTAAAGCCAGATTCAGGAACCGTTTTTTTGGACGATACCGAGATCACACATTACCCGATGTTCAAGCGGTCGCAGTTAGGAATTGGTTATTTACCACAAGAAGTTTCTGTATTCAGAAAACTATCTGTTGAAGATAATATCTTGTCAATTTTAGAAATGACAGATTTATCAAAGCCGGAACGAAAAGAGCGTTTGGAGCAATTGTTGGAAGAATTCAACTTGACCAAAGTGCGAAAAAATTTAGGGAATCGCTTATCCGGAGGTGAAAAACGAAGAACAGAAATTGCACGTGCACTAGCTACCAATCCAAAATTTGTACTACTTGACGAACCATTTGCAGGTGTTGACCCTATCGCAGTTGAAGACATACAAAGTATTGTATCTGATTTACGTAAAAAAAATATTGGAATTTTGATAACCGACCACAACGTGCAAGAAACACTTTCAATTACAGATCGCGCATATTTGTTGTTCGAAGGAAACATCTTAAAATCGGGAACGGCAGAAGAATTAGCTGCTGACGAGCAAGTTCGGAAAGTATACTTGGGACAAAATTTTGTATTACGTCCGAAAAAATAAGCACAAAAAAAAGCCTCACACAGGAGACTTTTGGTTTGTTAGTTTCAACTGTTAATTACTTTGAGGCAAGATCGTTGTTTTCAATTTGATCTACGCTCCCGTAAGCATCACAGTGACCACCTTGAGATGATCCACAAGAAGTTGCTAATAAAGCAAGTAATGCTGCGAAAGCTGTAAGTGCAAAAAATCTATTTTTCATAATTGTTTGTTTTTTAATTCAACGAATTGCTATCTAGGATACAAAACTATTATTTTTAGCGTTACTAATAACAAGATATTATTCACATTTTGCTTTTGAAAGAATTATTTCGTCCTAAAACTACTCGTATAACTGTATCGCACAGCTTTGGTTACGTGTTTTTTTTCGTTGTTTTTTTTTTCGCTGCAACAGGATTGAGCCAAAAAAACGCGCGTATCGACATTCCTGGTAGTGAACGCCTCTTTCCATCAACATTTCAATACACTAACGAAAAGCAACTGCAAGATCAACTCAAAACAATGCAGCTAAGTGCATACAAAAAAGGTTATTTTGCATTTTCGATTGATTCAATTATTCCGAAAGACAGTTCCAATACAATTGTGTTTGGAAATCTTGGCGAGAAGATATCAAACATCCAAATTGACATTAACGAAGAGACCGCAGCGATACTCGCTTCCCTCGGATTACCAAGTAAAGCATTTAAACAAGAAAAGGCTGATCCAGATAAAATAACCGCTCTTATCGAAACAGTACTTGAAAAATTAGAAAACAATGGTTATCCATTTGCGCAAGTTGGGTTTGAAGGATTGAGTTATGAAAACAAACAGTTGAAAACGCGTTTGAAAATCATCCCGAACCTTCGCTTGAAGTGGACGAGTATTGAAGTGATTGGCAATTCGGTGAAATTGTCACCGAAATTTATCGCAGCTTATATAGGAGTTCACGAAGGTGAGTGGTTTAGTCAACAAGTGGATGATTTGGTTGCGCTTCGTCTCAAACAATTAACGTATTTAAAAGAAACCAAAGCGCACGAATTGTTATTTACTCCTGAAGGAGTTCAATTGTTCCTCTACCTCGAAAGCAGACCCGTATCGTCGTTTAACGGTACCGTTGGTTTGCAACAAAATCCAGTTACTTTATCGTATCAATTAACTGGCGATTTGCGGTTGAAACTTCAGAATGCTTTTAAAAAAGGAGAATTGATGGAATTGAATTGGAAATCAATCGCTCCGGGTAGTCCACAACTTCGATTACAAACCAATGTTCCTTATTTTTTACAAACACCATTTGGAATTGATGGTCAATTTCAGTTATTCAAACGGGATTCTACATTTCTAGAATTGAAAACAGGATTCGGTGTGAGTTACTTTGTTTCAAAAGGCAATACCTTAAAAGGATTTTACCGCAATTACCAATCTTCGCTTTTAGGAAATCAAACAAACCCACTTGTCGGATCGGTGAAAAGCAATCAATATGGATTGGCAATTGCGCATCAAACAATCGATTATTTGCCCAATCCTCGTGCTGGTTTCATCTGGTTAATAGAAGCCACAGCTGGAACACGAAAATTAACCAAAGACAGCATCGTTTCAAATTCTGTCATTTATACGGCAAAAGTGTCAATGGATTGGTACGCATCGCTTTCAAAACGAATAGTGCTTAAAACTGGCGTATCGGCAGAAGGTTTTAATGCGCAAACAATCCAGCAAAATGAATTGCTTCGTTTTGGTGGGAACACGCAACAACGGGGATTTTTGGAAGATGAATTATTGGCAACTTCAAAAGTAACAGGTACGCTCGAAGCACGTTTTTTACTCGATTTGAACTCCTATTTCTTTGCATTCTTTGACCAATCGTGGTACGAACGCAACACATCTAATTACGTGTCCGATCATCCGATGGGATTTGGTGCTGGATTAACCTTTGGAACAAACATTGGCTTGTTTTCGATCACCTATGCTTTGGGGAAACAATTAAATAATCCCATATTATTTCGTGATTCCAAGATACATTTCGGTTATGTTGCCTATTTTTAACTGAAAATCAAAAATGGAATTGCTTGCGGTCAGTTTGACATTAATTTTTGTTATCATAATTGCTTTTCGGCTGTTTCAAAAAACGGAGCGGTTAAATGACCAATTAACTGAATCGAAGAATTTATTGAACGAAAAAGCTATAAAATTAGCGAGCACAGAAAAAGAATTGGTCTTACTGATTGAAAAGCTAGATTACGAACGCAAAAAAAGAAACGACGATGAAGGTTTACTTCGCGAACAACTAGCGGCGATTTCTAAAAACATTGTGCACCAAGGAAATCAAGTCATCAAGCAAGAAAATCAATTTCAACTGGAACAATTGTTATTGCCTTTCAAAGAAAAACTGACCACTTTTGAAAATGAGGTACGTGCACAAAAAGAACATGGAATTGCGCAATTCTCTTCGATGGAGAGTTTGGTGAAAGCACTTTCAGAACAGCACCACCAGATGAATCACAGTGCGCAAAATTTAGCTGATGCCTTGAAAGGCGACCAAAAAACACAAGGTAATTGGGGCGAATTGGCATTGGAACGCATTTTAGAAATCAGCGGTTTACAAGAAGGCGTAGAATACGAAAAGCAACACACGTTAAAAGGAGAAGACGACAAGCAATTACGTCCGGATTTCTTAATCAAATTACCAGATAACAAACACATTATTGTTGATTCGAAAGTGTCTTTGACTGCATTTGAACGTTACATTAATGCTACTGATGAAACAGAAAAAGCGGCGTATTTGAAAGCGCATTTATTGTCGATTCACACACACATCAAAACGTTATCGGACAAAGATTATGCGCGGTCAAAAGACATTCACACACCAGAGTTTGTTTTGTTGTTTTTACCCATCGAATCAGCGTTTTCCCTAGCAATAAAGGGCGAGCCAGAATTGTATGCACGTGCATGGGAAAAACGAATAGTCATTGTTACGCCATCTACTTTGTTAGCGACATTGAAAACAATCGAAAGCATTTGGAAACAAGAACGCCAAACAATCAACACCTTACGTATTGCTTCGGAAGCAGGTAAATTGTATGATAAATTTGTTGGTTTCATCGATGACATGAAAAACATTGAAAAGAAACAAAAAGAAGCATTGGGTGCATACGAAGCGGCCATGAAAAAATTACATGTCGGATCAGGAAATCTTGTTGGCAAGATTGAAAACTTGAAAAAGCTCGGTGCAAAAGCCACCAAACAAATCGATCGAAACGAACTCGCTGCGAACGAATTATACGAGGATGCAGACGAGGCAATTTCAGAAAACGAAACAAACGACTAAAAAAAGCTATTCGAAATAGTGCAAGAAGTGAGCTTTTTGCTTATCTTCAATAAAATGATGAAAGAAATTACAATGACAATCGAGGGACCTGCCGCATTTACGGAGCGTTTTATCAACCAAACAAGTCAACATTTATTCTTGACCGGAAAAGCTGGGACAGGCAAAACTACCTTGTTGAAGAAAATAGTTGAAACAACGCATAAAAATACCGTGATTGTCGCACCAACAGGAATTGCAGCATTGAATGCTGGTGGGGTTACTATTCATTCGTTTTTTCAATTGCCATTTGGAGGGTTCGTTCCTGAATTTATAGCTGAACCAATATTAGTTGGTAATACCAAATTAGAAACAAAAGAGACACTCAAACGCCATTTTCAGTTCAATGCAGTGCGCCAAAATTTGATCAAAAGTTTGGAGTTATTGATTATTGACGAAGTCAGTATGCTTCGCGCTGATTTATTGGATGCGATAGATTGGACCTTGCGCAATGTTCGTAAAAACAACCGTCCTTTTGGTGGTGTTCAAGTTTTGTTTATTGGCGATTTATTGCAGCTTCCGCCGGTTGTGAAACCTGAAGAATGGTCGGTTTTACAACAACATTATCACGGTGTTTTCTTTTTTAACGCTAAAGTACTTACTGAAAGTCCCCCACTCTACATTGAATTAGATAAAATATTCCGACAAGACGACGCAACATTTATCGACATCTTGAACAACTTGCGCAACAATCAAGTTTCAGAAAAAGATCAGCGCATTTTAAATGAATACGTCAATCCCTTGTTTGATCCAACCAAAGAAGAGGGATATATCACACTTACAACACACAATGCCAAAGCAGACGATTTGAATGCGACAGCATTGAATGCGTTGAAAGGAAAAACTCATTTTTACGAGGCTGAAATCGTTGGTGACTTCCCAAAACACATGTTTCCACTTGACCCTACTTTAGCATTAAAAGTTGGGGCGCAAATAATGTTTGTGAAAAACGATGTGTCGTTTGAAAAAAACTTCTATAACGGAAAAATGGGACGCATTCAATCGCTTTCAGAGGATGAAATCGTTGTGCTTTTTCCGGAGGAAAAACGAACAATCACCGTTGAGAAATACGAGTGGACAAATATCAAATACCAATTGGATCAACAAACAGGAGAAATCAAAGAAGAAATCCTTGGGACTTTTGTGCATTTTCCAATAAAACTTGCGTGGGCAATCACGGTACACAAAAGTCAGGGGTTGACCTTTGAAAAAGCAGTGCTTGATGTTTCACAAGTTTTCGCGCCTGGCCAAGCTTACGTTGCTTTGTCGCGCTTGCGCAGTTTGCAAGGATTGGTTTTGTTGAAACCCATTTCGATGAATGGGTTGATCAATGATCAGTCTGTTGTTGCTTACGGAGAACAAAAAGCAGATTCCAATAAACTAACGTTATTTCTCGATAAGGAAACGGCACGTTTTGTGTATCAGTCGTTGATGGAAGCATTTGATTGGTATGATTATACTGCAAAATGGGCAACTTTCGAATTGGGACTAAAGTTACAAGGTCCTAAGACAGAAAAAGGAAAAGACAAAACTTGGGCAGCGAATCAAATGCAACTTGTTCAAACTACTTTTGATGCTGCTAAAAAGTTTCAAGCGCAATTGAATACTATTTTCTCGAAAGAAACAATCAATTGGGAATTTGTATCCGAACGCGTTCAAGCTGCGTATACTTATTTTTTTAAGTTACTCGACACGCAAGTGTATGCGGTTTTGAAACGCAAAATTGAGTTAACAAAAATCAAGCGAACAAAAGATTACCAAGATGAAATAGAAGAGTTGTTGAACTTGTTAATCACCGTCGTTTTACGCTTGAAGAAAGTCCGATTGCTCGTTGAAGCGGTTTGTAATGGCAGTGAGATTAACAAAGAAACAGTCAAAACAGCAGAAATAACGAACTATGTTATTGCTAAAATCGCAGTTATTCAACAAGAATTAAGACAAAACGGGAATTTACTTTCCGATGAAGACGACAGTTTTGATGCAGTTATTGAGAGTGCTAAAAAACACTATTCACAGCGTGACAAAAAAGAAAAACAAGTAAGCGAAAAGAAAAGTACGCACGAAAAAACCCTCGAATTATTGGAGGATGGATTGGATATCAACGAAATTGCTCGTTTACGTCAATTATCTGCAACAACAATCAACGGTCATTTTGTGCAACTAATTCGTGCGGAGAAAATAACGATAGAACAAGTACTACCAGAAGAACGCATTCGTGCATTGGCTCATTTATTTGATAGTTACGAAGGAGAATCACTAGCTGCTATCAAAGAAAAACTGGGCGACAAAGCAACTTGGAATGAGTTGAAATTAATTCAAGCTACAAAATTATTGTAAAAAAATAGTTAGTGTCATTTGTACACTATGAATCTTTTTATATATTTGTTGTACATAATACAATAAGTATTGTCAAAATGTATAAAAAGATGAAAATAGGAATCAATGGTTTTGGACGTATCGGGCGCTTAGCTTGTCGCGTTGCTTCAGAGAGATCTGACATCGAAATAGTTGCCATAAACGACCTGATGGAAGTTGATTACATGGCCTATTTATTACAATACGACTCAACACACGGACCTTTCAAAGGAAAAGTAGAAGTCATTGACAATACGTTGGTTATTAATGGAAAAAAAGTGCGTGTTAGCGCTGAAAAAGATCCTGCTCAAATCAATTGGGGAGCGGTTGGTGTAGATGTTGTTTTGGAATGTACAGGTTTGTTTTTAACGCAAGCAGATGGACAAAAACATTTGGATGCTGGTGCGAAAAAAGTTATTTTTTCTGCTCCTGCTAAAGATGAAACACCAACGTTTGTTATGGGTGTTAATCACACTTCATTGCAAGCACATCAAACAATTATATCAAACGCATCGTGTACAACCAACTGTTTGGCACCAATTGCAAAAGTATTGCACGACAACTTTGGAATTACTGAAGGTTTGATGAGTACAATTCACGCAGTTACTGCAACACAAAAAACAGTTGATGGACCAAGTGCGAAAGATTGGCGCGGTGGACGTGGTGGTTTTCAAAACATCATTCCATCATCAACTGGAGCTGCAAAAGCAGTTGCACTAGTTATTCCTGATTTGAAAGGAAAATTAACTGGAATGTCATTCCGAGTACCTGTTGCTGATGTTTCTGTGGTGGATTTAACTGTGAAGTTAGCTCAAGCTGCAAGTTACGAAGCAATTTGTGCTGCAATGAAAAAAGCTTCTGAAAATGAATTAAAAGGTATATTAGGATATACAGCTGATGATGTTGTTTCGCAAGATTTCTTGGGCGATGCACGCACATCAATTTTTGATGCAAAAGCTGGTATTTCTTTGAATGAACACTTTGTCAAAGTGGTTTCATGGTACGATAATGAGTGGGGATACTCCAATAAGTTAGTTGATTTAGCTGCTTATGCGATGCAACTTTCGTAAACAATAACTGTTACATACAATCGATTTTTTTTCCTGTTGCTTGGAAAATACCAATAGTCTGATTACGAAAAGTACAAAAGAGTTATCCTAGTTAACCGTCTCCTGTGAGGCGGTTTTTTTTTGGTCAAGCTACAGCTTTACCACAATTTACCCGGGTAACTAAACCCCAATAATTATACTTCAAACTCCACATCCATTTAAACAAAAAAAACGCCCCATTTCTGGAGCGTTTTAGCTATTTCTTATCGTTTTGAATTACAATCCAAATACTGATTTTACTTGATCAACGAAATCTAATTTCTCCCATGTAAACAATTCAACTTCTTTTGTAATTGTCGAACCATCTGGACTTCTGAATGATTTTGTAACCACTTCATTTTTACGTCCCATGTGACCATAAGCCGCTGATTCGCTATAAATTGGATTTCTCAATTTCAAACGTTGTTCGATAGCGTAAGGACGCATGTCGAAAATTTCAGCACATTTCTTAGCGATTTCTCCGTCTGTTAAATTCACTTTCGCTGTACCGTTTGTATTGATGAACAAACCACAAGGTTTAGCAACACCAATTGCATACGATACTTGCACCAAAACCTCATCACACAATCCAGCTGCAACTAAGTTTTTAGCCATGTGACGTGTTGCATAAGCTGCAGAACGGTCAACTTTTGATGGATCTTTTCCTGAGAATGCACCACCTCCGTGAGCACCTTTTCCACCGTACGTATCAACAATTATTTTACGTCCTGTCAAACCTGTATCTCCGTGAGGTCCACCGATAACAAATTTACCAGTAGGATTGATATGATACGTGATTTGATCGTTGAATAAACCTTGTAAAGCAGGCGTTAATTTTGCTTTAACACGAGGAATAACAATTGAAATAATATCCGATTTGATTTTTGCTAACATCGTAGCTTCCGAATCAAAATCATCGTGTTGTGTTGAAACAACGATTGTGTCAATACGTTGTGGCACATTATCATCCGAATACTCAATCGTAACTTGCGATTTTGCATCGGGACGTAAGTAAGGAATTAAATTGGGCTCATTGTTTCTAATTGCAGACAATTCTTGCAAAATCTTGTGCGCCAAATCCAATGCCAATGGCATGTAGTTATCAGTTTCTTTGGTCGCATAACCAAACATCATACCTTGGTCACCTGCACCTTGCGCTTCTGCTTTCGCTTCAAAGTCATTATTTGCAACTGCACGGTCAACACCTTGATTAATATCCGCTGATTGGTCGTGAATTGCAGAAAGAATACCACACGAATTAGCTTCGAACATGTATTCAGACTTCGTGTAACCAATTTTACGAATCACATCTCTAGCAATCGCTTGCACGTCTAAATACGTGTTGGTTTTTACCTCACCTGCCAAAACAACTTGACCTGTAGTTACCAATGTTTCACAAGCTACTTTTGATTCTGGATCAAAAGCCATGAAATGATCAATTAGCGCATCTGAAATTTGATCCGCCACTTTATCCGGGTGCCCTTCAGAAACTGATTCTGAGGTAAACAAATATGACATAGAATTTTGTTAAAAAATTGTGAGAGCGAAATTAATGAAAAAAAAAGAAAATCTAACTTAGCTGTTGAAATTGTTGAGAAGTTTCTCTCTTTTCTGATTTATTTCACAAAAATTAATTCCCTAATAATTCAAAACAGGTTAAAATCGCAAAAATACCAACTACATTTGTCTGATAATAAAATACAATGAACGGTTTATTGAACGAATTTGCGAAAGAATTTGATCACCTAATTGGCGAATTCAAATTTCCACTGGAAAATCAAATCCTGACGTTTTCTATTTTGCTGTTTATCATTTTATTATCGCCCATCATTCTGCGAAAATTCAAAATCCCTGCACTTATCGGTTTGATCATTTCGGGTGTAATTATTGGTCCAAATGGCTTTGAAATGATTTCAGAAACCAACATGAAAATGGGTTTTGTTAGTATGTTTTCAAAAATCGGTTTGTTGTACATCATGTTCATGGCAGGTTTGGAGTTGGACATGCAAGAATTCAAACGCTACAAAAATAAATCCCTTGTTTTCGGTGCGCTGACCTTTTTCATCCCCTTACTTTTAGGTTACCCCATTTGTCGGTATGCGCTGGGATTGGATCAAATTGGAAGTTTACTCACCGCAAGTATGTTCGCTACACACACATTAGTTGCATATCCAATTGTTTCAAAATATGGGATTTCAAAGATGGAAGCTGTTGCAATTGCTGTTGGTGGAACAATTCTAACGGACACAGCAGTACTGATCATTTTAGCGGTAATTTCGGGTTCAGACAACGGCGTTATCAATACCAACGTTATCATCCATTTAGGTGTTACCTTGAGTATTTTCAGCCTAATCATGTTTTATTTTGTGCCTAAAATTGCACGTTGGTTTTTTAGTAAATTGGAATCCGAAAAATCAGCCCATTATGTCTTTGTATTATCCGTTCTGTTTTTCGCCGCATTTTTAGCGGAAGCAGCTGGTATCGAATCAATTATCGGGGCCTTTGTTGCTGGATTGGTACTCAATAGTTTAATACCTCACTCATCTGCTTTGATGAACCGCATCGAATTCATTGGCAACTCATTGTTTATTCCTTTCTTCTTGATTTCCATCGGGATGGTGGTAAATGTTCGTTCCCTTGCAAACGATCCTTGGGCATGGGCTGTTGCGGGAATTTTAACCACCTTCGCTATTTCAAGTAAGTTTTTAGCTGCTTTGGTAACGCAATTGTTCTTCAAGTTAACGGGCGCTGAACGACAAGTTATTTTTGGACTCAGTACCGCACATGCTGCAGCAACGTTAGCAGTCATCAACGTTGGTTTTACTATGGGGATTTTAGACATCAACATCGTGAACGGAACCGTAATTTTGATTCTATTAACGAGCATGACGGCTTCGTTCGTGACAGAAAACGCAGGTAAAAAACTCCTCATCGAACAATCCAAAAACGAACCCTTGGAAGGTCCTGCCATGCGGACACAACACGTCTTAGTTGCTGCAAACGAATTGAAAGGAAATGAAAAAATGCTCGATTTTTCGATTCTTATTTCCGATAAAAAAGTGAAAAATCCGATATCTGTTGTCAGTGTTTTAGAAAATGATGAAGATGCAGAAATGAAAATTCGCCGTTCACGCAAACACATCGACGATTTTATCACGCATTACAACAGTGGCGAAATCAACGTACATGCGATGGCGACCATTGATCGCAATATTTCGAGTGGCATAGCACGTGTTTCAAAAGAACTAGTTGCAGATATCGTGTTGGTCAACGACAATTCAAAAACCAACTTGCTGAAACGATTGGTGGGCGATGACCGCGATCACTTACTCGATGTGTGCGATAGAACAGTTTTCTTTTGTCACTTCAACCATAATTTCTCGACTTACCGCAACATCACATTGATTTGTCCACCGTTTGCAGAGTTGGAACAATCGTGTAACCAATGGTTGGAACGCGTCATGCGTTTGTCCAAAGAATTGAATTGCAACATTTCCGTTTACAGTACGCGCGAAACGTTTGAAAAGATAAAAGCATACCGCACCTATCGCCGTTTTATGGCCGACTTGACACACGAAGTGATTGAGAAACCAGAAGATGCTTTGGGGGCAATCGGGCAATTGAAAGTGGATGATTTATTGGTTTCCATCTTTGCACGCGCTGGTTCCGTTTCCGACTTTTTAGGAATGGAAAATCTTCCAAGTCGCTTTGAAAAAGAAAACACCCTACTCGACCGAATTTTCGTGTATCCTTCCCAAACATTATCGGAAAACTTCTCGACGTATGCAGATGTTAGCCGCGGACCTTTAACTGTCGGCGTGGAAACTATTCAACGACTAACAAAAGAAGTTGGTGAAATTTTCAAAAAATCGGACTCGGAAGAAACTGAAGAAAAAAGCGAGAAATAAACATTTACGATGATTTAATCGTTGAATAATCCTGAAAATCAATATTGGTTATTCCTGCTTTTTCAATAAGTTGCTTGACTTCTTCTGTACAAGCAAATATCAACGTGTTTTTTAAGGTGAAAATCTCAGAACCATCCCAAGTATTTAAGTCAAATCTTCTGTTCTTTTCTGTGTAATTATTTATTTCTCTAAGATTTAATATTTCTCCCGCAATAGATTTAGGCTGAAAAACAAAATACTCTTGATCTGAACCTTTAATGATAATCGGGAAACAAGTCCAACCCTTTATATGGTTTTCTTCCAGTAATTGCTTAAATCGTTTGGAAATAGCAAAATGTGCAGAACTATCTACAAATCCAGCAAGGTCCAAAAAAAACTGCCCTTTGGCAATTTTAAAAACATTATTCGTTCTCATTTCGCTATCGAAAGGAATATGAGTGTTTGAAGGAAAATCGACTTGTGTTTCAATTTCTACTGCTCCTTTTTCCTCATATGTACCAAAACTATAAAACTTCTTTTTCATATTGGTCGTTAATTAGGTGAATCTCTGTTACAATTAGCTAATAATCAACTGATTTTAATTACAAATTCACCAATCGGTAGCGTTTTTGACCTACAACAACAAAATAAACGCCACTTGCAGTGATTTGTTGTAGTTGCTTTCCTGTTGCGTCTTCTATAGTGTAAGGCAAATCTTTAGATAAAATAAAGTTGCCACCCGAAGTTGGATTGGGATATACAAAAATTCCGCTAGTTTCTAATTCATTAATACCATCTGTCCAGCATATCACTATAGTTACTTTTATTGAAGCGGTATCACTTGTGTTACAACCAGCATCAAATACAATATATTCAAAATTGTACTGTCCCGGAAAATTGTAACCAGCAACTGTTGTCGACAACATAACAGTATATGCTGGATCATACCAAACACCACCTAAACTTGCACTATCCGATAAAAATAATGCTACATCAAAAGGTTCGTTTTTACACCTTGTTACGATGGTATCATTCCCAGCGCTGGCACATTGAGCTGTAGCGCTAACCGAAAAAAAACTGATGAGAATTCCTGCAAATATCTGTTTCATGATGATTGATTGTTGGTGAGTATTGCTATTAATTTGATTGAAAGTTACTACTTTTTTGCTAAAACACAAAAAAAAACGGAGCGCTAACCTACCACTCCGTTTCTCCAATTTATTATGAAACGTGTTATTCCTTCATTCCTCCCGGCTTGCAACAAGCTGGTAAGGCATCAAACGCTACTTTGTCAGCTGGCACCTCATCTGCTTGGTAACCCAAACTGGCAATTTTCACTTTGATTTCCTCCAGTGTGATTTGCTTTGGCTTGAATTTCACGTTCAATTTCATCGTAGTTAAATCGAGTTCTGCAAAAACAATTCCTTTGGTGTAATTCAATGCTTCTTCCAAACGTATCTCGCATTCGCCACATTCAGCGCTGGTTTGAATGCTTACTTCTTGTGTTTTACTCGGTGTTGTTTGTGCGCTTGCTACTTGAACTCCTGCAAGTAAAGCAATCATTGCTACTAATTTTTTCATCTGTTTATTTTTTGTTTTTTAATTCATAACGCAAGCCAAAATAGACAACACGTCCAACAATTGGTGCATAAACGCGCGTCGCATCAAATTGCACATTCATTGGGTCGTTTGCGCTTACTATCGGATTGACCTGTCGGTAGTTGGCTAAGTTCTCCCCGCCAATGTACGCGTCAAATTTTCTAAAATGATACGTTACTTGTGATAAAACCATTGGAAAAATTGTTCCAAATTGATTCGTAAACACTTCGCCAGAAGGCAACGTCACATCGTGTAAGCGCACTTTGCTGAAAACAGAAAGTGTTGCATCAAATTCCCACTTTTTATTGCGCGTTGCATACGCAACATTCACCAAAATACGATGAGGCGGAATCATGACTTGCTGTTGTAATTTGTTATTGTAGAGCGCCTTCACTGCTAGCCATTTGTATGCCAAACGTACCGTTAACAGGTTAATCGGTTGGCAACTCAATTCGAATTGAAACGCATTGCTAAACGTGTTGTTTTTTTGAAAGGCGAAATAAAACGTATCCATCGATTTCTCCCGATCAATGATGAGTTGATTTTGAAAGCGCGCATGGTAAAAATCCGCTGAAAGTGAAGCCAATCGATTCCACAATCGCATCGAACGAACCAACGAAATACCTGAATTCCAAACCACTTCTTGTTGTGTTGTTGCGGGCAAAACCCATTGTTTGTTGGTTGCCAATAACGAGGTGTTATCAACAATTGGATTCGCTAAACGAAACGCTTTTCCTGTTGTGATGCGTAAATCGGTTTTTTCATCCAGAATGTACTTCAGGTGCATTCGTGGTGAAATTTGATTGCCGTAGTTTGCTTGAACATCTGCGCGCGCACCAAGCACCGCAATCAAACGGACACCTGTGTATGTGTATTCAAAAAACACTCCCGATGTATATACCAATCGATCAAGGTGAACAGCACCCACGGACTGATGCAAATCTTGTCCAACGATGGAAAACCCTGTTTTGTATTTGTGCGTTGTTGAACCAAAAATACCATCGTAAATTGCATTCACATACGCACGTTTTTCAAGTCCTATAAATTGTCTATCGCCAAATTGCCCAGATAAATCATGGTACTTGAGTTGGTACACTATTCCTATACTTTGATAAGGTTTGTTCGGGAATAAAAATCCAGTTTTTGCAAACACATCGATGTGCTTGTTCGTTGAATTTGCTAAATAGTGATTAGTAATTCGCGCTAACTGCCCTCCTTCTCGCTCGTCGTAATAAGCGTTTACACCAAAGCGGGATTCAAATTTCTCGCCATTGTATTCCCAACGATTCAAAAAAGATGCTGTTTTACTCAAAGGTAAATCACGGAAATCATCTCCGTTGTTATCGATTTCACGCTGTAACGTTGACACGTGTGCAAAGCTTCCTGTTGACCATTTTTTGTTGATTTTTTGCGCACCGTGGATATTCAATTCAGCTCGGCCAAACTGATTGACATAAGTATTCAACGCCAATTTGGGCATGGTACTCGGTTTGCGAAATTCAACATTGATCAATCCCGCCATGGATTCGTATCCATTGACAACTGCTCCCGTTCCTTTGGTGATTTGAATTGATTCTACCCACGTCCCTGGAATGGTATTCGTGCCAAAACTGCCTTCTACACCCGTTAAAAAAGGAATGTTCTCCATTTGTAATTGGGTGTAAACACCATCCAAACCGAGCAATTGAATTTTCTTTGCTCCTGAAACAGCGTCTGTCAAATTGACGTCAACTGTGGCATTTGTTTCAAACGACTCCGAAAGGTTACAACAAGCCGCTTTTTTCAATTCCCCCTCGCCCAATGTCTCAACTAAAATGGGTTTTAAACGGGATATGTTTTTGGAGTCTCTTTTCACCGAAATCACGACCTCATCGACTTCGTTTTCGTGAAACAAAAGCACTTCCAATCCTATAAAACGGTCTTCTTTGGTAACAATGAGACTATCGGTTTTATATCCTTTTGCAGCAAAAAACAAGGTGTCTGGAAATTGTTTGGTCAAACTAATTTCAAAACGTCCCGTTTCATCTACTACTACAACCGTTTGGTTACTAGCCAATCGGACACTTGCTTGTTTGATTGGTTTTTTATCTTGATACCTTAAGATTTTACCTTGAACTTGAGCGGACAAGGCAAACGACCAAAAAAAAGTCAGCAATAAAATAACTTTTTTCATCATGCATATAAATTTACTTCCTGTTAATAATGAGCTTATTAAGGATATTTTTTATATGCGCCAAACACAATTTTTGATTAAACGTTCTCGTGGAAGAAGTGGTGGTGGGTAACGAAATGATACTTCCTTTTTTAGTTGAAAAACGTAGGTGCGAACTGGCGATACGTTAGCGCTTACAAAAGGTGTATTTATCCAAACTGAAGGAAACTCTTTTTGAAGCACTTCCGAATGAAATCCATGAAATTGAAAGTACGAAACATCTTCTACACAACATTGCTCTTCTAGTGTTGCTATTGAAACTGGTTCCTCGCAACAAGCATCAGCTATTGATTCAGGAGAACTTTCAGGAGAACAATGATTGGAAGGAAGGAAAAAGGTGCGGATTGTTTGTTGTTCATGCAAACACGTATGCTTATAAATAGGAACACCAACTGATCCGAGGAAAAGCAGTGCAACTGTAAAAAGAGCAAACACCTGTTTCAATTTCATATAGCAAAAGTAGGTGAAGTTTCTGAAAGTTTCAATTATTTTTAAACTTAGTTTGCAAGACCTATGTTGTTGATTAATAGTTTCACTACTTTTGAAATCGACAGTTAACAGAAAATGAAACAAACACGAAATACCGTTGCACGGACAGCAATTTTAGACATCATACAAGCTTCCGAAATTGCCTTGTCACAATTAGCGATTCAACACACATTGAATGGGTTGTGCGACCGTGTGACAATTTACCGCGTACTTGATCGCTTGGTAGAAGAAGGGTTGATTCATAAAATCGTGAATGTAAATGGCGTTGTGAACTATGCTGCTTGCGCTACTTGTTCCCACAACCACCAACACCAACACATCCATTTCAGTTGCCGTGTTTGTAATGAATTGACGTGTTTGAATCAAGTTATCCCAAGTTTCGATTTACCCACAGGTTTTTCGAAAGAGGAAACATTCTTTACCGTTTCGGGAATTTGTAACCATTGCCAAAACAAAGCATGAGCCACGATAAAGCAGAAAATACAGCTTGGTGGAGTTTACTCGGCAACTTTCTAATGGCAATTGTCAAAGCAGTTGTTGGTTTTTTCGGTAATTCTTATGCATTAATAGCTGATGCAATCGAATCGATTGGTGATGTTTTTTCTTCTATGTTAGTAATCATTGGTATTCGCTACGCAAAACGTCCACCAGATGAAAACCACCCTTACGGACATGGAAAAGTAGAACCCTTGATCACATTTGTCGTTGTGGGTTTCTTGTGTGCTTCCGCTACGTTGATTATCATTGAAAGTATTCATAACATTCAAATCCCACACAAAGCGCCAAAAGCGTATACGCTATGGTTTTTAGGTGGAATTATCATTACAAAGGAATTATTCTTTCGCTTTGTTTCGAAAAAAAGTACTGAAATTGGCAGTTCTTCGTTAAAAGCAGATGCGTGGCACCACCGATCGGATGCTATTACCTCTGCATTTGCGTTCATCGGAATTCTGATTGCTGTTATTCTAGGCGACGATTATGCCGAAGCTGATGACTGGGCCGCTTTGATCGCTGCTGGTGTCATCTATTTCAACGCATTTTTAATCTTCCGACCTGCGCTTGGTGAAATCATGGACGAACACCGTTACGATGATTTCATTGCTGTCATTCGCGAAAAATCAAAAGATGTTCTTGGTGTTATCGATACCGAAAAATGTTGGGTGCGTAAATCAGGCATGCGTTATTGGGTCGACATTCATGTTCACGTCAACGGAAAAATAACGGTTATCGAAGGACATGATATTGCGCACGCTTTAAAAGCACATTTGATGCGCGAATTACCTGAAATTGAAGACGTCTTGATTCATATCGAGCCTAATTGACAGAAAAAAGGGCCCATTTTAACTTTTTTTATTCCGCATTATCAATTCTCAAATGTGTATTTTTGTGTCAGAAAATTAAAGATATGACACAAGTACCCGTAACTGTTTATGTTGAGATGACTCCCAACCCAAACACCATGAAATTTGTTGCGAATAAATACATACTACTTACTGGAGAATCGGTTGAATTCACTTCACAAGCTGAGGCAAAAGGTTATTCACCATTAGCAGAAGAATTATTCAACTTTCCATTTGTAACCGGCGTTTTTATTGCCTCTAACTTTGTTACAATCGCCAAAAACGATAGTATTTCGTGGGATTTTGTAGCGATGGAATTACGTGAATTTGTGAAAAACTGGTTGGCTGACAGCAAAGATGTATTGATTCAAATGCCTGCTCCGAAAGCAAAAGTAAGTACTGACGCATCAAAACCAGTAAAAGAATATGCTCCTTCTGAATACGATGATGCTATTCGTTCGTTACTTGACGAATATGTTCGTCCTGCTGTAGAAGGCGATGGCGGTGCAATTGACTTTGTTGGATTTGACGAAGGAATTGTAACAGTTGCCTTACGCGGTTCGTGTTCGGGATGTCCTTCTAGTACTGCAACTTTAAAAGGAGGAATTGAAAACTTGTTAAAACAACATTTACCTGAAGTAAAAGAAGTGGTTGCAGAATCATTATAATTCTGTTTATCAACTCATTAAATATAGCGTGGAAATTTTTTCACGCTTTTTTTATGGAATTATTTACCGTTATGTATCTCCTAAGAAACAAGTAATTCTAAAAACCATGAAAACAATCACAACAATCGGAGCGCTATTATTTGTCGGGATGACATTTGCGCAAAACACATTTGGAGACATCATCGGAACATTTAAATCTGCTGATAAAAAAGAAAACCTTTTTGGTGCATTGGTGTACACCTCTCGTGGCGAAGAAGTTTTCCGAACATTGACAAACGAAGAAGGACGTTTTCGTATTTCAGCTGTTCCTCCAGGAGAATACACCGTGTATTTTGTGTACGAAGGAGACACTGTTGTTGCTCCTAAAAAAGCAGAAGTTGCACCAGACGGATTTGGCGACTTGGGAATAGTTACCAATATTGCAATAAAAACAATTGCAGGTGGAGAAGTAATTGCACCCATATTATCACTTGGTAAAGGTGTTGCTCCTGAAATAAAAATGGGTAGAAAAGACATCAAAGTCTTGCCCATCAAATTTGAAGCAGCAAAAATGGTTGCAAGCATGACAACAGATGTACGCATGACAGATGATGGTCAACTCGTATTCAGAGGAGCACGCAAGGGAGATATGATTAGTTACATCGATGGCGTGAAGATGGAAGGGATTCAAAATGTTCCTAGCGCATCTTTGGGATACATCATGGTATATGCAGGAGCAATTCCAGCAAAATACGGTGACACAACTGGAGGCGTTGTCATCATGGAAACGTTGAGTTATTTCGACTTACTCCGCGAATGGGAAGCACGCAACGAATAAGTTTCCACAGATAAAAAAAACGGCTATTTCAATGAGATAGCCGTTTTTTGTTGCGTTATTTTATAGTGTTATTTTGGAAAAAAACCAGGACTCTTCTCTTCCATCGGAGCCATGTATTTTTTCAAGTTTTGTTCGTCCTGTTGGTTCAAAATCATCAACATATTATCTGACTCGACAATAATATAATGGTTCAACCCTTGAATCAATGCCAATTTGTTGTTTGGCAAGTTCACGATGCAGTTTTCGGAATTGATCATGTGGACATTTTCGCCAATTACCGCGTTTCCATTGTAATCTTTTTCCAAGTGCGCATACAAACTACCCCACGTTCCCAAATCGGACCAATCGAAATTCGCCAACACCAATGAAACGTTTTTCGCGTTTTCCATGACAGCAAAGTCGATAGAGATATCTTCACAAGCTGCAAAACATGCGTTCACATAAGTTTGTTCTTCAGGCGTGTTGTATTTTTCTTGGTGCTCCGTGAACAAAAGATGAAGATCTGGTTTGAATTTTTTCAACGCTTGTAATATCGTACTTGCTTTCCAAATAAAAATACCCGAATTCCAGTAATAATTTCCGCTTTTTAAGAAAATTTCCGCTAAATCGCGGTTTGGTTTTTCGGTGAAGTGTTTTACTTTTTTCACTTGTCCCGGTAAAATATCACCATCTTCAATAAATTCGATGTAACCATATCCTGTATCGGGGCGCGTTGGTTTGATTCCCAACGTCACCAATTGGTCTTCAGCATTTGCTGCAGCAATAGCTGTATTGATAATGTTGGTGAATTTTTCTTCCTTTAAAATCAAGTGATCCGATGGTGCAACGATTAAAGTCGCATTGCTATTGATGGAATAAATTTTAGCAGCAGCATACGTAATACAAGGCGCTGTGTTTTTACGTTCCGGTTCGGTTAACACTTGTCCTTCCGCTAATTCAGGCAATTGCTCCATCACCAACTCTTTGTAACCAGCATTGGTAACAATGTAAATATTTTCAGCTGGGGCAACGTTTAACAAGCGTTCAAAAGTCATGCGCAACAATGATTTTCCAATCCCCAATACATCTAAAAATTGTTTTGGGCGTTGAGCAGTTGACATTGGCCAGAAACGACTTCCGATTCCGCCTGCCATAATGACACAATAATTATCCTTCATATTCTTTATTAATCGATTCTACAGTTGCAAGGGCGTGAACTAAATAAATGCGTTTTGTCGTGATTTCTTCGCAAAGAAACCGTGTTCTTCTTAGTTCTCCTTTTCGGAATTGTCGACCTTGCAAGACAAAAATAGCATTATTCGGCAACTCCTCAAGTATTAATTCATGCGCTGGTCGTTTATCAAACTGGCGCAGCACTCGAGAGAGCTGTGTATCCGTGCACGAAGAAGCTTTCGTATTGGTCAAACTAACCATCAATGCCTGTTCAATTTCTTTGGGAAGTTTCCCCGTTTGAATAGCTGGCCAAAGGCGTTCTCTATATTGTTTCTTCCATTCTTCACCGTGCGGTTTCACTTTGTGACCATGGGTAACATAAGTTTCTAAGTGAGCAAATTCGTGCAATGTTGTGATTAAAAAACTATACTGATTCAAATTTCCATTGACCGAAATGCGGTGAAACTTCTCCCCTTTCATAGGCGCACGGTAATCTCCTAATTTAGTTGCTCTGGGATTTGTGATTGCAAAACGAACTGTATAAGTCACTAATAAATCGGCAATCATTTCGTCAAAACCTATTGGTAAATAAGGCTTTAGTTGCTTCATTAATACTTGTTTTTTATCCATTCCGTTACAAATCTAAGGCAAAGTAACGCTTTTGACCATTGAGCCCTGCAATGGAAAGAAAAAGTTTTGAAAGAATCAGCGTTGAAAAAGCTAGAATGTCGGATAAAAAAATAATTCTTGTACCTTTATAGCGAAATGAAAGTATTAAACAACATTGGTAAATACGCGATAATGCTGAGCATCGTTTTTTCGAAACCGGAAAAATGGCGCATTTTTCGTATCCGATTATTTGAAGAAATTGAGTTCATTGGCATCAAATCCATTCCGATTGTTGCCTTGATGTCAACGTTTATGGGTGGTGTCATCGCCTTACAAACTGCATCTAACATGGATTCGCCTTGGTTACCAGCCTACACAATTGGTTACATTACGCGCTCGAGTACCATTCTCGAATTTTCACCTACTATTATTTCCTTGATTTTAGCAGGGAAAGTTGGTTCAAACATCGCTTCTGAAATCGGAACCATGCGGGTAACAGAACAAATTGACGCACTCGAAATCATGGGTGTGAATTCATTGAATTACTTGGTGTTGCCAAAAATAATTGCAGCAATGTTGTTCTTTCCGGTGTTGATTATCTTTTCGATTGGATTGAGTTTAGTTGGCGGTTGGTTGTCGTTGTTGCTTTCCGGCTTATCCTCAACAGATACGTACATTTATGGCTTGCGTTTTTATTTTATCAATAGTGATATTGTTTACGCGTTAACAAAAGCTGTTGTCTTTGCATTTTTAATCACATCCATTGCTTCCTTTTTTGGTTATTACACAAAAGGTGGTGCGTTGGATGTTGGTCGCTCATCAACACAATCTGTAGTGAGTGCTAGTATTGCCATTTTGATTGCCAACTTTTTACTCACTCAAATGATTTTATTGTAATGATTGAGGTAAAAAACATCCATAAAACGTTTGGTGAAAATGAAGTATTGAAAGATATCTCAGCTTCTTTTCACAAAGGAAAAGTCAATATGATCATTGGCCAATCTGGTCAAGGAAAGTCAGTTTTAGCAAAATGTATTGTGGGTCTCCACGAAGTGAATAGCGGTCAAATCATGTACGATGATCGTGATTTTTGCAACATGAACCGTTCCGAAAAGAAAGAAATTCACAAAGAAATCGGTATGCTTTTTCAAGGCGCTGCCTTGTTCGATTCATTGACGGTCGAAGAAAACGTCATGTTTCCATTGACCATGTTTACTAAAAAGTCCAAAGCTGAAATGTTGGAGCGGGTAAACTTTTGTTTGGACCGCGTTAATTTGACTGGACGCAACAAGCTATTCCCTTCGGAATGTAGTGGTGGAATGCAAAAACGTGTTGCGATTGCGCGCGCCATTGCAATGAATCCGAAATACTTGTTTTGTGACGAACCTAATTCTGGTTTGGATCCCAAAACATCGATCGTTATTGACAACTTGATCCGTGAAATTACTTACGAATACAACATTACGACTATCGTTATTACGCACGATATGAACTCCGTAATTGAAATTGGCGATAATATTTTGTTCATCCACCAAGGAAAAAATTGGTGGCAAGGTGATCGTAATTCAATCATCACAACAGATAATCCTGAAATAAACGATTTTGTTTACGCTTCTGAATTCATGAAGGAGATCAAAGAAACAATGAAACAAAAAAAGTAATACTTTGCTTATGAGACGTGTTTTGGCAGTAATTATTGGATTAATCGTTGGTGGCGTGTTTATTGCCGGAGGAGAATCCGTTCTTCATTCCCTTTCTGGGATAAAAGTTCCAAGCGAAAATGCAACTCAGAAAGAATTGTTTGATTACGTGCAACAAATCCCCGTTTTACTCAAAGTATTGTTGGTTATCAACTGGGGAATCAGTGTTTTTATAGGCGGTTTGGTTGCTGCATTTATCCAAGGTAGAACTTCCATGAAACCAAGTATCATTGTTGCCGGAATTTTGCAACTTTTCATGTATATGAATATGTTATTGATTCCAGGTCACCCAACGTGGGTCGTTATCACAACAACAGTTATGTGCGTGCCTTTGGGTCTTTTTTCCTACTTATTGATACGCAAAAAAGAAAAAGTTGCAGCAGATTTAGCCGACTCAAAGAACAATTAATCTCTGATTTTGTTGAGAATGCCCGTTGTTGAGAATCCTGCAACAAGCGGAACAGTTTTCACAATTCCACCAAACAGCATTACCGTTTCACGTCCAACAATGTATTTTTTGCTGGTTGGATCTGTTTCGTCGGCATCGTAATCCGCGCCTTTCACCAAAACATCAGGTTGTAATTGTTCGATTAATCGAATGGGCGTGTCATCATTAAAAACAACAACTCCATCGACAAATCCAAGCGAAGCGATTAACAAGGCACGCGCATCTTCCGAATTGATTGGGCGGTCATCTCCTTTGCCAAGCCTTTTTACAGATTCGTCCGCGTTGATGCCTATGACCAATTTGGTTCCAAAATCGGCAGCTTGTGCAAGATAAGTGACGTGTCCTTTGTGCAAGATATCAAAACAGCCATTTGTAAAAATAACCCGATCACCAGCCATTTTCCATTTTTCAATTTGCTTCGCCATGTCAGCGACAGTATGAAGTTTTGAAAGAATCTGTTGGTAATTGGACATGTTTTGAATTTGAAATACGAAGGTATGAAATTATATCAACCGATTGGTTCCTTCTTCTGGGAAAACTAGTGATGGAGTAAATCCACGCGCTTCGTCCATTGTCATGTAACCATAACCAATGATGATAACAATATCTCCAACAGCAACTTTTCGGGCTGCAGGACCATTCAAACAAATTGTTCCTGTTCCACGATCGCCTTTGATGACATATGTTTCAAGGCGTTCACCGTTGTTAATATTCACTACTTGTACTTTTTCGCCTTCCACTAAATTAGCGGCTTCCATAAGTACTTCATCGATCGTGATACTACCGACATAATTTAATTCAGCTTGTGTTACGCGAACACGGTGAATTTTTGATTTTACAGCTTGTATTAACATCTTTTATTAAAAGGTGTGCAAAGTTAATTGAAAAATGAGAATCCGAAATAATTCCAACAGAATTAATCGATTTGTAAGATGAAATTATCGATTAAGCGAACATCTCCACAGTAGCAAGCGATACAAACAACAGCAGTTGCAGGCCATTTTTCGTGTAATTCCTCCAGCGTATCTGTGGTTGAAATAGTCAAATATTCCAACCGTAACTGGCTTTGTTTAAAACGTTCAATTGCTACTTCACGCAAAGCGTTGGGTGATAAGTGACGCGCATTTTCCTGGCAAAAAAGCAAGGTATTGTAAATGACCAAGGCCTGTTCTTTTTCAGCGGGTGAAAGTCGCAAATTGCGGCTACTCATCGCCAAACCAGTATGTTCCCTTTTTGTAGGACAGGGAACGATAGTAACTGCCAAATTCAATTGCTTGACCATGTGTTGAATAACGGCCACTTGTTGGAAATCTTTCAACCCAAAAAACGCAAAGTCAGGTTGTATCAATTCAAAAAAACGGTAGACTACTTGTACAACTCCTGCGAAATGTCCCGGACGAAAAGCACCTTCCATTACTTTTTCAAGTGAAGAAATATCAATTTTGGGAGTGATGAGATTCTCTGGGTAAATAGTTTCAACACTGGGAAAGAACGCGATATCGCACCCATTTTTCATTAAAATTGCGGCATCTTGTTCTGGAGTCCTTGGGTAATGAGATAAATCTGAAGGATTATTAAATTGAGTTGGATTGACAAAAACACTTGCAATTACAACTGCTGATTGGGCTTTTGCAATACGAATTAAATCCATGTGCCCCTCATGTAAAGCCCCCATTGTAGGTACAAACCCGAGAGTTTTCCCTTCTTTTTTTAAAGCAGTCAAAACCGTAGATAGTTCGGAAAGCGTTGTAATTATTTTCACAAATAATGATTTTTATCCAAAGTAAGCAGGCAAAACTATATGAATTAATTGAAGTTACGCTCTTTTTTTCTTAATTTTGCACCTATTAGTAACAAATTCCCCTTTTGGATTCGATGGAAAAGAAAAGAATTCTATTTGTTTCGCAGGAAATCTTCCCATTTCTTCCGAAGTCAGAAATTTCGCACAACGCTCGTAAGCTTCCGCAAGGAACTCAGGAGAATGGTAAAGAAATTCGAGTATTTACACCTCGTTTTGGAAGTATCAACGAACGCAGACATCAGTTACATGAAGTCATTCGTTTATCGGGAATGAATATTATTATCGATGATCGTGATCATCCGCTAATTATCAAAGTTGCTTCCATTCCGGCTGCGCGTATTCAAGTTTATTTTATTGATAACGATGAGTTTTTCAAACGAAAAAACAATGTTACGCAAGAAGATGGATCAGATTATCCGGACAACGATGAAAGAAGTATGTTCTTTTGTCGCGGTGTATTGGAAACGGTTAAAAAACTTGGTTGGAAACCAGATGTTATTCACTGTCATGGCTGGATGACTTCCTTGATGCCATTATACATTAAAAACATTTACAACAAAGACCCACATTTTGCAGATACAAAAGTTGTTTACAGCATGTACGATGCAAATGAAGGATTCAAACAAGCATGGGACCCACGTTTTGCTGAAAAATTAGCTTTCGATGGTTTCAGTGAAGAAGTCACAACTTTAGTTAAAAATCCGACACTAGAAGCAATAACTAATGCTGCAGTATCGTTTTCAGATGGTGTTATTCAAAGCAGTTTAGAAGTTTCTCCTGAATTAACTGCTGTTTTTGATAAGGCAACATGTTTGAAATTAAATTATTTACCCGAAGAGAACTTGACGAAAGGATTGAATGAATTTTTCGACAAAGTGATCGAAGAAGGTGCTTTGGTATAAAAACTATGGTTCAAAAAAAATGGATGAAAAACTGGCGGATTGTTTCGATACTTTCCGCTTGTTTACTATTAACACTTGCTACTACAAGTTGTAAAAAGTCAACAACAAAGCTGAGTGATGGAACGCTATCACCTGACGATTTGTTGGCCTCTGGTGCAATTGACACTTTTAGTTTGCAAACATATTCACAAGTTGAGGATTCATTTCAAACGGACAACCAAACCTCAGTAGTGCTTGGTGAAGTACACGATCCAAAGTTTGGTATATCGAATGCCTCGTTTTACACGCAATTTAATTTTGTTGGTGATTTTTCAGATGCTCCTGGAGCAATACCACTTGTTGACTCAGTAGTCCTCTCTTTGCGTTACGCAGGTTACTTTGGTAAGTTAACACCTCAAACATTTGAAGTCCATGAATTAGACGATACGCTTTCCATCAATGCTGATTATTATACCAGTTCAGCCAAGATGGTGAAAGCAACCAATTTAGTCGATCCATCAAGTGCATCACAAACGCCGCGCCCAACAACAAATGTAGTGATTGATGACAACGATACGTTAGCGCCACAATTGCGTTTGCGTTTGGACAATTCATGGGGAGAAGCAATATTAACTGAAGGAATAAACACAACTACTTTTGATACAGAAGCTGCTTTCAAAACTTATTTCAAAGGACTAAAAGTAAGTGTTACCCCATCCAATCCTGCTCCAAATACAGGGGGATTGTTTTATTTTAACTTAAATAATAACGATTCTAAAATTACCTTTTACTACAAAATACAAGGCGAAACAGATCAAAAGAAAGTTTCCTTTATCATTGACAATAAATGTGCTGATTTTACGCACGTAAACGTTGATAATTCTGGTTATGGCTTAGCGAATGTTCTCAACGATTCGTTGTTTGGAATGGAAGAGTTTTATACGCAAAATTTCCGTGCAAGCGCAGTTGTAAAATTCCCAAGTATTGATAATTTCACTGATAAAACCGTCATTCACAATGCCTTACTCGAATTGCCAATTGCTTTTCAAACGGGAGACAGTTTTACACCTAGTTCAGTTGTCATTGCTTTTAAAACCATTGACGGAAAAGATTACAGTGTCGGAAACGCAGTTTACAACAACCAACGTAAAAGTTATGTAATTGATCTTAGAGATTACATTCAGGACATTGTTACTGGAAATGCAGAAAATATAGGAATAAAGGTTATCAGTTTAAATTTCTCAGCACGTCCTGAGCGTATCGTTTTTAATGGTCCATTAACATCCAATAAAAACAAACCTAAATTAACTATAAAATATACAGAATTCTAATAGTATGTGTGGAATTGTTGCTTACATCGGAAAAAAAGAAGCCTACCCAATTGTTGTCAAAGGCTTAAAAAGACTAGAATATCGTGGTTATGATAGCGCTGGTGTTGCATTATTACATGATGGTAATTTGAATGTCTATAAAAAAGCAGGCAAAGTTAGTAACCTCGAAGAATTTGCTGCCAACAAAGATATCTTAGGACATGCAGGAATTGGCCATACACGTTGGGCTACTCATGGTGAACCATCGGATACAAATGCACATCCTCATGTTTCGATGGATGGGAAAATCGCATTGATTCACAATGGAATTATTGAAAATTACGATGTTCTAAAACGCGAATTGCAAAACCAAGGATATGTATTCAAAAGTGAAACAGATACGGAAGTTATCGTACACTTAGTAGATTACATCAGTAAAAAAGAACAAGTTTGGTTTGGTGAAGCATTACGTTTGGCATTAACTCAAGTTCATGGTGCTTATGCAATCGTTGCCATATCATCTGATTTCCCAAATCGATTAGTAGCTGCTCGTAAAAGTAGTCCACTTGTTGTTGGTATTGGTGCTGAAGGTGATTTTTACTTGGCTTCAGATGCAACGCCTATTGTCGAATTCACAAAGAAAGTTGTTTACTTAGACGACGAAGAAATTGCCGTATTGGATTTAGAAGACGGGTTGAAATTGTATAACATTGCCGATCAAGAACGCACACCGTTTTTCCAACAATTAGAATTGGAATTAGAAGCGCTTGAAAAAGGTGGATACGAGCACTTTATGCTCAAAGAAATACACGAACAACCACGATCCATACACGATTGTTTCCGAGGACGATTAAACGCAGAAGATGCATGGGTAACTCTTGGTGGCTTGAAGGAATACGAACAAAAAATGATCAATGCTAATCGTTTGATTATTGTAGCGTGCGGTACATCATGGCATGCTGGATTGGTTGGTGAATACTTGATTGAAGATTTAGCACGCATCAATGTAGAAGTTGAATACGCCAGTGAATTCCGCTACAGAAATCCGATATTAAATGAAAATGATGTTGTCATAGCGATTTCACAATCTGGTGAAACAGCAGATACATTAGCAGCATTGGAATTAGCAAAATCAAAAGGAGCAACAATTCTTGGGATTTGTAATGTTGTAGGTTCGTCAATTTCACGTATCACAGATGCAGGCTCTTACACACATGCAGGACCAGAAATTGGTGTGGCATCAACAAAAGCATTCACCGCTCAAGTAACTGTTTTGACATTGATGGCGCTTTCATTAGCGCACAAAAAAGGAACGATCAGCGAAACTACTTTTAGAACCTTACTTGCTGAATTGGAAGCAATTCCAGAGAAAGTAAAACAGGTACTTGCAAGTGATGCATTGATTGAAAAAATTGCGCACGAATACAAAGATGCAGCAAACGCACTTTATTTAGGTCGAGGAAGTTCATTCCCAGTAGCATTGGAAGGCGCATTAAAATTGAAAGAAATTTCTTACATCCACGCGGAAGGCTATCCTGCTGCGGAAATGAAACACGGGCCAATTGCATTAATCGACGAAAACATGCCAATTTTTGTGATTGCAACGCAAGGAAATTCGTACGAAAAAGTTGTGTCCAATATACAAGAAGTAAAAGCCCGTAAAGGAAAAGTCATTGCGATCGTAACAGAAGGCGATGTACAAGTGAAAGAGATGGCTGATCATGTGATCGAAATTCCTGAAACAAATGAGTTTCTTGTGCCGCTTTTGGCTACGATTCCGTTCCAATTATTGAGTTACCACATTGCCGTTATGCGCGGATGTAATGTCGATCAACCTCGTAATTTAGCGAAATCAGTTACGGTGGAGTAAACACGAATAAATCTATTTTTCAAAAACCGATGCGTTTAACGTGTCGGTTTTTTTGTGATTTAAAAACCATTATCTGAATGAAGCCATTAACCTTTAACCATAGAAAAACTGCTTGATACTTCATCCATTAAAAAGGCAAGTTGCCTGTCCTTTTCAGTAATCGTATTCCCTGTATCGTGTGTCGTTAACTGGACCGTTACTTTGTTGTAGGTATTTGACCAGACAGGATGATGATTCATTTTTGTGATTGCTTTCGTGAGGATTGACATCCATTCCATCGCTGCTTCAAACGAGTTAAACGCAAACGTTTTACACAAAACACCATCTTTTTCTATCCATTCATTCATGATTCAAAAATAAGTAGTTTGCACCTATGTTTACCATAAAGAATATCAAAATAACGAATAAATAATTGTTCGTTTAATAGAAATAGCATATATTCGTCCTAATTGATATGCATGGACAGGATTAAAAGATTTCAACGTACACTCATTATCTCATTAACAGGGTTAAATACTTTTGTTTATTGTGTCTCTGTTGATTTGTCTTGGAAAAAAATCTTTTTGTTTACCTCCATTTCTTTGGTAATTGCTGGATTAAGCGTTATCGCTTTTGTACAATCCAAACGCGCGTTAAAACGCAAGAAAACATCGCTTAAATAAGCTCTTCTTCTCGGTTTCGATTAATTCTCGTATATTTGATAGTCTTAAATTTATTGACTTATGAAGTTGCTTTGTTGCTTGTTTGTTGCTGCTTTTACACTTGGTTCAAGTATAGAACAATCAGAAAATTTTACGGTAGAAAAGATGTGGTCATTAACTCGTCTATCGAATTCATTGATTTCTCCCAATGAAAAATGGGCATTTTTTCAAACTACTGATTATGACTACACGAAAAATAAAGGTGTAAACACCTACAATCTGATCGATTTAAAAACGAAAAAACAACAACGCATTCCAATTGAAAATTGTTCAAATATTAGCTGGTCTGCTGCTAATAAATTAATTTACACGCTTTCAGATAACAACGAAACAACCATCCATTCTTGGGATCCAATTACAAATACGTTTACGCAATTCGCATCACTTGGTAATGTTTCCATTGATGGACTTGTTTTTTCACCAGACGGAAAGCGTTTTGCGACATTGGAAGCGATCCATATGAAACAAACTGTCGCTGAAATTTATCCAGACCTACCATTAGCTAATGCACGAATCGAAGACAACCTCATGTACCGTCATTGGAACCAATGGGCTTCACCAGATGCGTTACATTTGTTTTGGTACGAACAACAAATCAACGGTTCTTTTGTCAAAAAAGGCGACGTGATGCGCGGAGAAAAATTCCCTTCTGTCACCGGTCCTTTCGGTGGAATTGAATCGGTTTGTTTTAGCAAAGATGGATCAATCATCTATTATTCGACCAAGAAAAAAGCTGGGAAAGATTTTGCGCTTTCTACCAACAGTGAAATTTATGCTTTTAATACAAAAGACAACATCACAACCACGCTTTCTTCGGCACACAAAGGCTATGACACCAATCCCGCTATCAATGCAACTGGAAAAACGCTAGCTTGGTTAAGTATGGAAACAGATGGTTTCGAAGCCGATAAAAACACCTTACGTATCATGAATTTGATGACACGTGAAGAAATAGATCTTACGGAAAAGTTGGATTTGACTATTGATCAATTCGCGTGGCACCCAACAAAAGACATCATTTATTTTATTGCTGTTAAAAACGGTAAAAAGCAATTGTTTCAAGTAGCGTTCAATCACACTAAAAACACGACAAACATTATATTAGAGCTTTTAACAAATGACCGATGTGATTTCGTCAACCTTGTTCCATTTTCGGAAGGTGTATTGCTCGAACGGCAATCGATGATTGACCCGACTGATCTTTGGATGTACAACAATAAGTCAAAAGCAATTGAGCAGATCACTTTTGTAAACAAAGTGAAACTGGAAAAGTGCGCGCAACCTACTGTTAAAGAAGCTTGGTACACCACCACAGATGGTAAAAAGATGCTGACGTGGATTATTTATCCGCCGAATTACGACCCTGCAAAAAAATATCCCGCTTTGTTGTATTGCCAAGGAGGACCACAAAGCGCTGTTTCACAATACTTTTCTTACCGATGGAATTTCCGCTTAATGGCTTCGGAAGGATATATTATTGTTGCGCCAAATAGAAGAGGACTTCCTGGATTTGGAAAAGAATGGAACGATGCTATTTCTAAAGATTGGGGTGGACAAGCAATGAACGATTATTTAACCGCCATTGATAGTGCCGTTGCAACTGAACCTGCTATTGATGCTACAAAATTAGGAGCTGTTGGTGCATCGTATGGAGGTTATTCCGTTTACTATTTGGCTGGTATTCACCAAAATCGCTTTAAAACATTTGTGTCTCATTGTGGATTGTTCAACTTAGAAAGTTGGTATGGAACGACTGAGGAATTATTTTTTGCTAATTCAGACATTGGAGGGCCATATTGGCAACAAGAAAATGCAGCATTGTATGCAAAAAATAGTCCCCACAATTTTGTCGATAAGTGGAATACTCCCATGCTTGTAATACATGGGGGGAAAGACTTCCGCGTACCAGAATCGGAAGGTATGCAAGCATTTCAAGTACTTCAACTAAAAGGAATTCCAAGTAAATTTTTATATTTTCCAGAGGAAGGACATTGGGTAACCAAACCACAAAATGGAATTCTTTGGTACCGTGAATACTTTAATTGGTTGAAAACCTACTTAAAATGAGCCATTAACCGCCTATTTCTTTTAACTTTGTTGCTCTTATATTGAAAAAATGTGGAATAAAATAGCGAATATCATTCTCCGAAATAGATTCTTAATACTTGGAATTCACGCCTTATTGACCGTATTGTTTGGTTATTATGCGTTAACTTCCTTAAAAATCGACAATAAATACGGCAACATGTTGCCTAAAGATACGGAAACGCAACAAACGTATATCAAATTTAAAAAACTGTTTGGAGAAGATGGATCTGCCTTGGTCATTGCAATTCAAGACGATTCACTATACACTGAAAAACAGTTTGTTGAATGGAAAGAATTAGGAGACAGTATTTTGCAAATGGATGGGGTGACATCTGTTATTTCAGAAGCAAAATTGTTTTCATTGACAAATGATACTACTAACAAAACATTTATTCCAAAACCAATTTTTTCTGATATTACTTACCGAGATAAATCGATTCAACAAATAAAAAAGGAAATTCGATCTAATCCGCTTTACAACAACATGTTGTACAATGATTCCGCAAATGTCAGTTTGATGTTGGTCAATATTGAGGAAGATGCTTTGATGGACAAAACGAAGCAAAAAGTAGTGTTAGATATTGAAAAACTTGCTGCTTCGTATGAAAAAGAATTTGGAAAAGTTCACTTTGCTGGTTTACCGCACATGCGCGTTTTAATTGGTAAACGTGTATTGAACGAAATGTACTTTTTCATTGCCTTGTCAATTTTGGCATCGTCGTTTATCATGTATTTCTTTTTCCGTTCCTTGCGCGTAACAATTATCTCCAACATCGTCGTATTAATTACGGTTGTCTGGGCAATGGGAACTATCGGTATGATGGGGTACAATGTATCATTGATGATGGCATTGATTCCACCGTTAATGATTGTTATTGGCATTCCGAATTGTATTTACCTGTTCAACAAATACCATTACGAATACAGAAGACACAACAACAAAGCAAAAGCACTTTCACGAGTTATCAAAAAAACAGGAACGGCAATGTGGTTGACCAATGTGACAACAGCTTTAGGTTTCATGACATTCTTGTTCACAAATTCCGATAAATTCTTTGAATTTGGTGTGATATCTTCGGTGAACATCATGTTGTGTTATGTTGTTTCGTTGTGTTTGGTACCTATTTTTGCCTCATTCTCAAAAAATCCGCCAGAGAAACACTTGAAACACTTGGATAGAAAAGCAGCTGTAGGCTTACTCGAACGTTTAGTAAAATTAACTGCACGAAATCGTCCTGCAATTTATATTATCACAATCGCTGTAACGGTATTGAGTGGTATCGGTATTTTCTTCATGGAAGTAACAGGAAGTATCACCGGTGATTTGCCTCGAAAAGACCCTATTTTAAAAGACATTCAATTCATGGAAGCGAACTTCGGTGGTGCAGTTCCATTTGAAGTAATGATTCATTACAAAGAACAAGGACGATTATTTGACAACACTACCTTGAACCGAGTTGAAGAGGTACAAACCATGTTTTCTCACGACACCTTATTTGCGAAAAGTATTTCGTTTGTGGACTTTGTCAAAGTCGTTAACATGGCTTATTACAACAACGATCCAGAACGCTATACAACAATTTCAAATCGCGATAAACTGCACTTGAAAAAATACGTTGATAATTTCAGCGCGACGAATAATAACAGCTCCTTCTCCCTAAAAGAATTAGTTGATACTACACGAAATATCATTCGTATACGTACTCAGATGCGTGACTTAGGATCGTATGAAGTAGCTGACGAAGTTGATCTTGTGAAAGCACGTATCGATAGCATCATGAACCCAGATAAAAAAGCAATTGAGCGTTTGTACTCCAAAGCGTTATCGGGCAAAAAACAATACTACGATTCGTTGTTGTATGACTATTCGTCCATCTACAACGGAACAACCGCTTTGCTTGCAAAAGGAAACGACAAATTACAATATGAATTCGATTCCAATCCTGATTTGATTAAATCGTATTATTCGAAAACTAATTTCTTGCCAACGGTTCGAAAAGCAATTGATAAATCCTATTACGATGTGCAACTTACAGGAACATCTGTTGTTGCTTCTGAAGGTACGCAATACTTAGTCAACAACTTACTTTCAAGTATCGTCTTTGCAGTTATTTCAATTGCTGCTTTGATGTCCATCTTATTCTACTCGTTCCGAATGGTTGTTGTATCAATGATTCCCAACTTGATTCCAATGATTGTTACAGCTGGAATTATGGGTTGGTTTGGCATTCCATTGAAACCTTCTACCCTGTTGATTTTCTCAATTGCCTTAGGAATTACTGTTGATAATACGATTCATTTCTTGGCGCACTACCGTCACGAAATAAAATTGAAAAAATGGGATTTAAAAGAGTGTGTCGCTATTTCGATTCGTGAAACAGGATTGAGTATCATTTACACTTCCGTTATCCTCTTCTTTGGATTCATCGTATTCATTTTCTCTGATTTTGGTGGAACGCAAGCTCTTGGTTATTTATCGGCGATTACTTATTTCGTAGCGTTATTTACCAATTTGATTTTATTACCTGCGTTGTTATTGAGCTACGAGAAAAAATTGACAACAAAATCATTCGAAGAACCCTTATTAGAAATCTACGACGAAGAAGACGATATCAATTGGAATCTATTAGAAATAATGGATGAAGACGAAGAAAACACAACTGACAAGGATATAACCAACAACGAATCAACGAATAAAGAATGAAAGGAATAATTTTAGCTGGCGGATCTGGAACAAGATTACATCCATTAACACTTGCAATTAGCAAGCAAATGATGCCTATCTATGACAAACCTATGATTTATTATCCGTTGTCGATATTGATGTCAGCGGGAATACGTGAAATATTAATTATTTCGACTCCGCGCGATTTACCTCAATTTGAGAATTTATTAGGTGACGGTTCTCAATTAGGATGTGCATTTACTTATGCTGTTCAACACGAACCAAATGGATTAGCACAAGCATTTGTTATTGGAGAATCATTCATTGGCAACGATGATGTTGCGCTCATTTTAGGCGATAATATTTTCTATGGCGTCGGAATGGATGAATTATTGAAAGAAAATGTTACACCAGAAGGAGGTGTCGTTTATGCGTATCATGTGAGTGATCCCGAACGCTATGGTGTTGTTTCCTTTGATGAGAACATGAACGCCATTTCTATCGAAGAAAAACCCGTTCAGCCAAAATCGAATTACGCTGTTCCAGGTTTGTATTTTTACAACAACGATGTCGTAGCAATTGCAAAAGCACTGAAACCATCGGCTCGAGGTGAATACGAAATCACAGACATCAATGCCGAATACTTACGCCGTGGTAAATTAAAAGTTGCAATGTTGAGTAGAGGAACGGCTTGGTTGGATACAGGAACCTTTGCCTCCTTAATGCAAGCAGGACAATTTGTACAAGTTATTGAAGAACGTCAAGGACTGAAAATAGGATGTATTGAAGAAATTGCATATACAAATGGATTCATCAATGCTGCGCAATTAAAACAATTAGCGACGCCACTTGTTAAAAGTGGATATGGAACCTATTTAATGCAATTGCTCGCAAAATAATGACTGAACTCGACAAACTTAGTGCTTTTGTTGCCCAACAAATTGAAGCAATCAATTTCCCGAAAGAACCGGTAAATTTATACGATCCGTTGCGTTATTTCATGACGCTTGGAGGGAAACGCATGCGACCAATTTTAACATTGATGAGCGCTGAATTGTTTGGCGTTAAACACGCAGAAAGTATCCACGCTGCTCTTGCTGTTGAATTGTTTCATAATTTCTCGTTGATTCACGATGATATCATGGACAATGCCCCTGTTCGCAGAGGTAAAACAACTGTTCACGAAAAATGGAATAACAATTGTGCCATATTATCAGGAGATGTCCTATTTGTCGAAGCATACAAACAATTGGGCTATTACAAAGACCAACGCTTGGCGCTATTGTTCGACCGATTTAACACAACCGCACAAGAAGTTTGTGAAGGTCAACAACTAGACATGGATTTTGAAACAAGAAACACCGTTTCGAAAGCAGAATACATTGAAATGATTCGTCTAAAAACGTCTGTGTTATTAGGTTGTGCATTAGAATTTGGCGCGATTTTAGGTCAACAATCTCCGGAAGTTTGTCAACACATTTATTCCTTCGGGGTGGATTTAGGTTTGGCTTTTCAAATTCAAGATGATTTATTGGATTTGTATGCAGATCCTGAAAAATTCGGCAAACAAGTTGGTGGAGATATCTTGACGAATAAAAAAACCTTGTTACTGATTACTGCTCTTGCAACGCATGACAGCCGCGTTTTGGAAATGATGCAAGCAAAACCAAATCAAGCTAAAATTGAAAAGGCTAAATCCTTGTTTCTAGAATTGGGAATAGTTTCCAAAATGGAGGAAGAAATTGCTGCTTATTACGAAAAAGCAATGAATGAATTAGCTCAATTAAATTTATCCAAAGAACAATTAGCACCGTTGTATTCGCTTGCTGAATACCTCATCCAACGCGAGCATTAAACTAATTAAGCTAATTTCTTTTCGCCAATAACCATTCGTGAATAGCGATGATTGGCAACAACATACACAAGTTGTAATACACATCTTCTAGCGGAATCGTTGTCAAACGAATACCTGTGAAATGTGCTTCATTGTACCAAACAACTGGTTCATCAGAAGCGATTCCAGTTAATAAACCATTTACAACAAAGAAAGGAATCAACGCAACAAGGTAAGTCAATGCAAAATTACCCAACCAACTTACTTTTAATTGAAAAGCAAATCGAATTAACAAAATAGCTGCAATGCTACAAGCTGATAACGTGTACCATTGTTCCAAATGCGTGATGGCTAATAAGAGGCCAGAAAAAATAAAGGTAAAAGCGAAAACTTTTCCAAGTACCACTAAATTGAGTTGTGGAAAGTAGGCTTTTAACACCTCGTGTATAAACAAACAAGCATATGGCACGAGAACAAAAAACAATATTTCTTCCAGTGGTAAGTGACCAAAATAAATTCCAGATAAATACTTCGGTGTAAACCCCCAAACTTTTAATTGGGTAAAGTATTCATCCCAAATCAAGAAACCAGTAGCGACAATTACCGTTGCAATCAAAAAGGATTTCCAATGGGTGTAAAAGTGGACTTTTTTGTCGAAACTCAACAGAAATGGACCAGCAATTGTTCCCAATAATATCCAAAAATAATAACTCATCAAGCGCGTTTTTTAGCAAAAGCCGACTTTGCTTCTACGTAATATTTTTTTGGAACAATGAGCATTCCGAAGCACTCACCATCTTCTTTTTCACGGTATTTGTGGTGCACTTTGTGTGCTTTCCGTATTGCCATGAAATAAGGATTATCGATATCACGCAACCATTTGAAACGGCGGTGAATATACACATCGTGAACCAAGAAATAAGCAAATCCATAGGCTGCAATTCCGTAACCAATCCAAACGGGAACATACAAATCATTCATCATTCCCAACATGATACACAACCAAGATGGAATGGCGTATATCAAGAAAAAAACGTCGTTTCTTTCAAAAAAACCTGGCTCTTCTTGGTGATGATCGCGGTGAAAATACCACATGCCTCCATGCATCAAAAATTTATGTGTTGCCCAAGCCATGAATTCCATTCCGAAAAAAGCAGCTAATAAAACAAACGGTCCCCACCAATACATCTATTCAAAAATTTAAAAGTCCAAAAAACAGTACCAATACCACATATAAACCAATACCAACGGTGTTTTGTTCAACTACTTCCTTTTTTAATAACCAAAAATGAAGGATAAATGACAAGACAAACCAACACACGTAATTATACATCGGAATAATGCCATCCGCCCACGACCAAAAATCACTATTGATCGCAACTGGTTCAATAAAAAAGTCAAGCAACGTCATCAATGTTGCCGAGAGTAGTGCTTTCACAAGCACCGATGTTTGAAGTGAAACAACAATAGCAATGGCGCTGAAGCTCAACATCACCCAGTTGATGGCAATGAGCAATGGGATTCCTGCTAATTTATATCCTAGGTTGTTGCCATAATGGTATTCACCAAAAAGTAATTGTGTATGGACACCAATGAATTCTGCTGTGAATCCTGCAATGCCAACTACTAAAATCGCTAGTAATAATCGGTATGTCAAACGACTGTAGGAAAGCAACAAACAGGTAAACGAAAGCATCAAGTTCAATGGACTCAGTGATAGGAAATATGCCCTACTTGCAGATTGTAAACCAAAAAAACCTACAGTATGAAAAATAACGATAATCGCTAGTAATAAATATTGCTTGTTATTTTTCCAAAAAGCATTCAACATCGTTTGACTGATTTAGTACAAATAATTGTTGTACGGATAACGAATAGCAAAAATACGTTTGATTTCAGCGTACATTATTTCGCGCAATTCCTCTACGTTTGTTTTGTCTTCAGCAGAAATAAAGATACATTGCGTTGCATCCATTTTATTCATCCACGTTTTTTTGAATTCCTCTAAAGTCAATGGTTCTTCCGCTTCTGGATCATCTTCATTGGATTCAGGAACATGGTAAGCATCTATTTTATTGAAGACCAAAAGCGTTGGCTTGTCTTTTGTGTCTAAGGACAATAACGTCTCGTTGACAACATTGATTTGATCTTCAAAATTAGGATGTGAAATGTCAACTACGTGAATCAACAAATCTGCTTCGCGTACTTCGTCTAAAGTTGATTTAAACGAGTCGACCAATTGATGTGGTAATTTGCGGATAAATCCTACAGTATCTGTCAATAAAAACGGCAAGTTTTCAATGACAACTTTGCGAACTGTCGTATCGAGTGTTGCAAACAATTTGTTTTCAGCAAACACATCTGATTTACTCAACAAATTCATCAAGGTACTTTTTCCAACGTTGGTATAACCAACCAATGCCACACGGACCAATTGTCCTCTATTGCCACGTTGAATCGACATTTGTTTGTCGATGTCTTTCAATTTCTCCTTCAACAACGCAATTCGGGTTTGAATAATTCGGCGATCTGATTCAATTTGTGATTCTCCAGGACCTCTCAAACCAATCCCTCCTTTTTGGCGTTCCAAGTGCGTCCACAAGCGTTTTAAGCGCGGTAACATGTACTGCATTTGTGCCAATTCGACTTGTGTTTTGGCGTGTGAGGTTCGGGCGCGGCTTGCAAAAATATCAAGGATCAAAATATTTCTGTCCAAAATTTTACATTCCAATTCTTTTTCGATGTTGCGCAACTGAGAAGGCGATAATTCATCGTCAAAAATGACCATGTCGATATCGTTTTCTTTGATATACACGCGGATTTCTTCTAACTTCCCCGTTCCAACAAAGGTTCTCGGATTTGGAATTTGCAAGCGTTGTTGGAACCAACGGTCCGTAATTGCACCAGCCGTTTCCGCCAAAAATTCTAATTCTTCTAAGTATTCTCTAGCTTGATCGTCTGTTACTTGAGAGGTGATTACACCCACCAACACGCAACGTTCTTCAACTGCATCTACTAATACGTGACCTTCACTCATTTTGTTTGTTGAAGTGATTTTACGACTTCCACCAATGCGTTTATTTCGCGAGGGGAAAGTATTTCTTCGTAAGGCATCATGCCTTTGTTGTTACCTTTTAATATGGTTGTTCTAATTTGCGCTTCGTTCATTTTACTCGCAACTAGATTTGCTGCACCTGATGCTCCTAATTGTCCATCCTCTCCGTGACAAGAAGCACAATTCAACATATATACTGAGTGCGCTTCGATCTTCGTTAACGGCTGAGTTGCTTGTACAGCTGTTGCATCATCTGAACCAGAAGAACAAGAAACAGCAACTAAAAAAACACTTAAAAAAGCACTGATTTTTAGAACCATGCTCCACCTAAATTTCTAAATGGCCAAGGAATACCTGCAAAAATGATGATCAAAGTGACCGTAAACCATACTAAAATAGTTGCATGTCTTTTGGATAAATCAGCAGTTTTTTCAGCTTTTTTACGTCCAATTGTTATGATAACTGCAGCTAAAACCATCATTAAAATGTGTTCCATTCCATAAAAACGATTCACAGCAGATTTCATCCAACCAGATACATAAAATTGTTTCTCTGTTACAAATGCAAGAATAATTCCCAATGTCACTTGTAAATGCAATGAAATCATCGCAAACAAATTGATCATTTTATCGGATTTCTCGTATTTACCAGATTTTTTACCCGCAATAGCTCTGAAAATTGCAGTAACAAGTAACGCTAGAACAACCCAACGTAATCCAGAATGTGTATGTTTCAATATTTCGTACATAATGATATTTTTTTCAAATTTACCTAAAAAAAAGTCGGAATAAGACTAAAAATAGCAGTTTTTCGATTGACTTTGAGTAATTTTCAAGCTACAAATCAAAAAACACTATGAAACGACTTGTTTTAGCTTTCCTGTTATTCAATGTTTACACTCTTTTGGGACAACTCAATACACCCGTAAATGGTGTTGCAGAAACGCCCGCTAATTCATTTGTTTTAACGAATGTTACCATATTGGTTTCACCAGAAAAGACAATCAATCATGGTAATATCATTGTTCGAGATGGTGTGATTGTCGCGGTGGGACAACAGTTGGTATTGCCCAATGATTTACCGATTATTGATGGAAATGATCGAGTTGTGCTCCCTTCATTTATTGAATTATTTTCATCCCTTGGAATCCCAGCACCAGCTAACAATCATGACAATGCTTCGCCACAATACTTATCCAAAAAAAATGGACCGTATTATTGGAACGAAGCAATTCATCCAGAAATAGACCCAACAGCGCTATATTCAATCGATGAAACTGCTATCAACGAATTGCACAAAATGGGATTTGGCGCAGCGCTCACGCACCAAAATGATGGAATATTCCAAGGTACAGGTTCATTGGTTACACTTGGAAAAAATAAATGGAAACAACAATTGATACAGCCGAAAATCGCGGCGTTTTATTCGTTTGAAAAAGGCATAAGCAAACAAGAATATCCAAGTTCGTTGATGGGAAGTATTGCGCTCATTCGCCAAACCTTATACGATGCGGATTGGTACAAAAACGCGCAAAAAAAATCGAGTAATTACTCTCTTGACGCTGTAAATGCACACCAAAACTTGCCTAGTATTTTCTTTACCAATGCAACGTATGAAGTATTTCGTGTGCATGCACTTGAACATGAATTCAATCGAAAATTTACAGTTGTTGGAACGGGGCATGAATACGAATTAGGAACACCTTGGGACAGTTTGCAACAAACACTTATTATTCCAATTAATTTTCCTGCTCCTTACGATTTGAAAGATCCGTACATAGCGCGTCAAGTGCCACTTGCTGATTTAAAACACTGGGAATTAGCTCCCTCCAACTTAGCTTATTTGACGCAACAAAAAGTCGCTTTTTCCATCACAACAAACGGATTAAAAACAGCTGATGAATTTTGGAAAAATTTACACAAAAGCTTTGAATACGGCTTTACACCCGAAGAAGCGTTACGAGCGTTGACGATTAATCCTTCAAAATTAATTGGCGTTGACTCGCTTTTAGGAACCATTGAAAAAGGGAAAAAAGCATGTTTCACATTATATGATGTGAATCCATTCTTGTACCAAGCAAAAGTATTAGAAGTCTACACCAACGGTGAACGAGAAGTTAAAATCAGTATCCCCGACGTTGATATCCGAGGGAAATACAGCCTCAATATTGACGGGGTAAAATACCACCTTTCCATTGCTGGAAGTCAACAAAAACCTGAAGCGAGTGTTTCGTTAATCCGTACAATCAATGACTCTATTACCAACAAATCAAAAGCGGACACCTTAAAAACAACGGCATTCATTCAACTAATTGACAACGACTTAACCTTGCAGTTTCTGTTGAAAGATAAAAAAACAACTCAGCACTTTGCATTGAAAGGTGTTTACAATGCGCGTGTTTGGATTGTTGAAGGAACTGGAACGGACAGTATCGGTAACTGGATAAAATGGAGTGCCTTACGCACAGAAAAATTCGTTGGTAAATCAGATGAACCTGTTTGGAAAACAAGAGCAGATCAACCAGTACCTCCACTCTACCCCAACATGGCTTTTGGTTTTACAGCAATACCAAAACAAGAAACCCTTGCTTTTGAAAATGCAACTGTGTGGACGAATGAAAGCGAAGGAATTATCGAAAATGCAACCGTAATCGTTCAAAATGGAAAAATCAAAGCCATTCAAAAAAACACAGGAAATTATCCTGCAAATACACGCATCATCGATGCAAAAGGAAAACACCTTACAAGTGGGATCATTGATGAACATTCGCACATCGCCATCAGCAAAGGGGTGAATGAAAGTGGTCAAGCGATTACCGCTGAAGTCCGCATTGGCGATGTCATTACAGCTGATGACATCAATGTGTACCGACAATTAAGTGGTGGAGTTACAGCAGCGCAATTATTACACGGTTCAGCGAATCCCGTTGGAGGACAATCGGCATTGATCAAGTTGAAATGGGGACACATGCCACAAGATTATCTGATTCCCAACGCGCCTAAATTTGTGAAATTTGCTCTTGGCGAAAATGTCAAACAAGCAAATTGGGGAGATTACAATACAACACGCTTTCCGCAAACCAGAATGGGTGTTGAACAAGTGTACATTGATGGCTTTGCGCGTGCATTGGCTTACCACGAAGCACAATTGAATTATCAAAAATTATCAGACCGCGAAAAAAGTAAAATAGGCAAACCAGCTATCGACTTGGAATTAGAAGCGCTTTATGAAATCGTTTCTGGCAACCGCAAAATAACGTGTCACAGTTATGTCCAATCGGAAATTAACATGTTGATGCACGTTGCAGATTCGTTTGGTTTTCACGTCAATACTTTTACACACATTTTGGAAGGGTACAAAGTAGCCGATAAAATGAAAGCGCATGGTGTTGGTGCTTCTACTTTCGCCGACTGGTGGGCATACAAGTTCGAAGTGAAAGATGCCATCCCATTCAATGCTGCATTGATGCAAGAAATGAACATTGTTGTCGCTATCAATTCGGATGATGCAGAAATGGGGCGACGTTTGAACCAAGAAGCAGCTAAAATTGTCAAATACGGCGGCGTATCGGAGGAAGAAGCGTGGAAAATGGTAACACTCAACCCTGCAAAATTATTGCATTTGGACGACCGAATGGGAAGTGTCCAAGTTGGCAAAGATGCCGATTTGGTCTTGTGGACAGCAAATCCATTGAGTATAGAAGCGAAAGTGGTTTACACAATTGTTGATGGCGAAGTATTGTACGACAGTCAATTAAACGATGAAAAACTAGCTGCTATCGAACTGGAAAAAGCACGTATCGCAACACTTATGCTCGACAGCTCGGTAAAAGGCGATGAAGCAAAACCTTTCAAACGCAGAAAAAGAGGTCAATACCATTGCAACACACTCGGACAAGAGCAAGCAACAGGAACAAACGAACATTAATGAACCGATGAAGTTATTACACGTAATCGTTGTGCTTTTGGTGACCATTGTGGCACAAGGACAACAAAATGAAAAAAAGATATTATTAGAAAATGCTACCGTTCACATTGGCAACGGACAAGTCATCTACAACGGATTGGTTGGTATTCAAAATAACAGCATTATTTTGGTGCAAAATGCCTTGGCATACACGTACAATCCGAATGATTGGGACAGCATCATTCAATTGAACGGACACCACATTTATCCTGGTTTTGTTGCTCCAAACACAACGCTTGGTCTTACCGAAATAGATGCTGTTCGTGCTACCCGCGATTTTGATGAGGTGGGAACATTCAACCCGCATGTTCGGTCGCAAATAGCCTACAATTGTGAATCGGCAATTTTAGCAACCGTTCGTACAAATGGTGTGTTGATAACGCAAGCTGCACCACGTGGCGGAATCATTTCTGGGACAAGTTCGGTGATGAGTACTTCTTGTTGGAATTGGGAAGACGGAACACTTTTAGCAGATGACGGCATTCATTTGAATTGGCCATCGAGTTTGAAAGGTGGCGAATGGTGGTCAGAGAATAAAGTCATTACCCGCAATGATCAATACGAAGAACGCAAACGACAAATTACAAACTTTTTTGCGCAAGCAGAAACCTACCAACAAGAAGATGGCAAGGCCGCTGACTTAAAATTTGAGGCGATGAAAGCATGTTTGAACGGAAATAAACGCGTTTATTTTCATGCTGACGAATTGCAACAATTGCTCGATATCGTAGATTTTGTTGGTGCTTTTCGATTACAAAACGCTGTAATTATAGGCGGTTATGATAGCTATTTAATTACCGAAAAGCTAAAAGAACACCACATCAGTGTCATGTTGCCACGCGTACATTCCTTGCCAGAAAAAGATGACGATGCTGTAGATTTGGTTTACCGTCTTCCCTATTTGTTGCAGCAAGGAGGCGTTTTGTTTTGTTTGCAAAACGAGGGAGACATGGACGCCATGAATGTCAGAAACTTACCGTTTTTAGCTGGAACTGCCATGGCTTATGGATTAACTGAAGAGGAAGCTGTTCGGTCAATTACCTTGAATGCTTGCCGCATACTTGGCATTGATCACTATTACGGTTCCATTGAAGTAGGAAAAAGAGCCAGTTTATTTATCTCAACAGGCAATGCACTGGACATGCGAACCAACAATGCGCGCATGATATTATCAGATGGTATGTTTCTTCCCGTTACAAATTTTCAAACAGATCTTTATTTGAAATACAGAAAAAAATACGGTTTTTAATTGACGCATTGGTTGGACAGGCAAAGGAAGAAGTCATCAAAGCTGTATTGAAAGCAAAGTAAAATAAATTAAACTTCTTTAACGCAAATTGTTTGGATGAACAAAGGATAGCCGAAATTTGTTGTTATTTTTGTTACGTATTAAAAAGACAATTATTATGGCATTCGAATTACCAAAATTAGCTTACGCTTATGATGCGTTAGAGCCTCATATTGATGCACGAACGATGGAAATCCATCATTCAAAACACCACCAAGCGTACATCACCAATTTGAACAACGCAATTGCTGGGACCGATTTAGAAGGAAAAAGCATTGAGTTCATTCTTCAAAACTGCAAAGACAAACCAGCTGTTAGAAACAATGGTGGAGGTTTTTGGAATCACAACTTATTCTGGGAAGTGATGGCGCCAAATGCAGGAGGAGTTCCTACAGGTGAATTAGCGCAAGCAATCAACGATGCGTTTGGAACTTTTGAGCATTTCAAAGAAGAATTTGCAAAAGCTGGAGCGACGCGTTTTGGATCAGGTTGGGCATGGTTGTGTGTTGAAGGAGGAAAATTAGTTGTTTGTTCTACACCAAACCAAGATAACCCATTGATGGGCGAAGGTTGCAAAGGGACACCAATTTTAGCAATGGACGTGTGGGAACATGCATACTACTTGCATTACCAAAACAGACGCCCAGATTACATGAATGCATTTTTCAATGTGATTAATTGGACTGTTGTAGCTGAGAAATTTGCAGCAGCGAAATAAAAAAAGAGAATTTTAAATACGAAAGGCTGAATGTTTATTCAGCCTTTTTTTTTGTGGTAAATATGCTATGAAACAAAGATAAAGTCCGTATTTGCAGGTCACATGAACATCCTGCTGTCTGATCAACGTATTGCAACCATTTTTGCCGAAGTGTACAGTGTAGATGGTAAATTGGTGCATCAAGGCAATTATATTTTGGATAATGGAAATTTTGTATTAGATTTGAAATTAAATAATGGTAGTTATCACCTTGTTTTAAAACAACTTACAACTAACGAAACAATTCATCAACAACTAATAATTCACGAATGAAACGCCTATTATTTTTCTTTGTTGGTTTTTGCCTTCATTGGCAGGTTGCTGCTCAAGCCAACCTCGTTCCCAACCCTGGCTTTGAAGATACT
>CALJKJ010000011.1 GCA_937973685.1 uncultured Flavobacteriales bacterium | reverse complement strand
GAACTTATTCTAAACTTTCTGCGTTTAAGCATAAAATCCCCATTTATTATTAGGTAAAAAAAAATACCTTGCATAACTTCGTGAGTTAAGCTTCCCTGAAAACTGAAACGTTTTTCAATTATAACGCTATTCAAATCGGTTAGTCTAATTTAATTATTTATGTTGTTTAAATTATATGTTTTTTTACTTTTTTCAACTGGTACACTAGCTGCTATTTCTTGTTTATTATTTAATAAAAAGAATAATGAACTTTTTAAAAAATCAATTGTGATATGGTTTATTATTCGACTTTTAGGAGATATTATTTCATACATTTTAAAAGTTAAGTTAAACCTTAATTTATATCCTGTTTTTCATTTTTCCATTTTAATTGAAGGAATGTTGATGATAAATTATTTTCAATCAATGAAAAGGATGTATACAAAGCGTTCATACTATTTGTATTTAATCCCAATAATTGCATTCATAATAGATGTTCTTTTTCTAGGTAGTTTTATTGAAAGTCCAAGGCTAGGATATTTTTTTTATTATTTATTATGTTCAGGTTTATTTTTTATTCTGCTAAAATCATCTATTAAAATTGATCAATTTAATTTTATAATTATAAAAGTCTTGTTTGTTTATCATTCTGTTTTATTTTGTTATTCATTATTTGAAAATATAATCAGAAAAGATACGGTATTAATGCCGTTAATATATCCTTTCTTTTTATTGTTTGTTATAAGTTTGAATTTATTTTTCTCCTATTTTTTATGGTCAAGACGCAAGTTAAAGATTCATTAAAGAATGCTCATAATAAGCTTGCATACAATACATGTATCAAATGAAACCATCATACTATCAGGTTTGAGTATTAGATCGTTCTTTGATATTTCAAAATCATTTGACAATCACGCACCCAAATTGTTTGAGTCATCCAACAAAAAAACTAGAACTTATTCTAAACTTTCTGCGTTTAAGCATAAAATCCCCATTTATTATTAGGTGAAAAAAAATACCTTGCATAACTTCGTGAGGTTGATAAATAATTGATGTAAGGGTATGCAGCAGTATTTGTTTTCAGAAACAGGCAATTGAAATGAAAATTAACAACAGAAATATAATTCAAACATTTGATACAACAGTATTTTCCGTTAGAAAAAGTACATTTGAAAAAATCACAAAACGATCAGAATGTATGTACATAGGTTTTTATTTTGCAAGCAAAGAGAAAGATGAAAAGACTAAAGTCTTTGCTGGACCACGTACAAGTCAAAAACGAAACTTTGAGAGCTCAGTAAGGGGCAAAGAACTACTTAATCCATACTTGTGTAGTTCAGCAAATAATTTAAACTCATAAAGTTGGTTACAATTTACTTATTTTTTCTTTTTGTTTCGGAATTATTTCCAGTTGTAGCAGGTTTTATTTTTTTGAATAAAAAGTATGATTTTCATATTCAACTTTTGACAGCATGGTTTTTGGTAAGATTTTTAACTGATACAATTACTTATTTACTTAAAATAAATTTTGAGTTATCAGTCTTTCCATTTTATCATGTTTCAATTTTGATTGAAGGGGTTATTCTAATTTACTTTTTTGTATCTATAAATAAAAACAGCACATATATTATCAAAACATTATATCTAATTCCAATAATTATATTTCTTATGGAGACTTTATTTTTTAGTTCAATATTTCAAACTAATAATTTAAGTTTTATTGTTTATAATTGTTTGATTTCTATATTGCTACTTACTTTATTAATTAAAATTAACAAAGTAGATTATTATTTGTTACCTATCGTAAAAGCATTTTTTGTTTATCATTCTGTCTCTTTTTTTTACTCGTTATTTGAAACTTTTTTTAGAATCAATTCAGAATTAATGGCAATTGTTTATCCTGTATTTTTACTTTTCATTTTGAGCCTTAATTTATTTTACACATTTTATTTATGGTCTCCACGCAAGAATTAGCCGTATTAATAATTACTGGAATGTTGTTTACCTTTTTCTTGGGATTTGGTATCATTTTATTTGCACAAAAGAATCGAAAGATTCAAGAATTGAGTGATCAGTTGCTGCAAGAAGAAAAAGCAAAAAACGAAGTTGAAAAATTACAAGTAGCCTTGGAAACACAAGAGACAGAACGTGGACATATTGCGCGCATGCTACATGATGACGTTGGGGCTATATTATCTCTCGCTCAAAAAAATATACTTTTCATTCAAAAGCAGGCGAAAGCAGGAGTTTTTGAACACAATTCAATTGAGGTTGCAAGGGATTTGATACAAGAATCGATCAATCAATTAAGACAAATAAACAAAGGTTTAATCCCTCATTATTTACTGAAATTTGGCTTAGTAAAAGCGCTGGAAAGAATGGGAACTCAAAAAACAGCTGGTTTTATTCAATCCTTTAATTTCGAAACACAAATACCTCATAATCTCATAGTTTCCGAGCAGATCATGACACAATTTTTCTACGTAACAAGTGAGTTGATTACGAATTTATTGAAACATAGTTTCCCAACAATTATTAGCATGGCATTGAAGCTCGAAGGAAATCAATTACTATTAATTATAAAACACGATGGTATTGCATTATCTCAGCGTGACTATGTTGCTTTATCAAAAGAATCTGAAAACTTAGGTTTGGAAAATATTCGGTATCGTTTAAACTTAATAAATGGCGAATTAACGTTCAAACGAAACGCTACGCAAGGTGAAATAACAATTGCAGTTTCAATTGAAAACGTAAACAGTTAAAATCATGAAGTTGCTTGATCGATTTTTTCAAAAAAAGTGTGTTTATTTTCACCAATTAATCTCAAATTGTAGTTGATGATGTTTAATTACTGGATATTCTATTTCGTATTGTTTTCAAGTGTTCTACCATTAATTGTTTTAGTGAAGATTAATGGAGTTGTTGCCTTAAAGTCTATTGTTGGTCAATTCATTGCTTTTCGTTTTTTGACAGACTTCCTTTGTTTTTGCTTTGAAACCTATTTAAATAATAGCAATCCACTTTTTCATGTTTCATTACCACTCAATTTCCTCCTAATTTTCAGGGTGTTTAGTCGTGATGTGTCTTTGAAGAAAATTCAAAAGCCTGTCTATCTGATTGTTTTTATTACTGCAATTATCGACATTGCAAACAATACTATTTTTGGATCAACTACCTATAATAACAGCGTCACTTATTTCTTGATTTCAATTATTGGAAGCTATGTCATTTATCATGTTGAGATGAATTCTTCTATTAAGTATGTGATTTTTCCCATAACGTTCTATTATTCGGTATTATTTTTCTATTCATTATTCGAAGAGCAAATCCATAGATCAAATGAACTATTTGATAGTTTTTTCTTGATTCATGCTTCCATTACCTTATTACTTAATTTAACATTTACCAGCGGATTATGGTTGAAAAAAGTCAAATAATTTTAATAGTCCTTTTTGGTATGTTGTTTTCAGCTTTTATGATAACAGGCATGTTTTTGTTTGCGCGAAAAAATAAAAAAATAAAGGATTTGTCTGAAAAGCTGATTGAAGAAGAGAAAATTAAATCAGAACTTGAAAAATTCGAGATAGCAATTACCATTCAAGAAAAGGAACGTTCTGTTATAGCCAGAAAATTACACGATGAAGTTGGAGCACTGTTATCAATTGTACACAAGAATATGTTACAATTGAAAACCAAAGCAAGTGGAGGAGAAGTAGACATTGAAAGTCTCGCATACACGGAATCATTTTTGAAAGAATCAATCGATCAACTTCGTTTAATAACCAAAGATTTAATACCTCATTATTTACTCAAATTTGGTTTATCAAAAGCAATGGAGCGTATAGGAAGTACTAAATCTGAATCACTGAACGTAACGTTTACGTTTGAAAGTAATTTAAGTAACGATTCAGAATTTTCGGAAGAAATAATGACAAATATTTTCTATATTGGAAACGAATTGGTTACTAATTTATTAAAACACAGTTTTCCAACAACTATTGGCATGACGTTGAATCTCGAAGGGAATCAATTACTATTCATTTTAAAACACGACGGTATCGCATTATCTCAGCGTGATTATATTGCGCTATCTAAAGAAACTGAAAACTTAGGCTTGGAAAATATTCGGTATCGTTTAAACATAATAAATGGCGATTTAACATTTCAACGGAACAATACACTGGGTGAAATAAAATTCGTTGTTTCGATTTAAAATAAAAAAATGGCAGTATCAAATAATATCAGACTAGCAATTGTTGAAGACCATCAAGTAGTTCGAAAAGCATTAGTTAAAATGCTGAATGAAAAAGAAAATTATAACGTTGTCATTGAAGCTTCAAACGGTCAAGAGTTTTTAGATAAAATTGCTGAAAATTCTGTCGATGTCGTATTACTCGATTTAGAGATGCCAATCATGAATGGGGTTCAAACTGTTCGAGCACTGAAGAAAATTGGTTCCCAAGTCAAAATTGTGATGTTAACAATGTTTGAAGATCAAGAAATTATTTTTGATTTGATGGCTGAAGGAATTGACGCATATTTATTAAAAGAATGCTCGATTGAAGAAATGGAGCAAGCAATTGAAACGGTCCACAAAAACGTACCTTACACAAACGCACAAATGAATAATGCTGTTTTGAACGATGTCTCTTCCAAACGTAAAATCTCGTTGCAAAAATCTCAATTTGATCTTTCTGAAAGAGATTTGATTATCATAAAAATGATTTGTGATGGACGTAGCAGTGAATTCATCAGCAAACAATTACCGACTTCCAAGAAAAATGTCGATTTGATCCGTACCAAAATAATGAAGAAGTTGAATATTAAGTCTGCCAATCAACTCATGAGAGTTGCTATTTTAAATGGATTTTACACTCCTAGAACAGACATGGAAATTGAGCAAGAAATAATCAACGAACAATATGCAGCTTCAATGAGAAGAATAAAAAAACTAACTGAAAACAATTCCAAAAACAGCTAGTTTTGTGACCTATCTAGATTTTTAAAAATGATCTCAAATGAACGAATAATTCGTCGCAATCTTTTTGAAATGTTGGTTTTTAATAGTGAAGTTCACAAAAAAAATACTTGAGAGTATTCAAATCTTTCTACTTTCTCAATTTAGATTTTTTTACGCAATGCTATTCGTTTTGATCGAAGTGCAACTTCAAAGGCTTTGATTTCCTCTTCAGTTCGTGGTTTATATAATCCTAACAACATACATTTTGTAACCAAATTAGCTGTATTTGTTGCCCCCAATCGTTTTAGTAAATCAATTCGTAATGCATCAATCGATTTTTTAGATAAAAATAACAATTCAGCAATTTCCTCACTTTTTTTGCCGTCACATATTAATGTTAAAATGATTTCATCACGAACACCTAACTTATATTTGGTGATATTCTCATCTTTTTTGTTGTTTTCAATTTTGGTTTGAACAAGTGAATTAGTAACTAATTCATTGTGATGAGCACCATTTTCAAACACATCTATGATAGCTTGAATCAATTCATCATACGAACAATTCTTTTTGAGATAACTATTTGCACCTTCACTAATTAATGAAGCGACAATCCAAGGGTCTTCGAACATACTAAGTAAAATTGACTTTACGGAAGGATAGTCGCGTTGAAGTATAGCTAAAGTATTTCGACCATCTAATATGGGCATTTCATAGTCTAGTAAGACAACATCCACGTTGTTTGTTGCCAGTTGATTTAAGAAATCTTGCCCGTTTTCGGCTTCGATAGTAATAGCGATGCGATCATTTTTAGCTAATAAATTAGCTAATGCTTGTCGCACAATTGTATGATCTTCAACAAGAGCAATACGAATTGGTACTTTTTTTATGTTATCTATTTGTTGATTCATGATTCGGTTTTTAGAGTGGCATTTCAACAGTAATTACACCTCCTAACGGTGTTTTTGAATAGTTTATTTCCCCTTTAATTATAGCTAATCGATTTACGACTGACGACAATCCAATACCCTCACTGTGATTTAAAAGGTGTTCATATTCTTCTTGATTGATTGCAACGCCGTCATGTTGAATGGAAAGTGCTAGTTTTTCCTTATTTTTCAAAAGTTGCAATTGAAGGGAATGTGGATGCGCATGTTTAAGGGTGTTGTTTACGATTTCAAGTAAAATCGCATACAAATGAATTTCCTGTTGTTTGTCTATTTCAAAATCATCGGTACAGTTTGTTGAAAAGGGACAAGGACTATTAAGGGAAGCTTCTGTTTGATATGCCAATCGTTGCAAGGACTTGATTAAACCAAATTTGACTAAAAAATGGGGAAGCATGCTGTTAGAAATATTTCTAATTGTAGTGATACTTTGATCAATAGTTGTCAATGAGAATTGTAACTCATCTTTGTACGGGGCATCTGCAGCCATTTGTTTCATGACAAAGTCTAAATTTCGTTGCGCCATAGATAAGATTGAACCAACTTCATCGTGTAAATTACTGGCAATTTTTGCTCGTTCTTTCTCTTGTGCAACAATAACAGCATTTAATTGCTCCAATTCTTTGTTTTTAAAAGCTAATTCAAAGTTTGCCAAATCTGCCTTTCGTTTGTTGGTACTGCTTTTGATAAGGAATATAAAAAACAATATCAAAGACGTTAGCAATACAATACTCAATAAAGTTGCTTGAAATATTATTTTTTCAGTTTCCATAACGATAAGGTTAGTAATAGGTTATATGATATTACAAAAAAGATATTCATCGACCAAATATTGAAAAAATAGTCACTAATAATTTGACGTATAAATTCTTCGAATAACGCAATAGGTAAAGTTACAATGTTATAAAAAAGGATTGTGTAAGAGAATATTTTTTGACTTCTAGTTATTTTGATTTTGATATCAGAAAGATAAATCGCAATAACGGCAATGATGATGATGAAAAATTTAGAGATACTATTCGTGTATAAATTGATTGAAAATAGATCATTTATGAACAATAATTCAATAATGCTGATTGACAAACAAATGACAGTGAAATATTTCAGTAATGTCAATATTTTTGGACCAGCTTCATGTAAAATTTTTGAAAAAATTGCAATGATTGTGCAAAAATCAATAATTGTTAAGATGTTGTAAATAGGGTTGAAATTGTGGATGTGACCATACAAAATAAAATCTTCTACTGATACTACAATTCCATTATAAATGACATAAAAAAACAACAATCGTTCAAAAGAAGTGAACCGTCTACCTTTTTTTACAATAAGATGCAGTACAAATAGCAATGGTATATAATAACTCATCAGCCCTGCTTTCAATAAAAATTCATAAAATTCGATCATATTTATTTCGAAATTAAAGGTTTAGGTTTGTTGTCATTAAACACATTTGTACTATTATCTTTTCAATTTCCAAAGTGATAATGTTAGAAATAGGTTAAAAAATAGCGTAAAAAAGATATTCAACGACCAAATAATGTATAAATAGTTACTTTCATTTAGACGTATAACTTGTTCAAACAATGCTATTGGAAGTGTCAATATACTATATGCAAAAACCGTGTAGGTAACTATTTTTTGACTTTGAGTAATGGTTATTTTAATTTCAGATAAATAAATTGTAATACTTGCAACGACGATTATTAGGCATTTAGAGATACTATTCGTGTAGATATTAATTGAAAACAGATCATTTATGAACAATAATTCAATAATGCTGATTGACAAACAAATGACAGTGAAATATTTCAGTAATCTCAATATTTTTGGACCCGCTTCATGTAAAATTTTTGAAAAAATTGCAATGATTGTGCAAAAATCAATAATAGTTAAGCTATTGAAAATAGGGTTAAAGTTCTTAAAACGATCTGTTAAAACAAACTGTTCAATTATTATTGCAATTCCATTATAACTGATAAAGAAAAACAACAGTCGTTCAAATGAAGTGAATTGCTTACCTTTTTTTAATAAAAGATACAGTACTAAAAGAAAAGGTAAATAATAACTAATCAGCCCTGCTTTGAGTAATAAGTGAAAAATATCTTCCATAGTTAAATACGAAATTAACTTTTTAGGGTTGTTATCATGAAATACTTTAGTAAAATCATCTTTTCAATTTCCATATGGATAGTGTAAGGAATAGGTTGTAACAAATTGTAAGTAAAATATTTATTGTCCATAATGTGTAAAGAATATAATTCACTTTCAGTCGAATAAATTCCTCAAAAAGGGAAATTGAAAAGGTTGTTATGGAATAAAAAAGCAACGTATAAGTGAATATTTTTTGACTGGTCGTTATGGTTGTCTTGATTTCAGATAAATAAATTGTTATTAGTGCAATAATTATTATTAAAAATTTAGCAAGATTATTACTGATAAGATTTATTGAAAATAGATCATTGATGAATACTAATTCAAGGATACTTATTGAAAGATAAATAACAATTATATATTTCAACAAATTCAATAATTTTTGTTGCTTATTTTCCAGAATTTTTGAAAAAATAAAAACGATTGTACAAAAATCAATAATCGTTTGAATGTTATAAATTGGATTGTAGTTATCAATATGTCCATCCAATATTAACTGATCAATTAATATTATTAGGGCATTATATGAAACAAGAAAAAAAAGTGAAACTTCATATTTTGAAAACTCATTTTTTTTAAAAAACATAAAGATTACTAGTGACAAAGGCACGTGGTAACTATATAATCCAATATTTATTAGCGTATTAAAATATTCGTACATAAAAAGATCAACACAAAAATAAATACTTCATTACTTCATCAATATAATTTTATTTGAAAACTATCTTTTCAATTTCCACAACGATAATGTTAGAAATAGATTATACATGATGGTCAACAGAAAAAGCACAGACCAAATTATATATAATTGGTCATTATCTTTACTGCGAAAATACTCTTCAAAAAGAGAAATTGTGAAAGTTGAGCAAGCATAGATTAACAGCGTATACACAAAAATCTTTTTTCCCTTGTTAAAATTTTCTTGTAATTCAAGTTGATAGAAAGTGTAAAATGCCAGAACGATTACAAGAAATTTGGAAAATATTGTTTCAAAATAATTATTTGAATACAAATCACGTATGAAGAATGTATCAACAACACTCAATACTATAAATGAATATGCGATAATTTTAAAAATCAAGCAGGAGATTTTTATTTCTTCTAGAAGTATAACTAGCAATGTGAATAAAAAGAAAAAATCGACAATAGTTTGAACTTTATAAATGGGGTTGAAACTTTGAATGTTTCCATATAGGAAAAATTGTTCTGCACATACAATGAGCGCATTGTATGAAATAAAAACATAAAGCCAGCGATCAAATCTTGAAGTTTTCTTGAATTTCAACAGATTGATTATTAGAATAATAATGGGGAAATAGTAACTGGTGAAACTTAATGCCAAGAATGTTAAAAAGAAATTTCTCAATGTGTTATGCTTGTTATCGATTTATTCACGTTTCATCAGTATCCATTTTTACAGAAAACCGATTTTAGGTTTTTTACCAAAAAAATAGACTAAAAGTGAAACTCAAATTTATAGTATTTATTAATTGCTGACCAAGTTTAAAGATAAAATAGAACTTGTTCTATAAATTACTAGTATTTATACTATAAATTTTATTTCAGCACACAAGAAATGTAATTTAATAGTAGGTTTGTTACTAATATATAAAGTATAATAATGACTACTATGTTTATGAAAACACCTACTATGACAAAGACCTCAAATTTCATTTTACTGACTTTAGTTTTGTTTATTTCCTCATGTAATTTGGTTATAAACCCCAGTAAGCAGAAAGTAACAATTACTACAGCCAATGAAAATTCAGTGGTTTATGAGAATAAGCTTGAGATTAGCAAAGGGAATAACAAAGAAATAAAAGTAAAAAAATCTGGTGCAAAACAATTAGTTGTGCAAACACCGGGCTACAAAGATGAAAACATTGTGATGTTGCCTTACAAAAAACATAAATTATTTTACCCTTATCTTATATTAGATTGTTCTAGTGTAATTTTTTATTGGGTCGCAGATATAAATAAAACGTTTGATTATAAATCTGTTTGGCAACTTGAAAACAAGTATAAATTAGATAAACGACTTGAAACAGAAAAATACATTGATTTTAGAGCTGTTAAACTTAATATCAATGACAAAAACAAAGACCTTCAAGAATATTACATATATTCAAAAGGAGAAGTTGCTGATATGATTGATGAAGCTGTTTCAGAAAGAAAAAAATATAGTGAAATAAATGACAAAAAAACTGCGAAAAAAACTGCGAAAAAAGGGACTAATCAAAACAAATTAACGAACAACAAAAATGAAAATCAAATAAAGAGTGACGACACAGAATTTTCTAATAACATTTTTAAACTATTGAAGCAAACAGAATTCATTGATACAACAAACAATGTTTTTCAAGATAACAACAATACCTTAGTTTTAGAAGCAGAAATCAGAAAGGTCGACAAATTTACTGTTTACAGAATATTCGCCACTTATTCAAGTGGTTTGTGTCGAGCTGGAGTAGGTATCCAATGGTATTTAAAAAACACGTATGATGAAATTCTTGATTCCGTTTATGTTTATGAATATTCTGGTGATTTTATATCAAACTACGATAAAGAGAAATTAGCTGATCCATTTTATTATGATGCTGTTGAAAGAAATTACTTAAAGCTCAGAGAAACAAAGGAATTTCAAAATAACATTACTTTGAATACTGATTTTTCTTCCAAAGATGAGAAATTATCAATCTTTACACCCAAATCTTCCGTAAAAACGGTTGAAGAAGCAACCTTAGCGAGTGTTATTGTCAAAAGAAACGACAACGGACATGGTTCTGGATTTGCCATTTCAAATGACGGTTATATTTTAACTAATTTTCATGTAATTGCAGGGAAATCTACTGATCAATTGGAAGATATCAAAGTAATACTTTCCAATGGAGAAGAATTAGAAGCCAAAGTTGTTCGTTACAACAGAGCACGAGACATTGCCTTATTAAAAGTGGATTATCAATTTGACAAAGCATTTGCATTGAAGTCGTCGAAAGATTTTACAAGCTTACAAGAAGTGTATACGATCGGTGCTCCGAAATCTATCGAGTTGGGGCAATCAATTACAAAAGGATTGCTTTCAAATGAACGTAACGCTAATAATAATTCTGTACTTCAATTGAGTATGAGTCTCAATGGAGGAAATAGTGGAGGACCATTGTTTGATTCAAATGGTTTGTTGCATGGTGTAATTCAATCAAAACTTGTTGGTTACGCCACAGAAGGTGTTGGATTTGCAATTCCTTCGTATTTAATTGCGGACTATTTGAATATTACAATTACTAAATAGTTCAGTTAAACATTTAAAATACAATCAATTATGAAATCAAAGTTAAAAACAATTTATATTGTTGTCTTAGCATGTTCAATCAGTTCATGTACTGTATTTCTTCTTCCAAACAAACAAAAAATAACTATTTCTACGACTAATGAAACCGCAGTAGTTTATGATAATGAATATGAAATTGGTCGCGGTAAAACTATTACAACGAAAGTTAAAAAAAATGGCGCAAAACAAATAGTAGTGCAAACGCCGGGTTACAAAGATGAGCTTGTAGTAATGTTGCCATATAAAAGACATCCAGCTTTTTATCCGTTGTATTTACTAGACTTTTCTACTTTTTGGGGACCTCTTTTAACTTTTACAATTCCCAAAAATTTCAATTATAAAAGTGACTGGATACTTGAAAGTTCACATAAACTAGACAAAAAGACTGGGAATGAAAAATTTATTATGATTGATGACATCAAATTAAATTTAAAAAACAAAAATGATTTTCAAGAATATAATATAAAATCAAAAGGTGAAGTTTCAGAAATAATGAAAAAAGCAATTGATGAAAGATTAGTTGAATCGCAAAATAAAACTAAAAAAGATAACAATACGCTTAATAAATATAAAGAAAACGAAAAAGAAACAAAAGAAAGTAAATATATAGAATCGCTAACTAAAATTTTAAAGAAAACGGATTACATTGATACGTTAAATAAAGTTTTCCATGATGATAACAATACGATTGTTCTTGATGGGGAAATTCGTAAAATGGATATATTTTCAATTAAAAGAAAATTTGTAAATACACCAGGTTTAGCTAAAGCAGGAATAGGAATTCAATGGTACATAAAAAATATGTATAATGAAATCATTGATTCAGTCTATACCTATGAATATTCAGGAGAATACCTGAACAAAAGTTATAATATTTCAAATATCGAAGGAATTTATTGTGATGCAATTGAAAATAATTATTTAATGTTGAGACATACAGCTGAGTTTCAAAAAAACATAGTTTTGAATACCGATTTTTCTTCAAAAGATGAAAAATTGTCAATAACTCAACCAAAATCTATTGTGAAAGCAGTTGAAGACGCAAGTTTAGCGAGTGTTATTGTTAAACGAAAAGACAAAGGTCACGGATCAGGATTTGCCGTATCAAATGATGGTTATATTTTAACAAATTTCCATGTGATTGCAGGGAAAAATATAAATCAATTAGAAGAAGTAAAAGTAGTGCTATCCAATGGGGATGAACTTGATGCAAAAGTGGTACGTTATAACAGAGCTTGTGATATCGCACTGTTAAAAGTTGATTATGATTTTGAAAAAGCATTTTTACTGAAATCCACTAAAGAATTCAAAAACTTACTAGATGTCTATACAATTGGTGCACCTAAATCTGTTGAATTAGGTCAATCAGTAACAATGGGTATGATTTCAAACGAACGAAAAGCCAATAAAAACAACCTCATCCAATTGAACATTAGTATCAATGGTGGGAATAGTGGCGGACCATTATTTGATAAAACAGGATTGTTACATGGTGTTATTCAATCCAAATTAGTAGGTTATGCGACGGAAGGAATTGGATTTGCTATTCCTGCATATATCATTCCTGAATTTTTGAATATTTCATTTGTTAATTATTAATTTTTGTATCTAAACAGAAAAATATGAACAAAATAAATAGTATTATTTGGTTGTTAATTACATCATTTTCAATCAGTTCTTGCAACTATATTTTTATACCATTAAAACAATCGGTCTCGATTTCATCTACTAATGAAAATTCAGTTGTTTTTGCTGATAACGAAGAAATAGGAAGAGGTAATGAATTTCGATTAAAAGTAGAAAAAACAAGGTACAAACAAATCGTTTTGCAAACGCCTGGTTATCAAGATGAACATGTCGTTATGAAACCGAAGAAAAAAACAGCAATAGCATATCCTTTACTTTTATTAGACATACCATTTCTTATATCAATAATGGGATTTACAGATGATAAAACATTTGTTTATAACAAGGAAATGAAGTTTGAAAATTCCAATAAATTGGAAAAGCGACTTGACAATCAAAAATATATTAATATTTCGGAAATAAACTTGAATATCAATGATAAAAATCAAGATGTTCAAGAGTATTTAATCAGTTCTAAAGGAGATATTAATGAAAACATGCGATTAGCTGTTGAAGAAAGAAAAAACAGTAACGCAATCGATCTGATCAACCAAAATGAATCGCAAAAACAACGAATGATTGAAGAAACACAATTAAAGATGAATAATTTGCGATTTTCAGAAAGTTTATACAAAATATTAAAGAAAACAGAATACTATGATACAATAAACAAAGTATTTCAAGACAATAACAACACCATGCTCATAGCAGGTGAAATTAGAAAAGTTGATTTGTTTAGATTTTATATTGGTTCCAAAACAGAGAATTTTTTTAAAGCAGGTTTAACGATCGAGTGGTACATTAAAAACTCCTATGGTGAGACGTTAGATTCGGTTAGTATTTATGAATATTCGGGTGAATTCACACCTAAATATGTTGGGGCTGAATACGAAAAAGTTTATAATGATGCAGTTGATAGAAGTTATTTCAAATTAAGAAAATCAGATGCATTTTTAAAAAATATTGAAATGAATGTTGATTTTTCGTTTAATGAAGAAAGTTTAACGATTAATGAACCCGTTTCAATTGTGAAAGAGTTAAAAGAGGCAAAATTAGCGAGTGTCATTATCAAACGAAAAGACAAAGGACATGGTTCAGGATTTGCAATCTCAAACGATGGCTACATTTTAACAAATTTCCATGTGATTGCAGGGAAAACATTTAATAAACTAGAAAATATAAAAGTTGTTCTTTCTACTGGTGTTGAACTTGATGCAAAAGTGGTACGTTACAATAGAGCCAGAGACATTGCTTTAATAAAAGTGGATTATAATTTTGAAAAAGCATTTTTATTAAAGCCAACAAAGGAATTTAAAAACCTTCAGCAAATTTATACGATTGGAGCTCCAAAATCAATTGATCTTGGACAAACTGTAACTTCAGGAATGATCTCCAATGAACGTAAAACGAAAAACAATAATGTTTTACAGTTAAGTATTAGTATTAATAGCGGGAATAGTGGAGGTCCTTTGTTTGATAAAGCTGGATTACTGCATGGTGTAATCCAAGCAAAACTAGTAGGATACGCAACGGAAGGTGTTGGCTTTGCTATTCCATCATATATGATTCCCGATTACCTAAATATATCAATTACAAAATTGAATTAAAATGTTTTATAGTTGAAAATAGATTAGGTAAATTTCAATCTTAGGATCAACATTTAATAAATTAGTTGAATTTTGTTATGACCGCTGATTACTTCAGCGGTTTTTTTTATCCTATCGTTCAATTTTCAAATTTAAATCATAAAAAAAAGCCGTTCAATATGAACGGCTTTTCCTTATTATCGTTTGAATGATTATACCAATCCTTGGTCAATCATTGAATCAGCAACTTTTACAAAACCTGCAATGTTTGCACCTTTCACGTAGTCAACTGTTCCGTCTGCTTCTTTTCCGTATTTCACACAAGCTTCGTGGATTGAAACCATGATACCGTGTAAACGTTGATCAACTTCTTCAGCTGACCAGCTTAAACGCAATGAATTTTGAGACATTTCCAAACCTGATGTTGCAACACCTCCAGCATTAGATGCTTTTCCTGGTGAGAACAATACTTTAGCAGCTTGGAAAGCTGCAATCGCTTCAGGAGTAGAAGGCATGTTAGCACCTTCAGCTACACAGATTACTCCGTTTGCAACCAAAGCTTTCGCTTCATCACCATTTAATTCATTTTGAGTCGCACAAGGCAAAGCGATATCAACTTTCACTTCCCATGGACGTTTTCCTGAGATGAATTTAGCAGATGGATATTTCGCTACGTATTCTTCAATACGACCTCTTTTTACATTTTTCAGTTCCATAACAAATGCTAATTTCTCAGCATTGATTCCGTCTGCATCGTAGATGTATCCAGAAGAATCAGACATTGTAACAACTTTAGCGCCTAATTGTGTCGCTTTTTCACAAGCATATTGCGCAACGTTTCCAGAACCTGAAACAGCAACAACTTTTCCGTTGAAAGAATCGTTTTTAGTTGCCAACATTTCTTTTGCGAAATAAACTGTTCCGTATCCTGTTGCTTCTGGACGGATCAATGAACCACCCCAGTTACGTGCTTTACCAGTTAATACACCAGTAAATTCATTACGAATACGTTTGTATTGACCAAACATGTAACCAATTTCACGTCCTCCAACACCGATATCACCTGCAGGTACATCTGTGTCAGCACCAATGTGGCGCGATAATTCTGTCATGAATGATTGACAAAACTTCATTACTTCGTTGTCCGATTTTCCTTTTGGATCAAAATCAGAACCACCTTTTCCACCACCCATTGGTAATGTCGTCAATGAATTTTTGAAGATTTGTTCAAATCCTAAGAATTTTAAAATAGATAGGTTTACTGAAGGGTGAAAACGCAAACCACCTTTGTATGGTCCGATTGCTGAATTGAATTCAACACGGTAACCTCTGTTTACTTGGATTTCTCCTTTGTCGTCTAACCAAGGAACTCTGAAAATGATTGTTCTTTCTGGTTCTACAATTCGCTCAAGAATTTTAGCAGATTTGTATTTGGGGTTTTCTTCCATGAAAGGAATTACAGCTTCTGCCACTTCGTGGACAGCTTGAATAAATTCTGCTTCATGACCATTCGATACTTTTACTTTCTCCATGAAAGCATCGATCTGTGCTTGGTACTTACTTGACATATTTTATCAAATTTTTTTAATGAGTTTGGCAAATATAGAAAATAGTTGCGCCTAATGATGTTCTTTTTTCATAGAATATGTTAACAATTTGTAGGGGATAAGTGTCAATAAAAAATAGGTGAAAAAATCATTGTTTACTATTTAAGGTATAAATTATTACCAAAACATGATTTTTTTGTTAAAAAGCTTAATTTTGAAAGCAACGAAAACGATTGATGTTTCGTTATTACGCTATATGAAACGAAATAAAATGAATTACATAAAAGTATTAGTTGCGTTATTTGTGCTACAAACAACTGTTTATTCACAAGTTCAGGTTTGTTTAGGTACGGATGCTTCCGTTTGTTTGGGACAATCAGTTCAAATAACAAATTGTGGATCAAGTGGTCTTTCAAATAATACAGCATTAAATTTGAATAATCCGACTATTCTCCCGCAACTTTCAGATGATGTTTACTCGCAAGTTGTTCCAATCGGTTTCAATTTTAGTTTTTATGGTAATTTGTACAATCAATGTGTAATTGGTTCTAACGGGTTGGTTAGTTTTAACACTTCGAATGCTGGTGCTGGTTGTCCCTGGAGTTTAACGAGTATGGCGACACTTCCGTCTGCAAGTTTCCCTACAACCCAAAATTCAATTATGGGTTGCTACATGGACATGAATCCGTCTCAATTAAATCCAATAACAGGTCAAATTGGAAGTATTCAATACCAAACACTTGGAACAGCTCCCAATAGAAAATTTGTAGTCTTGTATCAAAATATTAATGGTTTCTCATGTGGGTCAGAATGCAACTATTTGAGTATAATTTTATTTGAAGGTTCAAACCTTATTGATGTCATGATTGGTCGAAAAATGTCCTGTCCAGGATGGAATGGAAATTTGGCCATACAAGGAGTTAATAGTCCATCAGGAGCAACAGCAACGATAACACCCGGTAGAAATAATACCGTTTGGACTGCTATTCAAGATGGAAAGCGATTTACACCTACTTCTCCTACAAATACCTCAAATTACTCGGTAGCTTCAACACCATATTATGCCGTTACAGGACAAGGTGGATCTACTTTGTGGGCAAATACTGCTGGACAATCATTTCCTTATAATAATGGAGTTTTGAATATTCCAGCTTCCGCAGTTCCACCTGGAACAACGGGATATTTTATTTCTAGTAGTGCCTGTGGTAATCAAATTGGAGCAGCCAGCGATACGACGTTCATTACTCGTGTAACTGTTCAAGCAACAGCAACAGCAACAACAGATTATTGTTCGAGTGGAGTAGGTACAGCAACTGCTCACCCTACTATTGGAGGTCCAACGTTTACTTATTTGTGGACACCAAGTGGACAAACAACTCAAACAGCTACAAATTTAGTTGCTGGAACATATCAAGTGCTCGTTACAAATGCTATCGGATGTACAAAAACTGTTAATGTGACAGTTCCAAATGCAGTACCTACATATGCAGCTTCTATGACACCTGTTTCTTGTCCAGGAGGATCAAATGGTACGGCAACTGCTACCGTTACACCAATGCTCGGAATAGTGAGTTATAACTGGTACGATGCAGGAGGTCAAGCAACACCAACTGCGATTAATTTAACAGCTGGTACGTACCATTGTATTGTTTCTTCCAATGTCGGATGTTCGGATACTGTTGAAATAGTAGTTACGGAAATTCCACCAATGGTTGGGCAAATTGTTGTGCAGCAAGACGCTTCTTGTAATAGTTTGAATGATGGAATTATTGCTGTTTCTGTTTCTGGTGGCACAACGCCTTATTCTTATTATTGGAATAATTCATTGTCTACCTTACCAGCAGCAAATGATTTGTTTGCTGGCAATCATACCCTGACTGTTACAGATTCAAATGGTTGTGTGATTCAGGTTTCAGCTCAAATAAGTGAGCCTGATCCGTTGCAAATAACTAGTCTATCTCCTGATTTGATTATCTGCCCTGAAAATGACACAACACTTACTGTTATTGGAACAGGAGGAAGTTCACCCTTTACATACACGTGGACAGAAAATGGAACTGTAATTGGAACGGGGGCAAGTATTATTGTAGATCCAACAAACACAAATACTGTTTACTGTGTGACACTTTCAGAAGCTTGTGGTTCACCAACAACAGATTCTTGTTTGACGATCACATTCCCGACTGAAATTATCCCATCGTTTTATCCAGATAAATTGTGGTCGTGTGAACCAGGTGTATTTGTGTTTACAAATAATTCAAACAATCAAAGTGAATTCGCTAGCGTAGAGTTCGATTATGGTGATCAAGTAATAGAGACAATTCCTGGTGCAGCAGCACCAACACACACATATGTTTTACCTGGTAGTTATGCAATGAATGTAAAAGTAACTTCCACTTATGGCTGTTTGTACGAAGCAGATTTCCCGGGTATCGTATTGGTGATTAATAATCCTTCAGCAGATTTTAATATGTCCGCTAATCCAACAACCATGTTTGAAACTGAAATTACAATGCAAGATAAATCGTCTGGTGGAGTAACTAGTTGGTCATGGAATTCACCAGGTTCTGTTCCTTCTAGTAGCTCATCTGCTAATCCTGTGTTTAAATTCCCAGAAGGTTACACAGGTGTTTACACGATTCAATTGATCGTTGAAACAGCTGAAGGTTGTGTAGATACGATTGATAGACAATTAACTGTAAACACAGACATTATCTTTTATGCACCAAGTGCTTTCACACCTGATGGCGATGAATTCAATCAAAATTGGACATATGTTGTAAGTGGTGTTGATGAATTCCGTTTCGAATTAAAAATTTACAACCGTTGGGGAGAAGTTATCTGGGAAACGAAAGATATTTCGTCAAGTTGGGATGGTACATACAAAGGTAAAATTGTTCCTCCAGGAACGTATAATTGGACCGCGAAAGTAAAAGATATTTATTCTGATAAGAAAAAAGAGTTTAGTGGAAGTCTCAGTGTTATTCGTTAAGTCACTGATTAACTTTTTTGTTGTAGAAATTTAACATTTATTGAAGCAACGGTTCATTGGTCAATTTTGTTGTAGAAATTTAACATTTATTGAAGCAACGGTTCATTGGTCAATAGTACCTTTGCACTAGTTATGATGAAAAGAGGCTTAATATTTTTAATTGTATTAGTTGCAGCATTTTTTATTGAAAGACAAGCAGTCACTTCAAAAAAAGATCGTGTAAATTATACCGAAGAGTCTACTTTAATTGATCAATCCGAAATTGTTGATATAGCAGTTGAATTGGATTTAGACACCTTGTTTTACATAGCTGCTACAAGCTTTATTCTGATTTTTTTAGCTGTTATTTTCGTTCGACAATTCGTAAATTTTTCTGAACAATTTATTCAAAAAACACCCTATTATTTATTGTTTCAATCGTTGAAAATTGGTTAGTGTACTTTTTTATTAAAAAAAGAAAATACAAACCATTAAATAAATGAAATAATGAAAAATAAAGGATTAAAAGCATTGTATACATTGCTTGTTTTGTTACTTGTCAATCAATTAACAGCTCAAACTAATTCATGGAAAGATACTACATCTTACAACGTACCTGAGTTAAAAAAAACACTAAACAAAAGTGGAAGTCATTACTTAAAAGCAACTTTTGTCAGTCAAATGTGGCTGCGGCATTCGGATTTGAATCCGGGAACACTAATTAATAATACAGCAGCTAATTCATACAGTGATATTGGCATTAGAAGAATCCGTTTTTCTGCCTTTGGTCAGTTAACGGATCGCCTTTATTTTTATACGCAGTTTGGTCAAAACAACTTTAATTTTTTATCAAAAAGGTATACAGGAGCATTCATTCACGATGCAATCACTGAATATAAACTAGCTCCACAAGTACAATTAGGTTTAGGATTAACGGGGTGGAGTGGTTTGTCTCGATATGCTTCGCCTGCTGTGGGAAGTCTTTTGGCAATTGATGCACCTTTGTATCAACAAGCTACAAATGGTTTTACCGATCAATTTTTACGAAAATTATCGTTCTATGCAAAAGGTCAACTGGGCAAATTGGATTACCGCATTGCTTTAACGTCACCGATGACAGCTCAAAATAGCTCAACAACCTTACCAGCTATTGGAAGTGATGCAAATTTTTCAATGGATTTACCAAAACTACAGACACAAGGATATTTGTTTTGGCAGTTTTTAGAAAAAGAAAACAATACCAATCCATATACGGTTGGTTCATATTTAGGAAAAAAGAAAGTTTTCAATATTGGAGCAGGCTGGATACAACAAAACAAAGCCATGTGGTACAAAAATAATAGTGGCGATACCATCCGTCAAAACATGCTTTTACTAGGAGTTGATGCTTTTTTAGACTTACCAATTGCAAAAAAAGGTGCAGCAATTACAGCATATCTTGCCTATAACAATTATAATTTCGGTAAAAATTATTTGCGAAATGGAAGTGTGATGAATCCGGGAACTGGTGTAACGTCTTCAGGAACCTTGAATGGGGCAGGAGTTGGCGCACCGATTATTGGTACTGGTTCTACCATTTTTGCTCAAGTTGGTTATAAGTTTAAAAATGACCTATTGCATGAGAAAGGTACCTTACAACCATATTGCTCAACTCAATTATCGTTTTTTGATAAATTACAACAACCAATGTTAATGATAGATGGAGGTATAAATTGGTTAATTCATGGAAATCATGCAGGAAAAATTTCTTTGGGTTTTCAATCCCGACCAATTTTTGAAATAAATGCGAACAACGAATATGTACAAACGCATCGCAAAGGAATGACTGTTTTACAATATCAAATAAATCTTTGACAAATAATTAGTTTCAGTGTTCCAGAGTTTATTTGGAATACTGAAATTTTTTTAATCAATCCGCATGCGAATGCGCCATTCTTTTGGATAAAGGTTGTTGAATCGGTTACCTAAGTTTTTTATCCAACCCAACGGAATTCCTTCAAAGGAAACAAGTCCAAAACCAATAGGGCCGTTTAATGGAAATGTATCTCCATGCAAATAGCGCAACGCATCTTGTTTTGTTAATTCATGAACTGGAATTGTTTGATTCAATATTTCAGCATTCAACGCAAGCGATTCATTGGGAATCAAACCTTTTCGGCTAATTTCGCCACATTCTGTCCCCATTTTTATCAAGCGTAATTCTGAGTGAAACAATTGAATTAACTCAATAAATCCGCTCGGTATTGCAAAAGCAAAATCACTCCATTGAACAAAACTGACTTGTTGTGAAGTAACGAAAGGAGCTAAAAATGCATTGTCTTTTAGTGGTGTAACCAAGGATTTAGCTGGTTTCAATTTTTTTGGTTTTTTGCCATTTTTCTTTTGAATTACAGCAAAATAAAATCCTTCGGTATCGATAAGATGAGGTAAGCAATAATATCCGAGTTTTTCACGGTCACTTTTTGCGTGAATAATTGTCAACTGAACTATTTCTCCGCCTGTTTCACCCAACAACCATTGAACATTGTCCTCGTTTTCTTGGCGGTTGAACGTACAAGTAGAGTAAATTAAAAATCCATCCTCTTTCAAGCTATCCCAAACATCCATTACGATGCGGCGTTGCCGACCAACACACAACTCAACATTGTTTTCCGACCATTCGTTCCGCGCTTGGTGGTCTTTGCGAAACATTCCCTCACCAGAGCAAGGAGCATCTACTACAATGCAGTCAAAAACACTTGTTAATCCGCCAAATTGAGCAGGATCGTTGTTCGAAACTAAGGTGTTTGTTGCACCCCATTTCACTAAGTTTTCTTTTAATATTTTTGATCGATTTTGAATGACTTCATTGGCTACCAATAAACCACGACCATTTAAGTAATCAGCAATTAATGTGCTTTTCCCACCTGGTGCAGCACACAAATCAAGTATAACTGGATGAAGTGGTAATTCAATTTGACGTAATATGGTATCTAAAAACTGAGAACCAGCCTCTTGCGGATAATAACAACCAGCATGAAAGAGCGGATCCAATGTAAACGAAGGTCGTTCGGTTAAATAAACACCATTTTTAGACCATGGAATAGCTGTTGTTTCTGTGAAAAGTTGCTTGTTCTTCGAACTATTAAAACGAATAGCAATTGGTTGTTCCGTTTCCAAAGCATCCAATAAATCTTGTCCTAAAAAAACATCGTTTTGAACACGCGACACAAAGTCCTTGGGTAAAGCAATTTTCGTCATTGTCGTTGAAATGGTAAGCGTGCCAAAGCACTAACTGTTTGGTCTGCAAAAATTCCTTTTTCGTATAGAAATTTCCCAGCAATTGCTATCATCGCAGCATTGTCAGTACAATACTCAAATTTAGGTATGAAAACCCGCCAGCCTTTTTCCTTTCCTGTTGCAATTAATTGATTGCGTAATCCTGAATTGGCCGAAACTCCCCCCGCTATTGCAATGTCTGTTACAGCAAGGTCCTTTGCCAATTTGGTCAGTTGTTTGAATAAAATCGAAAGGATGGTGTGCTGAACAGAAGCACAAATATCAGCTTTGTTTTCTTCGATAAAGTTGGGGTTTTCTTTCGTTTGTTTTTGTAAAAAATACAAAACAGAAGTTTTTAATCCGCTGAAACTAAAGTCATAACCTCCAACAACTGGTTTTGCAAATTCAAAGCGATTTGGATTTCCAGTCTGTGCTAATTTATCTACCAATGGTCCGCCAGGATAAGGCAAACCAATGATTTTAGCAATTTTATCGAAAGCTTCACCTGCTGCGTCGTCAATTGTTGTTCCCATTACAGTTAAATCGAGTGGACTTTTCACCATCACGAGTTGGGTGTGGCCACCTGAAACTGTTAAACAAATGAATGGGAAATTGGGCATTTCTTGGCCTTCGTTGATGAAATGCGCTAAAATGTGACCGTGCATGTGGTTGACGTCCAATAATGGAATATTGAGTGCCAAGGCTGTAGCTTTTGCAAATGAGGTGCCAACAACAAGAGAACCCATTAAACCGGGACCTTTTGTAAATGCAATAGCATCAATGTCCGTTAATTGAATGCCTGCTTTTTTCAATGCAGCATCAACAACTGGTATAATGTTTTGCTGATGAGCGCGTGAAGCAAGTTCTGGTACAACGCCACCGTATTGTTCGTGTATTGCTTGACCAGCAGTAACATTGGAAAGAATGGCGTCATTTTTGATGACAGCAGCAGAAGTATCGTCACACGATGATTCTATTCCGAGAATAACTAATGCTTTTTGGCTCAACTTTGTTAAATTTGCAAGAATACATGGCAAAATTACTGAAAATAGTAGGGAGAACAATAGGAATAACGATCGAATGGTTGTTAATTCTTTTTATTGTCTTCGCTTTTGCTATTCGTTTTAGTGCTTTTCAAACGTATTTAGGAAGTATAGCAACATCATTTTTCTCCAAAGAACTCAAAGCAGATTTTAAAATTGGTCAAATCGATATCGTTTCTTTTAACAAAATCATTTTAAAAGATGTTTTTGTGAAAGATCAAGCAAATGATACGCTTGCTTTGTTGAAATCAATTGACGTACGCGTTAAAAATTTGCTCGTAGCTAAAAACAAATTAGTTATTCGTTCCATTGCATTAAATGAAGGCGCAATAGAAATCAAACGCGACAAAAAATCAGGTGATTATAATTATTGGTTTATAACCGATTATTTTGAAAGTGGACCGTCAACAAGTAAGTCAAATTTACGCTTAGAAATCAACGAAATTGCCCTAAAAGCGGTTCATGTTAACTACGACGATAACCGCAAAGGTTATTCAACTTTTGGTATGGATTACGACCATTTGTCCTGTTCAAATGTGTATTTGAAAATAAGCAATTTGATTGCAACAAATGGTAATTTTTACTTTACAATCAATCACTTGCATGCACGCGAAAAATGTGGGTTTCTGTTGAAGCACATGCAAACAAATTGTGTGATTATAGCAGGGAAAGGATTATTCTTGAATCAGTTATTGGTAAAAACAAAACGCACGCGCATCTATTCCCACAAATTCAATTTGTATGCAAAAACCTTAGCTGCATTGCAAGACATAGAAGACAGTGTTGTTTTCGATGCTGTTATTGATTCAAGTCGATTGGATTTAAAAGATGTAGCTTATTTTGGCACATCATTAGAAGGCATGAATCAAGTTGTAGCTTTTAGTGGTGTTTTGAGTCGGAAGGTGAAAAACTTAAAAGTCAGTAATGTTGATTTACGTTTTGGAAAAAGAAGCATTGTTCAAGGCGATTTTACAGTACCTGATTATCGTGATGTTACTAACAAACCATTCAAAGAGATCGTTCGGTATGCATTTGTAGATTTAACTGATTTAACAGCGCTCAAATTACCAAAAGATCTTGGTTTCACACATTTTTCATTAGTTCCAGAAATAGCGCGCATGGGATTTGTTGAAGTTAAAAAATCAACAGTTGTAGGAACAACAGACCGATTTACGGTTGCGAGTAAAGAATTGATTTGTGGTCTAGGTTCCATACACATTGATAATGGTATTCGTTTTCAATCCTTGCAGCAAGGAGGATATTCTTTTCAACGAACCCAGAACAGTAATTTTGACATTTACATAGATAGTTTTCAATTAGGAAAAATGATTGCAAATCCTATGTTTGACAAGGTGAATGGCTCGTTTTATTTGAGTGGAGTAGTCGGGCAAGATGATGGATTCCGAATAGTGGAAATAACTGGGGATTTTCATCATGTAGGATTCAACCACTATAATTACGCTCAAATTGCTGTCGAAAAAGCTTCGTTTATCAATAATGTGATAGATGGTACTATTCAAATTTCCGATCCGCACCTTAAAATGACCTACAAAGGAAGCATCGATGTCAGCAAGCAACAAGTATTCAATTTTACAGCGTCCATTCCAAAAGCAGATTTAGGTTACTTGAATTTTGTGAAAGATAAAAACGCTTCGTTTGAATCGGAGTTAACCGTTTCAATGAAGGGGCAGAATTTGGCTGATTATTCGGGTGAAATTGGAATTAACCAACTGTATTATCAAGAAAATAACAAGCAAATCAACGTTCCATCATTCGATTTAGCAATTGAAAGGTCCGTTTTTGCAGATCGGTTAACAATAAACAGTAAAGTTGCAACCATTGAATTAATTGGTAAAGTTGACCCTTCAACAATTATGGAAGTCGTTTCTAATCAGTTAGCTACAGCGTTCCCAACACTGATAACAAAAACGCCCCTCCCCAAAAAGGCTAAAAAAGGTCAGTTTTTTGACTTGACAGCTGTAGTAGGAAATGCAGATGAAGTCTTACACGTTTTTGCGCCAACAGTTAAAATAGCACAAGGAACAAAATTGGTTGCACATTTTTCGGAAGTAGATAATAGTAGTTCATTAGCAATTACATCAAATGAAATTGCTTATGTTCAACAAAATGAAGCAAAAGGAAGTATTGATAAAAAGTATTTTGCTGGAATTACTTTGGATCAACAGCTTCAAAATGATCGCGTTGTTTCTTCTTTTCATGCAAAAAATGCATTTTGGAATGATTCGTTGAATGTATCCGATTTTAATACAAAAATAATCGGTGAACAAAATGTGTTTTCGACTACTCTTGATTGGAATTTAAAACAAAAAAATCCAGCTCAATTTTTCTTTACAACTTCGTTTTTACCTAATGATTCTATCAATTTTATTGTAAAACCTTCATATTTTACGTTAAAAGATAAATTATGGGAAATCCAAAATACAGCAGCACTCACCTATAGTAATAAGAGTATCGCTATCGATCACTTAGTTTTTGAACGAGATGTGCAATTCATTACGGTAAACGGAGTATTGTCGGACAAAGAATCGGATAAAGTTTTCGTTTACTTAAATGATGTTCAACTCGAAGAATTTTCGGCACTCTTACAAGAGGATGTCAATTTGAAAGGTAAAATAAATGGCAACTTCAATTTTTACACGCCTTTTACTACCTTAAAGGCACAAGGTGAATTGACTATTCAAGACTTATTTGTCAACGAAAAGAGTGTTGGGGATATTGCGAGTTATGCCCAATGGGATTACTTGCAAGAGCGTTTAATTCTAAGTGGTGACTTGGATTATTTAAAATTTGAAACATTCAATTTTTCAGGATATTATTATCCCTTTAAACAAGAAAACGACATTGATTTCCGACTAGATTTTAAAAACACAGATATTCAATTTGTCGATGCCTTTTTAGATCCAGAAGTTATTTCGGCTGTAAAAGGAAAGTTGAATGGTAAAATTGATGTGTACGGAAATTCTTCCTCACCCAAAATTGACGGATTATTAAATTTAACACAAGGAAGTTTAAAAGTTGGTGTTATCGGAACAACCTATAAATTAAATGGACCGATTCTTTTTTCTAGTCAACACAGTTCATTTTTCATCAACAATATGCCTGTTACAGATGAAGAGGGAAACACAGCAGTACTAACGAGTTCGATAACCCACAATCAATTTGCAAATTGGTCAGCTAACATCGATTTATGGTTTGATCGAGAAACAGTAGAAAACACGTATCACCGGTCGTTTACAGGGCGTTTTTTAGCACTGAATACCAAATACAAAGAAGGGGAAGTGTATTATGGAAAAGCCTATGCCACAGGTTATGCTAATATTTTCATTCAAGACGGGCAAACAGATATTACCTTAAATGCACAAACAGAAAAAGATACCAAAATCACTGTACCAATGTATGGTCCAAGTGAAGTGTCTGAGTATGATTTTATCACCATTGATGTTCAGAAAAAACGCATCAACAAACAAATCGACTTGACGGGAATTAATCTGGATTTAAACATAACCACAACGCCTCAAGCTGAAATCGATTTGGTTTTTAACGAAAAAACAGGTGATGCAATTTCTGCACGAGGATTAGGCCCAATAAACATTACTGCTGATAATTTTGGTAAAATTCAAATGAAAGGACAGTATGTTATAGCAGCTGGGAAATATGATTTTGTTTTACCACCAATCAAACAACAATTTACATTGGTACCTGGAGGTTCGATAACGTGGACGGGCGATCCATACGAGGCAAATCTTGATATTTCTGCTTACAACAAAGTCAACGCAAGTATCAAAGAACTTACTGCTGATGCTGTTGGGGGGATTTCAACTGTTGGAAACGAAGAAGTGCGCTGTATTTTAAATATTACCAATACAATAAGTAATCCAACTGTTCAATTAGATATTGATGTTCCCACAGCAAATGAAGCTGGAAAGCAAGCCTTGAGTAGAATTCGTTCTAATCCAGATGATTTGCAAAAACAATTCTTCACGCTTTTGGTCATGAAACGATTTGTTCCGTTAAATGGGCAATCAAATCAAGGATTTGGAGGTGCAACCGACGTATTGGCAGAACAAATCAATTCGGCGTTAACAGGATTGTCAAAGCAAGTGAAATTTAACGTTGGTTTTGATACCAAATCAGCTCAAAATGGTTCTTCGTCAAGTTTAACACGTCAAACCACTGTAGGATTCCAAACAGCTGTAGGAGAGAATAAAAGCATTTTGATTACAGGTGCTTTTGGTGTTGCGAATTCCACAACTGGCGTCGCAAATTCAAGTTCCTACATTGGTGACATGAACATTGAATACCTGATTAATAATGATGGAACATTTCGCTTGAAAATATTTAATTTATCCAACGACCGGGGTGTTTTGACGGAAAAATACAAGGGAGATTTTACCCAAGGTATTGGTTTGCATTACCAAGAACAGTTCAATGAATTTAGTGAATCTAAAATGGTGACATCCTTAGGTAAATTATTCAAACGTCATACATACAAAATGTTGTTTTCACCTATTTTAAACATTTTCAGAAGAAAAGAAAACAGGGTATTTATTAAAAAAGGTAAAAATATTGTACCTCTTCCTGTTGAACCCCAATATCCAACTAATCCAGTTGTGGCAAATCCAATAGTTCTTCCCGAATAATACTAGTTCATTGTATAGTAAATTAGCAATTTTCATTGCGTTTTTTTACTAATTATTCGATTTGCTTTGTGTAATTTTAACCGCAGAAAATTATTCAGATGAAAAAAGTATTAGTTGCCAATCGTGGAGAAATAGCACGTCGTGTTATTCGCTCGTTAAAAAAGATGAACATTGCTACAGTTGCTATTTATTCGGATGCTGATGTAAATGCTCCACACGTATTAGAAGCTGACGAAGCAGTTTATGTTGGAAAATCACCTTCATCTGAATCGTATTTGCAACAAGATGTCATTCTTGATTATTGCTTGAAACTTGGCGTAGAGGGAATTCATCCAGGTTATGGTTTCTTATCTGAAAATGCTGGATTTGCTCGAAAAGTTTCTGCTGCAGGGATTAAATTTATCGGACCTTCTCCAGAAGCAATGGAATTGATGGGGGATAAGTTATCGGCAAAACAAGCAGTTAAAAGCTACAATGTACCTTTAGTTCCTGGGGTTGATGAAGCAATCAAAGATGTTGAAGCAGCAAAAATCATTGCTGCAGAAGTTGGCTTTCCAATTTTGATCAAAGCATCTGCAGGTGGTGGTGGAAAAGGAATGCGCCTTGTCAATCACATTGAAGAATTTGAAGAACAAATGCAATTAGCTCAAAGTGAAGCGCGTTCTTCATTTGGTGATGACGCTGTTTTTATTGAAAAGTTTGTCACAAAACCACGTCATATAGAAATACAAGTGTTTGCTGACCAACATGGAAATACAGTTTATTTATTTGAACGTGAATGTTCCATTCAACGTCGTCACCAAAAAGTAGTTGAAGAGGCACCTTCTGCGGTGTTAACTCCCGAATTACGTAAAAAAATGGGGGAGGCAGCTGTGAATGTATGCAAAGCTTGTAATTACGAGGGAGCTGGTACTGTTGAATTTTTGTTGGATGCTAATTTGGACTTCTTCTTTTTGGAAATGAACACCCGTTTACAAGTAGAACATCCTGTAACAGAAGAAATAACTGGAACTGATTTGGTCGAATGGCAAGTGCGCGTTGCACGTGGAGAACGTTTGCCAAAACTACAAGACGAATTAGCAATTAACGGTCATTCAATCGAAGTACGCGTTTATGCAGAAGATACCTTGAATGGATTTGTTCCTGATATTGGAACTTTGAATAGGTACAAACGACCTCGAGTTGATTTGGCGCGTGTTGACGATGCGTTTGAAGAAGGAATGGAAGTGCCAATTTATTATGACCCAATGATTGCTAAATTAGTTGTTTGGGCTCCGACGCGTGAAGAAGCACTTGATAAAATGGTCAAAGCGATTGATAGTTATGAGATTTCTGGTATCAAAACAACACTTGATTTTGGAAAATATGTCATGAAACATCCTGCTTTCCGATCAGGCGATTTTGATACTAATTTTGTCAAACATTATTTCGAAGATCCAACTGTAATGTGGGAAGCGTATACAGACGAAAAAGCAGCTTTACAAGCAGGTTTAAGTTCTATTTGGTCGGATTTGGAAAAGAAAGCGAACAAAGATGCAGCCTCTCAAAACATCACTTCGACTTGGCGATTGCATGCTCATTAATTGGAAAAACGAAAACAGTAAATAAACTATATATAATTAGCGTTTTTATTGCGTTGTAAAAGTAATTTTATACGTACATTTGACCCACGAAAAAAAACAAAGTTGTCATGAACTTACACGAATATCAAGGAAAATCCATCTTACAAAAGTATGGTGTTACAGTACAACGCGGAGTTGTTGTTGAAAAAGTTGAAGATGCGGTAGCTGCTGCAAAAAAATTAACGGAAGACACAGGAACGAGCTGGTACGTAGTAAAAGCACAAATCCATGCAGGTGGTCGTGGTAAAGGAGTTGTTGAAGAAACAGGTTCTCACGGTGTTGTATTAGCAAAAGGAATTGACCAAGTTGAGGAAAAAGTAAAAGGCATTTTAGGAGGTCATTTAGAAACAGCTCAAACAAACGGAAAAGGTAAATTAGTAAGCAAAGTATTAATTGCTGAAGATGTATATTACCCAGGTGAAGCGCAAACAGAAGAGTTTTACATGTCTGTTTTATTAGATCGTGAAAAAGGACGTAACACAATCATGTATTCTACTGAAGGTGGAATGGACATCGAAACTGTTGCACACGATACACCACATTTGATTTTCAAAGAGGAAATTGATCCACGAGTAGGAATCCAAGGTTTCCAAGCACGTAAAATCGCTTTTAACTTAGGTTTATCTGGTGAAGCTTTCAAACAAATGACAAAATTTGTTGTGAACTTGTATACAGCTTACGAAGGTTGTGATGCTGCCATGTTTGAAATCAATCCAGTGTTGAAAACATCTGATAATAAAGTAATTGCAGTTGATGCGAAAGTTACTTTAGATGGAAACGGTTTGTTCCGTCACCCTGAATACTTAGAAATGCGTGATACTTCAGAAGAAGATCCAATGGATGTTGAAGCTGGAGAAGCAGGATTAAACTTTGTGAAATTAGACGGAAACGTTGCTTGTATGGTAAATGGTGCTGGTCTTGCAATGGCGACAATGGATATCATCAAATATTCAGGTGGTAATCCAGCTAACTTCTTAGATGTAGGTGGAACAGCTGATGCGGAACGTGTTGAAAAAGCATTCCACATTATCTTAAAAGATCCAAATGTAAAAGCAATTTTGATCAATATCTTTGGTGGTATCGTTCGTTGTGATCGTGTTGCTCAAGGTGTTGTGGATGCATACAAAAACATTGGAAATATTCCAGTTCCAATCATTGTACGTTTGCAAGGAACAAATGCTGAAGCAGCGAAAAAATTGATCGATGAATCAGGATTGAATGTTCATTCAGCTGTTTTGTTACAAGAAGCTGCTGATAAAGTGAAAGAAGTGTTGGCGTAACAATCAACAATAATATAATTGAAAAGGCGTTCGTTTGAGCGCCTTTTTTTTGTTTATAATTCTTTTGAAAATTGCTTTTAATAAGTTGATTACTACCGTTTAATCAAAACTGTAAGCAAAAAAGTAACGAGTATCCGAATTTATTTATTTTAGAGGTGTAAAACAAAATATAATTAACCTATAAAATTTAATCATGAAAAAAGTCGCTTTCACCTTTTTGATCCTTTTTGGTACATTTCGTGTTTTTTCGCAAATAAATACGCCAAATCCCAAACTATTTATTGCCACATCGTTGATCAATGATTCAATCAAAGTAATCAACATACAATCGAGTTATGATAAAACAACAGTTGCAAATAATGATGGGTTGACCTATACCAACAACAAAGCTGGAGAATTAGTTTTTTATATTCCACAAGTTAATAAAACATATGAAATTGAATTAATTTCTTATGAATACCGAACTGCTCGACCAATGAGAAGTGATCAAAAGCACATCACAAATTGGACGAAAACTTTGTATCGAACTTACAATACACTATACGTGAAAAATGAAAATGGTGAAATTTCTATTCATTAAAAAATAATAATGAGAAAATAAAAGTTCATTGCAACAAAAAAGCCGTTCCATATTGGAACGGCTTTTTCAAAACTAATAATTTGTAAATTATTTTTTCACAAAGTTTCCAGTAGCAACTTTTCCGTTAGCTGTTGTAACAGTGTAAATGTACATACCAGCGTTCAATTCAGTTACGTTGATTGCGTTTGTAGCTTCAGTTGCAACTACTTTACCATCTAACGTTGTGATAACAACACTTGCGATTTCTTCAGAAATTTTGATGTTCAATACATCAGCTGTAGGGTTTGGTGAAACTGCTGCTTCGATCACATTTTCTTCCATTCCAACTACTAAGTTAACAATTGGGTAAATTGAAAAACCTGCAGTTAAATTCCAGTTTTGAGGATCACCAATTGTGTGGAATGAATCATCTGACCAGATTTCACCTGCATGCGTAGCAGCATCAGCAAAAGGGAAAATAATTGTTATTGCAAATAAGTTTGCTCCTGTAGGTAATTCAATTGCTGCCCAAAATTTATTTCCTGTAGGAATAGCAACTGGCCAGTCAAACATTGCAACGTTATTGTATAAGATAGAATCTTTAATGAATGCAGCAGCAGCCATTGATGTATCGATCGCAGCCAAAGTAACATTTTTAGTAGCTAAAGCAGTAGTTGCTGGAGTACCATTGTTATCAGCAAAGATTTTAACGTTGATGCTACCACCACCATCTACTTTGATTGGTGCAAAAAATGCAACACCTGTAACAGTTCCTCCGTGTGTAACACCATGCGTAGCATCAAATAATTGCATTTTAACTTTATCTCCATAGTTATTGTTTCCTCCAATAAATCCTGAGTCAATAGGAGCAACATTGTCTAAAATTCCTGAGAAAATGTTTGTAGAAGCATGGTTTGTCAATGTGTCTACTGCATAAGTTTGAGCTTTTGCAGTAAATCCAGCTACAACCAAACCTAAAATAAGTAATGATTTCTTCATAGTTTTTTCTTTTAAAAGTTATGTAACAAATATAAGTCAATAAAATCATTCTTGTTGTTAAATGATGATACAAATTGATAAGAGTGAATTGTTAATAGTGTATTATTGTTAAATTAACAACTTAATTTTCAATGATTTATTTGTATATTTCGTTCCTAGATTACTAGAAGTTAACACATAAATAGTTGTGAGATGGAACGCTTGATGAACATTCTTATCATTGATGATGTCGAAGATGATGTACAAGCCCTTCGAAAGTTATTGATTGGTGGAGGAAATATTGTTTTATCCTGCCCTTCAATAGATCAAGCTGCACTAATCATTCAACAAAAGGATATTGCTTTGATTCTTGTGAATTGTGATAGTCAACTTTTTTCATCGATGGAAGATTTTAATACGTTACTGTCAACATTTTCATCAAATATAAGTTATGCGCTTTTAATGACAAGTATTCAACAGGAATCAACAAAAATAATGCGTGGTTTTCATTCAGGAGCTATCGATTTTATTTACAAACCTTTCCAAGAATTTTATGTTAAGACAAAAATAGCTCATTACAAATCACTTTATTTCAAAGACAAACGTATTGGGCAGTTGCTTGGAAATATTTTGCCGAGAACTGTTTTAGACGATTTGAACGTACAAGGAAAATATTCGCCCAAACGGATCGATGAGGGAGTGGTTATTTTTACTGATTTCGTTGACTTTTCGCTAAAAGCAAAAGCGATGAAACCGTTGAAATTAGTCAAACGTTTGGAATATTATTTCACACGTTTTGATGAGATTTTAGATCGTTATAAATTAGAAAAAATCAAAACAATTGGCGACGCATACATGGTATTAGGTGGTGTGACGGAAGATAACGAAGAACCTTTGTTGCGTGCTTGTTTGGCGGCTATCGAGATGCGTAATTTCATGCGAAACGAGCGAACGTTGGCGAAAGCTTTTAAAAGGAATTTTTGGGAAATAAGAATAGGGATTCATACGGGACCTTTGGTAGCTGGAATAATTGGATCCAAACGCTATTCTTTTGATGTATGGGGAGATACAGTAAATATTGCAGCACGTGCTCAACAAGTTTCTCAAATCGATGAAATAACAGTTACGAAAGAGGTGGTCCAACAAATAGGTCACTATTTTGAATGGATTTCATTGGGAATCGTTCCCATAAAAAAAAGAGGTGGAGAAATGGAGTTGTTTCAGCTTGCTAAATTGAAAAATGAATACAGTTTATATGGTAAAGGGAAATTTCCTAATGTCTTCATTCGAAATAAATGCAAATTACAGTCGGTTGATTTTGATCACATGCGGCAAGATGTTATTCAGCGATTAAAGGCAAATTTGCCAGATCAAATTGTTTATCACGACTTGTTTCATACTTTAAATGTTGAAAAGGCAGTTATTCGTTTAGCACAACTAGAAGGGATTTCAGAGGAAGAATTGCTTTTAGTACGCACTGCCGCACTATACCACGATATTGGATTTATCTATACCAATGAAAACAACGAGCTACATGCAGTGCGATTGATGGAAAAAATGCTGCCAACTTTTGGATATGATTCACTTCAAATACAACGCATTCGATCGTTGATTTTAGCCACTAGTGGAATGATCGAACCTCAAAATCTATTGGAACAAATCATTTGTGATGCAGATCACGATTATTTGGGAAGAGCAGATTATTATACCATTGCAGCTAAATTGCGTGTCGAATTGGAAAATTATGGTATGACTTTAACAGACAAACAATGGCTGCAGAAACAAATAGATTACCTCGAAAATATCCATCGATATTACACCATTCCAGCTATTAGTATCCGAGATAGAGGAAAACTAAACCGAATTAACGAATTGAAAAAGCAGTTGTTATTAGCAGATTAAAAAGCTGGAACAGCGTAAACAAGTAAATTTGCTAGCGGGATGACTTTGACTTGCATTTTTTGTGCATCAACACCTGAAATTGCTGCATCTTTTTTAAGAACGTGAAGGAGAGCATCATCTAGATTTTCATCTTGACGCTTGTATTCAGCTAAGTACATTGGAATTGCTGAAAAATCAATGGTATCCTTTTGAAAATCCATAGGTAATGAAGCGGCTAACAACATAGGAGATGCTTCTTGGTCAGCTGTTGCAACAAGCTTAGATTCTTTTTTTGATAAAATTGGTTGCTGCGAAACATTTAATATTGATTCATCTTTGTCCTGTTTTATCACCTTTTTTGTAGGAGCCAATTGTGCAACTTGTTGTGGCTTTTCGAAAGTCGACGGTTTCACCAAGAAATAAGCTGAAAAACCGATGCCAATTAGTAACACGGCTGCGACTTTTACCCAGTTTTTTTGCTGAAACGGAGTGATTTTCGTCTCACTTTTTTGCCAATTTTGTTGCGTATGACTGTGTTTTTTCAAATACAAAGCATCCAATGCAGCTTTCGTATTTTTTTGTGGGACAACTCTTTTAGCTTGTTGTTGCCGATCGGAAATCTGATAGAGCAGTTTCAATTGTTGAAACGAAGCTTCATCTGTAACCAGTTCCGCTAATAGGTTTTTATCGTCACTTGTCAATTCACCGTATGTTTTTGTTCGAATGATTAGATCAATATTATTCATGGTAATCGATTTTAATAGGTTGAAAATCAGTTAACAAATGTGCCAATTGTTTGGTTGCGTAAAACAAACGCGACTTAACGGTTCCTTCATTTATTTCCAACGTTGTAGCAATTTCTTTGATTGAAAAACCATCTAAATGGCGCAATTCAAACACTTCTTTGTGTTTTACATCGATTTGTACCAAAGCATGCTCAAAAGCCTCTGTCAACAATTGTTCATCAACTTGTTGTTCCGTGTGAGACAATGAACTTTTTAACGCATAATCGGGTATTTCTTGTGGACTGGTTTTTCTTACCTCATTTTTTTTGTATTCGTTTTTACACATGTTGTTGGCAACAGAAAAAATCCATGTTTTAAAGGAACGTGTGGTATCAAAAAGTTCAGGACGTTGAATGAGTTTAGCGAATAAATCGTGTAAAAAATCTTCCGCTTTTTCCCTGTCGTTCCATAACATTCTCGAGAAATACGTGATGAGTGCCGAAGAATAACGTTCATACAAATGATCAAACGCACGTTTATCACCACCCGCTAAGGCGATTACCAATTGTTCATCGGTCATTGTTTGATATTCCTTCCGAAACAAACGCATTAATCAAGGTATGGCTTTAATTGTTCTAAGGAATTCGTTTTTGTTCCGATTTGAAGAATAAGTTGCTGTGCTTTTTGATAATTAAGCGATTGGTTTTCATTTGCAAATTGATTTTTCAGAGTAACTAAAAACGGAATGTAATTCAACAATTGTTTGTCTGAAAAAGTTGTGTCTTTAATTGCTGTTAGTTCCGAATCAAATAATTGTTGATTAATTGCAGTAGTATTGATAGGGATAACTAGATCATTCTGAATAAAATTGGTGAATTGCAAGGTCAATCCTGAAACGACAAAATCGGAACTGTAACTTTCGTAGTATGCTTTTGGAACAGTCAAACTGATGTTGTAAGCACGTGAACGGTTTTTTGCAATGTATTGTTCAAAAAAGGTTGTATTGACAATTTCCTGATTTGGAATGTATTGCTGAGAATTCATTGCTTTTTGATAATTTTCTGATTGTAACAACCATAGATTGATTAATTGAATTGGATTTCCCGTTTGTTGTTTGACATAATAAACCGGAATAAAGTCAGAAAATCCATGAACAATTAGCGTACCTGAACCGCATGATGCCAATAAGTCACGCGCATAATTCAGTTGAAACGGTGTAATGCTTTGGTCAGCAATCATTTCGTTCACCAAGCTGTCAGCATGCTTGAATTGATTTTGCAAGTAATAGTGACTGAATAAATAATTGCGCACATCTTCGTTTGTTGGTTTTAATTTCGCAGCTTCTTGCAACAAACCAAATGAAGACGGATCAAACGGATTTAAGACATATTGGTAAAAGTAGCTTTCAAAACTAGTTGGTAAGTTGCTTGCAAAAAAATCGCTTGCGGATTTCATTTTTTGATATTGTGCAACAGTAGGCCCACGTTGTTGAAGCGCAGTTTTTACTGATTGAAATGTTTGTGAAAATTGTGTGTTGAAAAAAGTTATTTGAGCAGTCAGTTGCTCTTTTTGTTGCGTTTTTACTTCCTTTTTTTTGCTTGTGAAATCAGATTGAATGGTTGGTTGCTCGTTTAATAATTGGGGTGTGTTGGTCATCGAATCCAAAACTATAATTCGGTTTGATTCAATAACTATTCCATTATTTGTTTGTGTGGGTGCTTGACCGAAAGCAAGTATGGAAACGAAAAGTAATAAACCCGATAAAAACCAATTCATAAATACATTTTAAGAGCAGTACAACCAATTCGAAAAAAGGTTCAATAAAGATAAGGAAGAGTTTGTGGAAACGCGTTAATTGATTGCGAATAAAAAGCGATTGGGAGAAACCAAAGCAGTTTTCACAGCAAACATCACAATGCCAGCTGTATTTTTCACTCCTAGTTTCGCCATAATGTTTTTGCGGTGCGTATTGATTGTGTGGTTACTTAAAAACAATTGCTCTGCAATTTGTGCGTTGGTCAATCCTTCAGAGATTAAGATGATTATTTCTGTCTCACGGTCACTCAAACTAACTGGTTCACAAGATAATGCATCGATCTCAATGTCGTTTACATCAATTGCAGCATCGCGAATGGTTTCTAAAATTTGACCGCAAAAGAATTTTTTTCCTTGACATGTTTCTTTAACAGCGTCAATGATTTCTTGTGAATCACAATCTTTTTTCACGTAACTCTTTACGCCTGAACGCAGCGCATTTACAAGTGTTTGAGCTGATTGTTCGGGTGTAATTGCAACAATGTTTGTTTTGGGTTTTCTCTTTATTAATTTGGCAATTACATCAATCGAAAATCCCTTGGATGTAAAATCTATTAAAATTACAGAAGCATCAAACGAACGATTCAATGCGATCAATTCTTCATCTGATTTTGCTTCACCGACGATTTGAATGTTTTTATCTGTTGAAAGCAAGGTTCTTAAACCAATTCGGACAATCTCGTTACTATCAGCTAAAATTACGCGCATCTTATTTAGATTCATTCAAAACAAGACAAATGTAAGCAAAAATTCAACTGAATTTATTGTTCCAAACAAATAGTTGAATAAAAAGTCCAACTACGTTATAATAATCTTAATAAATATGATTTTATTCGAAGGTTTACTAATGAAACTCATCTGCAAACCAAGTAATTGTTTTGTAATTCAAAGGTAAATGTTTGGTCGGTATTTCCGTTATTTTGTAGCTTCCATTGGATAAATAAAGCTGTTTATCTTTTAATGACAATGTTCCAACTTCAAAAACACAAGTAGACAGATTGCCAGCCGTGATTTTGAAATCAAAAAAACGATCTGATTTATCTTGTAAAATAATGTAATTGTCTGAATGTATAAAAACACGTTTGAATACCTTGTGTTTGTTTATCTGGAATGCTTTGTCTGTATAATGAACTGTTTGCTCATTCTCTTGTTCGACATTTTTAGGAATCACGACTTCCATTACTAAAAGCCCAACGATTATCATTTTTATCCACATTTTCTTAGAAAAACGGTTGTTATTAATGTTTTCTCGCACGAAAACTTGTTGCCATTTTTCCAAGAAATAAAAATTGTACAAAAGGGCAAAAAGCAGCAACGAACCAGATAGTCCTTTTACTGAAATATCGAAGGAAAGGTTGATTAGAAAGATAAAGCCAAAAACAAATAGACTTAGCACCGCTGCAAAAAATCGCGTGCGTTTCACTAACAAAAGGAAGGCTGTTATCAATTCAATGATACCTAATGAAATGGAAAAAAGGGGAGAGCTACCAACAAGCGACCAAAACGCAATGTCTTTGGATAGTTGACCAAATGGAGTGAACAGAATATTGGAACTTGGTGCATAAAACTGGACCCCAATAAGTTTGTACCATCCGTAAGAAAACAAGAAGAAAAACAACAGGTATTGCAGTATTTTTTGAAGGATTACTGCTGGTTGAAAATTAAATTGTTTGCTAAATAACTGAATAATGGATGCACTGATGATACCCAAAAAAATGCTGAAAGCAAAAAGTAAGTAATAACCGCTTGTATCGGTTTCAAAAATCAACTTTTCGTCGTAAGTTGTTAACAACCAATAAAATGGCTGTCGAATAGTTTGAAAAAAACCACCCAACAAGCCAAAGTCAAAAGGCATCAATAAAATCCACCAAACGATGAATCCAATACTGACACGTTGAAAATAGTTCAGCATTTTAGTTGCTAAAGTTAGTTGTTAGCCCTTTTTGATTGAAAAATGTTTTCCAGCACTTTTGTTGTTAGCAATCCACCACTAATGAATAATACTGCAAGCAACAAAAAACTACTTTTCTTTTTATTGATCGGTTGAACAGATCTTTTGTTGATTGGTTTGGCTTCTTGTGTTTGTGGTGCGAGCTTGTTTGTTGTATCGATAATTACCGGAGCATGATAAATTTTTGCTAACGAATCTTTCAAATCAACAGTTGTTTTTTGAGTTGTAATTTTAAAGGTGTCCTTTCTATACAAAGTATGACCAAGTCCATAATCTTTTACAATTGTTGTATCATTGATGATGCGAATTTGATGAATTTCAGGTGCGATCATTCCGAAGTTGGCACTTGGGTCAATTTCATAAGTTGATGCATTTCCTGAATGACTCTTATGAGCAATTAGTGGAGTTTGAGCAAAGATTGTTAACGAACAACTTGCTGCAAAAAGTAAGCATATTTTTTTCATAACAACTGAATTTACTAGCGGTACAACCCACTATTAAAAACGTTCAATGAAAAAATAAATAAGTTTGAATTAGTTTTCTTCTTCGATCAAGCGCACAAGTACTTTGTCAATACGAGCTCCATCCATGTCGACAACTTCCATTTCAAAATTCATCCACGAAATAATTTCGCCTGTTTCAGGTAAGGTGCGGCTTTCGTTTAAAATTAGTCCACCTAAAGTTGTGAAATTTATATTTTCAAGGTGGTCTTCTAAATCGAAATGTCTGAAAAATTCTGCAATTGGGTATTGACCATCAATCAACCATGATCCATCTTCACGTTGAACAAATTCAAATTCTTCGGCATAAAAATCATTGAAATCGCCAACCAACGCTTGAAGTAAATCATTTAAGGTAACAATTCCTTGCATTTGACCGAACTCATCCATGATAATTCCGTAGTGTGTTTTGGTATCCTTGAAATGAACCAAAGCCTCGTATGCTGAGATTGTTTCGAGTAAAAACTGAGGTTTTAACAACAAACTTTTCAAGTTAAAATCAGTATTGTTGATTGTACGGAACAAATCTTTCAGTAAAACGATACCAATTACTTGTTCGCGTTCGTCATCAAAAACGGGGTAGATAGAGTGCAATTCTTTTTCTACTTGTTCGCGCACTTCGTTCACATCGTCATTGATATCAATAAAAATAACATCGTTTCGGTGCGTCATTAGGGAACTAACTGTTCTATCTCCCAAATGAAAAACCCGTTCCACAATGTCTTGCTCAATTTCTTGAACTTCACCGCCATCCGTTCCTTCTTGGATGATTGCTTTGATTTCCTCTTCTGTTACTTTGCTGTCAGACGTCGTTTTTATTCGAAATAAACGAATCAGCAAGTCTGATGTAAAGGTTAATAACCATACAAAAGGTGATGTGATAGCAGTTACAAAGCGCATTGGTCGTGCCATCATTTTAGCAATACCTTCTGGATTCGCTAATCCAATTCGTTTTGGAACTAATTCGCCTAAAACCAACGAGAAGAATGTAATTAAAATAACAACAAATGAAACTGCCAATAAATGGGCATAATTAGCTAACGCAGGATATTGTTGAAAATAATGTTCAATATCTTGTGTTATTTTTTCACCACTAAAGATACCGGTTAAAATCCCGATCAAAGTGATTCCAATTTGAACAGTCGATAAAAAGCGGTTAGGGGAGTGGATTGTTTCAAGTACAATTTTAGCTGCTTTATCGCCACGTTTCGCGGCAGCATCTAATTTTGATTTTCGTGCAGAGACAGTAGCTATCTCGGCCATTGAAAAAACACCGTTGAGTAATATTAGTAATATAATCAGTAGAATTTCCATGTGTTAAATTCTCCCAGGATAAACTTTCAATGCTTCTTCTAAACAGATTACAGCTTTATGAAGTGATTCTTTGTTGAGAACGTATGCAATACGAGCCTCTTGAAGTCCAGCTCCAGTTGTTGAATAAAATCCATTTGCAGGAGCCATCATTACTGTTTGTCCTTCAAATTCAAAATCTTCTAATAACCATTGGCAAAATTTCTCTGCATTATCAACAGGGAATTTAGCGACACAATAAAAAGCTCCACTTGGTTTTGGACAGAAAACACCAGGGATGTTATTCAATCCATCAACCATGATGTTTCTTCTTTCAACATATTCAGCAACAACATCATCAAAATATGATTGCGGTGTATTCAAAGCTGCTTCAGAAGCGATTTGATCAACTGTTGGAGGAGATAATCGCGCTTGTCCGAATTTCAAAACAGCTGCCATTAATTCTTTGTTTTTGGTTACCAATGCTCCGATTCGTGCACCACACATGGAATAGCGTTTGGAAACAGAATCAATCATAATGACATTTTCTTCGATTCCAGCAAGGTTTAATACGGAAAAAGGTTGTGCCCCATCGTAACAGAATTCGCGGTAAACTTCATCTGCGAACAAGAATAAATCGTGTTTTTTTACAATGTCACGTAATTGTTCGAGTTCCGCTTGTGAATATAAGTAACCTGTTGGATTACCTGGGTTACAGATAACAATTGCTTTAGTTTTTGGTGTTATTTTTGCTTCGATCTCAGCAACTGGAGGCAATGCAAATCCACTATCTATGTAGGAAGTTACTGGTACAACATTGATTCCAGCTGTCACAGCGAAACCATTGTAGTTTGCGTAAAAAGGTTCAGGAATGATGATTTCATCACCTGGATTACACGTTGCCATGAATCCAAAAATCAATGCTTCAGAACCACCTGTTGTAATCAATATATCTTCTGTGTTTACGGGTAAACCACCTTTTTGATATGTTTCAGCTAATTTAACACGGTAACTTTCAAATCCAGCTGAATGCGAGTATTCGATTACTTTGTGATCAAAGTTATGAATTGCATCTAGTGCTACTTGGGGTGTTTCGATATCTGGTTGACCAATGTTTAAATGATAAACAGTTTTCCCAGCTTTTTTTGCTTTTTCAGCGTAAGGAACCAACTTTCTAATGGGAGAAGCTGGCATGTCAATTGCTTTTTGAGCTATTTTCGGCATTTTTTCTTGTTAATTTTAAAAAACAAAAGTACATAGAATGTTGGTATTTTGAATAATATGTTGACTTTTGAAAGATGAAGATACGTTTTTTTATTCAACTGATGTTAATCATTTTACTAACAAGCTGTTCTGGAAATGACCGAAGCTCAAATAAATCAAGTGATTACAAGCTGAATCCGCTTGTTTATAAATCACATAAAGTCACTAAAAAAAAGAATGAAACTTCTGAAATAGTATTCAATCAAGAAGATACGCTAGTTCCTGTTGATTATTATAATTCAGCTATCTACTGGGAATTGAAATACGCAACCTCCGATAATTTCATGCATCGTAAATTGTACGACACATTGAAAAAACCATTTATCCAGATTGCAATTGCCCGAAAATTAGCCAAGTGTCAAGAATACTTAGCTTCGATCAATGCAGATTACCATTTATTGATTTATGATGCATTACGACCGCTTTCGGTTCAATGGGAAATGTGGAATGCTCTGGATACGATTCCAGTAATTGATCGCGTTAAATTTGTCAGTAATCCTGCTAATGGAAGTGTTCATAATTATGGTGCAGCAGTTGATATAACTATTTGCACAAGTAATAAAACGCCATTAGATATGGGGGCTGGATATGATGATATTCGAAAAATTGCTTACCCAAGTTTGGAAAAATATTTTTTAAAATCGGGTGAATTGACGTTAGAGCACATTGCTAATAGACAACTCTTACGCAACGTAATGCAACAGCAAAATTTCAGAAATATACCTACCGAATGGTGGCATTATAATGCTGCTGATCGAAATACGATAAAACGCCAATTTCACATCATAACTTCAGAATATTTAACAAGCAACTAAAACGTTTTCTATCCGTTTATGAATGATGATGAATATAGGAGTTTTTAACAATGAATTAATTCGTTGACTAAAAGAGATTTATTTCATTATTTTTGTTTCAAACAACTACTTGTGATGCGATTTAATAAATTATTATTTTTGATTTTTTTGGGCTTGTCAAATTTGACATATTCCCAATGTAGTTGGTCTACAGTGTTTTTAGAGTCATTTGAATATGCGTCTCCAATTCCCGGATTAATTGCTGGTACCACATATCAAACTACTCCGCAACTTCAATCCTTTGCAAATTGTGTACGTACAGGATCACGTGGTATGTATATGAATATTGTTAACGGTTACACTGGTATTCTCTACAGTAATGTATCTCCTACACTTTGTGTTGGATCAACTTACCGTTATAGGTTTTCAACACGTGACGCGTTCAATAGTACAAACAATTTGACAATTAAAATAATTGATGCCAACAACACTGTTTTATTAAGTCAAAATGTTATCAATAATTCTATTTGGCAAGATATTACCATGTCAACTTTTGTTGCCACGACACCATTAATTCGTTTTCAGATTTTTACAAATACACCAGGTGGAACTGGAAATGATGTCGGTTTTGATGATTTACGTTTAGAGGTTTGTAATTACAGTAAGCTTGACAATGTAACCCAATGTCAAGCAAACGGACCTGTTAGTTTGTACGCTGGTAATTTAACATCGATAACGTCACATAACGGCGTTTGGACGGGACCATCTACATTGCAAAATGGCTATATTGGCACATTTACGCCTGGAGTAAATGCTAATGGAAATTATGTATATACATTAGATGGAGGGAATAATTGCGCGGATTCAATTGCAACTATTTCTGTATTTATCAATAGTAATGCTCCTGTTAATCTTGGTCATGACACGACACTTTGTAATGTTTCGAGTTATTTGTTAAATCCTGGAAGCGGATACAGTAGTTATTTATGGAATGATGGTACGACTAGCACGACCAAAAATGTCACGCAATCGGGAACGTATCATATCAAAGTTGGAACAATTGGCCCTAACATGATTGTTAATAGTGGTTTTGAGTCTGGTAATACTGGATTTTCTACCTCTTATACACTTGGAACGGGAGGAAGCTGGGGGTTGTTATCGAATGCTGGCACATATGCAATTACGACATCACCTAATTTAGTTCACAATAATTTTACTTCTTGTCAAGATCATACACCAACTCCTGGAGTTAATATGTTGGTAGTTAATGGAGCATCAACACCCAATACACAAGTTTGGTGTCAGACAGTGCCTATAGAACCTGCTACAACATACCAATTTGGAACATGGGTAACATCAGCTTTGACAGATCCAACTGTTGCACAATTACAATTTTCTATTAATGGGGCACCTTTGGGATCTATTTTTTCCCCGTCATCACAAGGGTGTAATTGGACTCAATTCACTCAAAATTGGACTTCAGGAATGGTCACTTCTGCACAAATTTGTATTGTGAATCAAAACACGTCAGGAGGTGGGAATGACTTTGCAATTGATGATATTACTTTTCGACCAATTTGTTATTCAAGAGATACGGTTGTTGTAAATTTTGGTACCAATCCAACTGTAAATTTAGGTTTGGACCAAAACACGTGTAGTTCAACTCCAGTAACTTTCAATGCTCAAAATCCTGGTTGTACCTATTTGTGGAGTAATTCATTAACAACTCAAACCATTCAAACCAACACTTCGGGTACTTATTCGGTTACAGTTACCAATGCTGCGGGATGTTCTGGTAGTGATCAAGTTATATTAACTGTTGAACCAATTAAAACAGCAGGAAGAGATTCAACAGCATCCATTTGTTCTTCTCAATTATCCTATAATTTAGGAAATTTATTGTCAAGTTCAGCAACTGCTAATGGTGTTTGGTCAAGTCCGAATTTTACAGGTGCTATTCCTCCAACAGGTCAGATAATTTTAAATGGAACACCAGGAACGTATAATTTTAAATACGTTGTAACAGGAACATTTTGTCCGAATGACACTGCAAATATTACATTGGTTGTTCATCCTAATCCAACGGTTTATTTAGGTCCAGATGCTACTTTTTGTTCGATTGATTCGGTTACATTAAATGCACAAAATGCAGGAGCTACTTATCTTTGGAACAATAGCACGACAAATCAAACCCTTGTTGCACATACCGCTGGTACTTATTCTGTAGTTGTAACCAATCAATTTGGCTGTAGTAAAAGTGATCAAATTGTATTGTCTGTTGAGCCAATAAAAACAGCAGGTCAAGATAGTGTTGCTACAATTTGTTCAACACAAGCTAACTTTAATTTAGTTGATATCCGTGATAATGCTGCTACCGTGAATGGAAATTGGTACACCACTAATTTTACTGGAACGCTAAATGCTAATGGGTCTTTAACCATCGCTAATACAGCAGGGCAATTTGATTTTCAATACGTTGTTTCTGGAGTATTTTGTCCCAATGATACAGCTGAATATGTATTAACTGTTAATCAACAACCAGTAGCAATCGCAAATAGTAATGTTCATTTCTGCAATACACCATCCGTATTAGCATCATTGGTGATTAATTTCAACTCAACATCAAGTTATGGAATTGATTGGACGTATTCTACGATCAATATTGAATTTGCATTCAATGAAGCTACACAACAATTATCAGTTGGAAATCTGAATGATGGATTGTATGAAATAAATCAACTACTTATAGCAGATTCAACCTGTCAAAACGACACAACTACTGTTTTTGTTGATATCACCCAAGTACCACAAGTAGATTTTTCTTCAACAGTTGTTGAAGGATGCGAACCGTTGAGTGTTTCATTTTTTGATTTGACGAATGCTCAAGGTAACTTAACTTATTTTTGGGATTTTGGCAACGGACAAACAAGTACCTCTGCAACTGGAAATACAATTGATTATCCAAATCCAAATTGTTACACAGTTGAGTTAACTGTAACTGCAGATAATTTATGTACTGTCACCAAACAAAAGACCAACATGATTTGTGTATATGAAATACCAAATGCTGCGTTTTCGTTTGCTCCGCAACAAGTTTTTTCACAAGAACCAACTGTTCAATTCAATAATTTATCCACGTTAAACGCTTCAAATTTCTGGAGTTTTGGTGATGGGTCGTATGCATCAACTTCAGATCCTTCTCATGATTATCCATTAGGAGATGTTGGTGATTATTCGGTTGTTCTTCAAGTAACATCAATTCATGGTTGTGTCGATACAGCAACACATATAGTAACAGTAAAAGATCAACTGTTGTATTACGTACCAAATACATTTACTCCTGATGGAGATGAACACAACAATATATTTGAAGCGATCGTTTTTGCTGGAGTAGATCAAGATGAAGTTTCTTTTGAAGTTTATAACCGATGGGGAGAAGTGGTTTTTAAAACAACTGATTTGACAGAAGGTTGGGATGGAACATACAACGGTTTAAAATGTCCTGAAGGCACTTATGCATGGGTACTACGTCTAGGATTATCTGAAAGTGATAATGTCAAAATAATAAATGGCGCAGTCAATTTGATACGATAAAATCACAATCACAATTACATACAATGAATAAGTATATTAAATCAATAGTCCTTTTTTTTCTGGGACTTCAAGCGATTGCTCAACAAGATACAACTTGGGTGCAAACTTTTACTTTTGATAGTATCACGTCAAGAAGAGCAAATTTTCAGTTTCCTGCATCGCTAGAAAACAAGCGTTTTGAAAAAGTGTTGATGTATTATAAATTGAAATGTAGCCCTTTGACTACTTGGGATCAATATAATTGTGGTGAATGGGATTATTTAACTTATACACGTATTTTTGATCATACAGGAGTAATGGATTCCGTTCAAGTGAATGGTTCCTTATTCAAAGTAAACACGCAATCTCCACTGAACTATTCTTTTTCAAATCAAGTTTATTTCGATAAACAATGGAAAAATAGAAGTAGAAGATTGCCAATTTCAATAACGAATCATGCAATCAATGGAACTACTTCAACTCCTATAAAATGGGTGAATTTCGGAACAAATGGAGCGAAAATCCAATGGATTATTACTGCAAGTGATTTAGCAAATGCTGGAGTTGTTGCAGGAAACATACAAGGGTTGAAATTGAATTTTCTACAAGCACTTTCAAAATTAGAAGGAGTACAAATCCAATTGAAATCAACCAATTTATCAACGCTTACATCATTTGAAACAACTGGTTTCACAGCTGTTTTTAATGATAATTTGACAAACCTTTCTGCTGGTCAACAAACCTTACATTTTTCGCAAGGTTTTAATTACGATGGCACAAGTAATCTTATCATTGAATTATCGTTTGTTGATCCAAATTTCACGCTTACTCAATTAGATTTAGAAGCAGTTACTTCAACTGCATCATCGTTGCTTTTTTCTAATGATAATGGAGTGTTTCGAACAAATGCAACAAATTACGCCGAAGTAAACATGAATAATGTTGATTTAGGCGGCGATGTAACCATTAGCTTTTGGGCTAAAGGAAATGGAAGTTACGGAACAAGTACTTCGATTTTAGAAGCTGTTGATAGTTTGAATAACCGCTTGTTCAATATTCACATGCCTTGGTCGGATAATACCATTTATTTTGATGCTGGATTTACCACTACTTACGATCGTATATCGAAAGCTGCGACAGCAAATGAAATTGACAATGTTTGGCATCATTGGGCTTTTGTGAAAAAGACATCAACAGGACAAATGTTCATTTACAAAGACGGAACATTGTGGCATTCTGGAACTGGCTTAAATAGACCAATCGGAGTTGTTGATCGTTTTCGATTGGGTTCCAATTGGAATGGAAATTATCAGTACAAAGGGGATATCGATGAATTTTCAATTTGGACCACTGCTTTGGATGCACCAACGATTAATCTTTGGAAAAACAAGAAAATCGATCCTTCTCATCCGCAATATGCAGCTTTGGAATTGTATTACGATTTTGATGATGAACGCGCAGCGTTGGACAAATCTGGTCATAACCGAATGGCAATGTGTTCGGATGTAGCAATGATTCAAGCTGAAGCAAATCCAGTTTGTGGAGTGACAAGTATTACACAAGCTCCAAAAACGACTTTTATACAAGGTACATACACCAATCCAGTTTCGGATTCGGTGTTAACTACATTGTTTCCAGAAACCAATGTGCTATTTCATTATGCACCAGGTGATAATAATTTCATCATAACAAACAATCAAAAAACATATACACAAGGTACAATTGACACGTTAACTTCAACTGGATTAGTAATTGGTTCAAGCAATAATGGCTTCAATCAGACTTTAGTTAATGATACAATCATGTATTTCAAACCACCATACGAAGTTGTTAATGAAGTCGAAATTGGACGTTACATAACACCATATGGTATTGGTTTTGATTTGGGTCCAAATGGTTTTACTTGGATTTATGATGTCACCGATTATCAAAAATACTTAAAAGGATTGGTTGATTTAGCTGCACACAATACGCAAGAATTATTGGATTTGAAATTTGCATTTGTTGAAGGAATACCTGCGCGTGATGTTCATGATATAGCACCAATTTGGTCAAATTACAAAAGCTACACATATAGCGCGATGGATAATGATCAAGTATTAAGTGAAGTTCCCGTTATTTTAGCTGATTCGTCTGAGATGTTTAAAATAAAAACCCGTTTTACTGGTCATGGACACAACGGAACGACTAATTGTTGCGAATGGGATCCGAAAGACCACCAACTAATAGTAAACGGAGTACCTCGTTTTACTTGGGATATTTGGGAAGAATCGGCTTGTGGTGACAATCCCAACATTGGTCAAGGTGGAACATGGCCTTATGCCAGAGAGGGATGGTGTCCAGGAGATATGGTCAAAGAATACGATCATGAGTTGACACCTTTTGTGCATGGTGGCGACACCGTTTTATTGGATTATGATATTGAAGATGTTCCAGCAAATGATCTTGCTCAAGGAGCTGGAAATTATATTGTTGCGATGGATTTAGTTTCTTATTCAGCACCGAATTTTACTCATGATGCTGGAATTGTAGATATCTTGAATCCGAATAATTACGAATATTATGGGAAATGGAATCCAACTTGTTCGAACCCACGCATCATCATTCAAAACAATGGTTCTGCTCCTTTAACATCTTGTATCATTCGTTGTTGGGTTACCTATGGTGTTTGGGCTGAATATCATTGGTCGGGTAATTTAGCGTTTTTAGAAAAAGAAATTGTTGAAATTCCGATAACTGATGGCAATTGGTGGTATGGAGCAAATCCTGCAAATAAATTTAATGCTCAAATTTATGCCGTTGGAGGATACCCTGATTTGGATGAATACGCAGCGAATAATTACCAAACAGCAAATTATACCAAACCTGAATACATCGATGGTCCGTTTTATGTTTGGAATGTAACCAATAACAAAGCAGCAGAAAATAAATGGAAATTGATTGATGCGAATGGAACTGTTGTTTTTCAACGTACGACTTTAACTAATTCAACTGATTACAAAGACACGTTCAATTTGGCTCCTGGTTGTTATTCGATTATTTTGGAAGATTCCGATCACGATGGAATTAATTTCTGGTATTCCCAACAAGTAGAGGGGGAGACTGCGGGTTCATTTCGAATTCGTAAAATTGGTGGAGCGATGATGGAAACATTCCCTGGAGATTTCGGGCATTACCACCGTTATGACTTTACAGTTGGTTTTGCACTTTCAATTGATGAAACTAATTTATCAGATGAATTCATGTTGTTCCCTAATCCAGCGAATGATAAAATTAGAATGGAATACACTGGAAATATTGGCGCTTCTGCTTACATTGAAGTATTAGATATGAACGGTCGAGTAGTGGCAACTGAAACAGTTAGCAACACCAATAATTCATACGCAAAAGATTTACTCTTGGATCAAGTTAAACCAGGTTATTACATGATTCGTTTAACAGGTGAACTTGGGCAACGAATAGGTAATTTTATTAAGCAATAAAAAGATGCCCCAACTGAGCTGGGGCATTTTTTTTAAAATTGATAGCCGATTCCAATTTCACTTGAGAACAACTTACTTGTCGGATTTTCGAATACAAGATGATATCGAATGTTTAAATTGACAAATAGATTTTCGTTGAATTTGTAATCAGCTCCAATAACAGGTGCTATTCCAACACCTGATTCACTTGAATTGCTTCCCGGGTTAACATTAACTCGATTGGTGTAAAGTCCAACATTCAAACCAGCATACGGTCGAAAAGCATCGGTTAGAAACAAATATTCTCCAGTTAGTGTAATTGGTGAAATGCGACTTGTGACCGAATATCCTGGAGTGAAAGGACCAGCAGCGTACGTTGTTTTTTTACTAAATGTACTGATAGATAATCCCGCTCTGATATTATCGTTAATGCCATATTTACCTGAAATTGTAAAACCTGGATAATTGACATTGTTTGGACTATTTCCAGTTGTGGATAACATTCCAGCATTTAGTCCCAATGAAATTTGAGCACTTGCTTGTTGCGTTCCTGCAAGTAATAATACTGCACAAACAATCATGTTGATTTTTTTCATGTAATTGAATTTGGTTAATAAAATGTGTTTTATGAAGCACTAAATTAAACGATATATTTTACTTAGCTGAATGAAATTCGAATAAAAATTCAGACTAAAAAATTCGTTTGAAATCACTATCTTTGCGCAAATTAGCGTATAAATCCAGTAAAAAGAAGTCAGATGAAATTTGAAAAAGAATTAATAGCAAGAAGTGGAAATAGTTGTGAATTAAGTGGTGCAACAGAAAATTTGACTCATTTTTTAGTCGCTCCCAAAGCTGGATTAAATGCGGATGAATACGTTTATATCACAAAAAATCTTGCCGATCAATTAGCAGGAATACAACCAGTTGTTGCAACGGATTGGAGATGTTTGAATGACAGCATGTGGAGTGAAGTTGAGGCTGTAAAAGTAATTGCTTTTCGTATGTTGAATCAGTTAAAAAACGAAGGCTGGCCAGCTGATTTGTTAGAGATGATTTACTTAGAAGAGGATACATTGGAATGGGCAAAAGAAGGAATGGAAGACGAAGAAGCCTTGAAACATGTTGATTCAAATGGTGTCGTTCTTCAAATGGGAGATACCGTTGTGTTGATCAAAGAATTAGATGTGAAAGGTTCAACTATCACAGCTAAAAGAGGAACTGCAGTACGTAATATCCGATTAGTTCACGATGATGCAACCTTGATTGAAGGAAAAGTTGATGGACAATCGATCTATATTTTGACAAAATTCGTCAAAAAGAGCTAAACACTTTTGTTAATCTTTTCATAATTCATTCCGAAACGAATGTTTTGAAGGAAGTATATTTTAATTTAGCTAAAAAATCGTAGTATGGAAACAACTGAATTACAAGTGAAAAAAGCAAACAATAAAATAGAATGGTCACTACGCATCATTATTTCTTTGCTTTTTTTAGTTTCAGCTTTGGCTAAATTATATCCTTCGCCATTTTTTGCATTGACTACTTTTGAAATTAAGCAATTGGTTCCGATGGGATTCAGTCAAGATTTTGGTGCTTGGTTTTCACGTACATTGATAGGTTGTGAATTTGCTCTAGGAATTTTAATACTGCAACAAAATTTTTACAAACGCCTCATCGTTCCTGCTACGACTTTGTTGTTGTTGATTTTTTCTATTCAATTGTCATACGAAATACTAACAACAGGAAACAAAGGAAACTGTGGTTGTTTTGGAACGCTGCTTCCGATGACACCGTTACAAGCGTTGATCAAAAACATCTTTGCAATGGGTGTGTTAACGTATTTATTTGGAATCGCTACAAAACACAACGATAAACGCAATTGGTGGGTGCTTTCAACTGTTACATTTGCTTGTATCATGATTGTTTTTATGGTTGGAATGAAGCCTGCATCTAAAGTAAAAGCGCTTGTTAACGAGGAAGTTTCCATCGATACGACAGTAATAAAAGAACCGGTTGTAATTGATACAGTTTCAACCATCAACACAAAAGCTATCGATACAGTTGTTGTGAAAAAAGAAGAACCGAAAGCTTCAAAATCTGGTTTTTCACAAGTATTCCCATCAATTGATAAAGGACGTAAAATTTTGTGTTTCTTCGCTCCTGGTTGTGAGCATTGCAAAGAAACTGCAAAACAATTGACGCAATTGAAAAATCAAATTAAAGATTTTCCCGAAATAAACATTGCTTTTATGGACGAAGAATCGGAATTGATTCCAGATTTCTTTGCTTTTGCAGGTAAAAAATATACGAATAAAGTTTTGGATATTGCAACGTTTTGGACAGTAGTTGGAAATCGCGACACACCTGCTGTTTTCTATATTTGGAATGGAAACATTATCAAAGAATACAACGGAATTAACGACAAAGCGTTCAGTAAAGCTGCATTCAAGAAAATAGTTCAAGCGGATTATTCAACGATAAAGAAATAAGACTTTAATAGTTTTACCGTTAATCCAATTCTAATTTTTTAGTGTTTGGATCTGTAAACTAGTTACCCTGGTAAATTGTGGTAAAGCTGCAGACAGACCTTTGTTAAACAATTGAAAATCAATTTGGTTAATTAATTCCACGTCACAACGATATCATTCGTTAGCAATTCTACTCAAAAAAAAAGCACCCACAAAGTGAGTGCTTTCAACTATCTTGAATAAGCTTATGCTTCTTCGTACAATTTTTTGTATTTCGCTTCTTTTTCAGTGTTTTTCAATGTTCTGAAAATTTGCCACAAGCTTTTTAATACATCTTTATCTTTGGGAACCAATTCACAATATTTTTCCAAAGGTGAACTTGCGATGTTGTAGTACTCCAAACTTTTCGCTAATAATTCAGCTTGTTTAGGACCGCTTACTTCGTTTGCTTGTTTACGCAAATCAATTCCTTTTCCAAAAAAGTAACTTCCTAAGTTGAAATATGCATCCGAATATTTAGGATCTAATTCAATTGCTTTTTTCAGGTTATCTTCCACTAATTTATCGTCGTTGATATCCATAGCAATAGTTCCTAAAGTCCAAAACAAGTATTTGTTTGAAGGTGCTTTTTGAATGGAAACTTTCAAAAATTCCATTGCTTCTTCTTTTTTCTCTGCACGAATGTATGAAGTAGCAGCATTCAAATAAGTTAAATCTGGACGGTAGTTTACTTCAGCACACGTTTTAAATCGTGCAGCAGCGACTAACCAATTTTCAGAAAGTTGCGCACAAAGACCAGCATTATAAATAGCTGCAGTATCCATCATATTGATTGCCGTAGAATATTTAGCGCTGATATCGTATAAATCCATTGCTTTTGCATATTCTTTTGCATCATAGAATGTATTCCCTTGCGTAATTAACATGTTTTTAGCATTGCCAACTGAACTTGTAATTTCTCCATCAAATTTATCAGAGGAAGTAAAGCTTGTTGCAAAAGAAGCGATTGCAATATCAACAGCATCTACTGGAGTTGCTTCGTTAAAAGCTGCATCGTTCATTTGACGGAATAGGTAGATGTACGAATAAATCTCGCCTTTTAAGTACAATGTTTTTGGACTTTTTTCTGTCTCAGGATGAACAGCTGCTTGATCGATAAATCCTTTTGCTTTCAGCGTTGCTTTTTTTGCAGCATCAATATCGTTTGTGCGCATTGCATTATCAATTGCTCTGAAAGCCAATGCTGCATCTGTTTCACTTTTCTTTTGTGCTATTACGCTCGTACTTGCAAGCGTTAAAATCCCCAAAAGCAAATTTTTGTAATTGGAATTTACTGTTTTCATGTTACCTTTTTTTGAAATGAATCAACTATTATGCCATCTTCTCAGATGCATAATAGTTGAAATTCCATAAATTTAATCTTCAGAAGTTTCAGTATTTTCTTCTGAGTTCTCTGTTTCAGTTGTGTCGATAGTTGCATCGTCAATGATTTCACCAGCTTCGCCTTCTTCCTCATCGGCTCTTGGAACACGCGCTACGGCAGCAATTTCTGCTGTTCCTTTCAAGTTGATCAAACGAACACCTTGAGCAGCTCTTCCCATTACACGGATGCCATCGATGTGCATACGAATGGTAACACCTGATTTTGTGATAATCATCAAGTCATCTTCGTCAGCAACTGTTTTGATTGCTAATAAAGGACCTGTTTTATCAGTGATGTTAATTGTTTTCACACCTTTACCACCACGATTAGTGATGCGGTAAACTGGTTCACCATCTTCTGGATCGTTTAAGAACGAACGTTTTCCATAACCTTTTTCTGATACAACCATGATTGTTTCAGCGTTATCTTTCACGCAAATCATTCCAACTACAGCATCTGCATCACTTTGTAATGTTACAGCACGAACACCCGAAGCATTTCTACCCATAGGTCGAACTTTTGCTTCGTTGAAACGAATTGCACGACCAGCTTTCGTCGCCAAAACCATTTCATTTGTTCCGTCTGTCAAACGTGCTTCTAATAATTCATCGTTTTCACGAATAGTGATTGCGTTGATACCGTTTGCACGTGGACGAGAATATGCTTCTAATGACGTTTTCTTAATGATTCCTTGTTTCGTACACATGACGATGAAGTTATTCTCAACGTATTCTTTGTCCGTCAAATCTTTGACTTTCACATACGCTTTGATTTTATCGTCTTGTTCGATGTTCAATAAGTTTTGGATAGCTCTTCCTTTTGATGTTTTGTTTCCTTCTGGAATCTCAAACACACGCATCCAGAAACAACGACCTTTTTCCGTAAAGATTAATAAGTAGTTGTGATTGGTTGCAACAAATAAGTGCTCCAAGAAATCTTTGTCACGTGTAGCGGATCCTTTCGATCCCATACCACCGCGACTTTGTACTTTGTATTCGTCTAAGCTTGTACGTTTGATGTAACCAGCATGTGAAATAGTAATTACCACTTCTTCATCTGGAATCAAATCTTCCATACGCATTTCAGATGCAGAATATTCAATACGTGAACGACGTGCATCGCCATATTTCGCTTGAATTTCTAACAACTCATCTTTGATGATTTGCATACGACGATCTTCGTTTGCTAAAATATCTTTCAAGTCAGCGATCAAAGCCATCAAATCTGCATATTCACCACGTAACTTGTCTTGTTCAAGACCTGTTAATTGGCGTAGACGCATTTCAACGATTGCACGCGATTGAATATCAGACAAACCAAAACGAGTCATCAAACGCTCACGCGCTTCTTCCGGACTTTTTGAGTCACGAATCATTTTGATTACTTCGTCAATATTATCCGAAGCAATGATCAATCCTTCTAAGATATGAGCACGCTCTTCTGCTTTGCGTAAATCGAATTTGGTACGACGAACAACAACTTCGTGGCGGAAAGCAACGAATGCTGAAATCATGTCTTTCAAATTCACCATACGTGGACGACCATCTACCAAACAAATGTTGTTGATAGAGAACGAACTTTGAAGCGCAGTGAATTTGTATAATTTGTTTAAAACAACATTTGGAATTGCATCTCTTTTTAATTCAAAGACTATTCGCATTCCATTTCTATCTGATTCATCACGAATGTCAGAAATGCCTTCGATTTTCTTGTCATTAACTAACTCAGCAGTTTTTTTAATCATTTCTGCTTTGTTCACCAAGTAAGGAATTTCAGTTACAATGATTTGCTCACGACCTCCTGATTCCTCAATCTCAGCTTTTCCACGAATGACGATACGTCCACGACCTGTCAACAATGCTTCACGCGCACCATCAACACCATAGATAATTCCACCTGTAGGGAAATCGGGCGCTTTTACGTAATTCAACAATTCTTCGTCTTCGATTTCTTTGTTGTCAACATAAGCAACAATACCATCAATCACTTCTGTTAAGTTGTGCGGCGCCATGTTTGTTGCCATACCAACTGCAATACCAGAAGATCCATTGATTAATAAATTCGGAATTTTCGAAGGTAAAACAGTAGGTTCTTGTAATGAATCATCGAAGTTGGGAGCGAAATCAACCGTCTCTTTTTCCAAATCATCCAACATTTCCTCTGCAATCTTACGCAAACGAGCCTCTGTATAACGCATTGCTGCTGGACTGTCACCATCGACTGAACCGAAGTTACCTTGACCGTCAACTAATGGATAACGCAACGACCAAGATTGAGCCATACGCACCATTGTGTCGTATACCGAACTATCACCATGTGGGTGATACTTTCCTAATACTTCACCAACGATACGCGCTGATTTCTTGTACGGACGATTGGAATAAACTCCTAAGTCCTGCATTCCGTATAATACCCGGCGGTGAACTGGTTTGAATCCATCACGAACATCTGGTAACGCGCGTGATACAATTACAGACATCGAATAATCGATGTACGCCGATTTCATTTCATCTTCGATGTTAATCTGGATTATCTTTTCTCCATCTGCCATCTTGTCATAATTTTAAATAATGCACGATTGTTGAGTCTGCAATTTGCAAACATGTGCTAAAGCAAGGTTCGAAATTAGCTTTTTTACCGCTACAAAAAAGAGGTGGTTAATGATTTTTACTAACAAAAAGTGGTGTAAAAATGCTAAATCAAACCAGTTATTAACATTTTTACCTTTTATATATTTGTAAGATGCAGTTTTGCGTTATAATAGTTGTCAACTAATAAAGTGTATGGAAGCAAAATTTTCGCCACGTGTAAAAGATGTCTTGACCTTTAGTCGAGAAGAAGCCCTGCGTCTTGGGAACGATTTTATTGGCGTGGAACATTTTTTTCTCGGTATTTTAAGAGAAGGAGAAGGGAATGCCGTACGCATTTTGAAAGGATTTAATTTGAACTTGGCCCAATTGAAAAATGAGCTGGACAAACAATTGTCCGAAACAGCTCGTATCAGTTCGCCGCCAGGTGCAAATATTCCACTTGTCAAACAAGCTGAGCGTCTGCTCAAAATTACGTACCTTGAAGCAAAATTATTTAAAAGTCCACTCATTGGTACCGAGCATTTATTGCTTTCTATGTTGAAAGACGATGATTCGGTTGTTTGTGCAACGCTTAACCGATATGGAGTGAATTACAATACTGTTAAAGAAGAACTAACTGATATGATAGACGAAAACAACATCCCTCGTGCTGAAATGCCGGGTTCGGCTGACGAAGAGGAGCAGTCTTTTGGCGCTAGTCAACGTAAATCGGCTGACCCGAAATCGAAAACCCCTGTACTGGATAATTTCGGAAGAGATTTAACCAAAATGGCAGAAGCTGGAAAACTTGACCCAATTGTTGGCCGTGAAAAAGAAATAGAACGCGTTTCGCAAATCCTATCACGTCGTAAAAAGAACAATCCAATTTTGATTGGTGAGCCAGGAGTTGGTAAAAGTGCAATCGCTGAAGGTTTAGCTTTGCGTATCGTGCAACGAAAAGTGTCTCGTGTGTTGTTTAACAAACGCATTGTTTCTTTAGACTTAGCTTCACTTGTTGCGGGAACAAAATACCGTGGACAATTTGAAGAACGCATGAAAGCGGTGATGGCAGAGATTGAAAAAAATCCAGACATCATTTTGTTCATCGACGAAATCCATACCATAATTGGTGCGGGTGGCGCAAGCGGTTCGTTGGATGCGTCAAACATGTTCAAACCTGCTTTGGCACGTGGAGAAATGCAAGCGATTGGTGCAACTACTTTGGATGAATACCGCCAATACATTGAGAAAGATGGTGCTTTGGAACGTCGTTTCCAAAAAGTATTGATCGAACCAACTACAATTGATGAAACGGTTCAAATCCTTCAAAATATCAAAGAACGATACGAAGAACACCACATGGTAACGTATACGCCAGAAGCCTTGGAAGCTTGTGCGAAATTAACGGAACGTTACATCACAGATCGTCATTTACCAGATAAAGCAATCGATGCTTTGGATGAGGTGGGTTCGCGTGTTCACTTGACAAATATTCATGTGCCGCAAGAAATCATTGATATCGAAGCGCAAATTGAAACGACAAAAGAACAGAAAAATCAAGCGATAAAATCGCAACAATACGAAGAAGCTGCTCGTTTGCGTGACGAAGAGCGCAAAATTCAAGATCTGTTAGACGAAGCAAAAAAACGTTGGGAAGAAGATTCGAAAGCGAAACGTGTTGTCGTAACAGAAGAGCATGTTGCTGAGGTCGTTTCGATGATGTGTGGTATTCCAGTAACGCGTATTGCACAAACGGAAATGGGCAAATTGGCAACAATGGCGCAGGAATTAACAGGAAAAGTCATTGGACAGGACGAGGCTGTGGAAAAAGTAGTGAAAGCTATTCAACGCAACCGTGCTGGTTTGAAAGATCCCAATAAACCAATTGGTTCGTTTGTTTTCTTAGGTCCAACGGGTGTTGGTAAAACGCAATTAGCGAAAGTATTAGCGAAATATTTATTCGATACAGAAGACGCGTTGATTCGCATTGACATGTCTGAATACATGGAGAAATTCTCGATTTCTCGTTTGGTTGGAGCGCCTCCAGGATACGTTGGATACGAAGAGGGTGGACAATTGACTGAAAAGGTGCGTAGAAAACCGTATTCTATCGTCTTGTTAGATGAAATCGAAAAAGCACATCCAGATGTATTTAACTTGTTGTTACAAGCATTGGATGATGGTCACATGACGGATGGATTGGGACGTAAAATCGATTTCAAAAACACGATTTTAATCATGACGTCGAACATTGGCGCACGTCAATTAGCTGAATTCGGTTCAGGCGTTGGATTTGGTACAAAAGCACGTGAAGAAGCGCGCGATGAAAATGCAAAATCGGTGATTCAAAATGCCTTACGAAAAGCGTTTTCACCTGAATTCTTGAACAGAATCGACGACATGATCATCTTCCATTCGTTGACACGTGAAAACATTCACAAAATCATTGATTTGGAATTGATTAAATTATTTGCGCGTATTCATGAATTGGGCTACAGTGCTTCGATGACTGAAAAAGCAAAAGATTTCATTGTGGACAAAGGATACGATGAGAAATTTGGAGCGCGTCCGTTGAAACGAGCAATTCAAAAATACATCGAAGATCCGTTAGCGGAAGAAATCATCAAAGCCAACTTAAAAGAAGGCGATACGATTGTGTTGGATATTGAAGAAGGCGCAGCTTTGTTGACGCTGACGATTGCTCATCCAGCAAAAAAATCGACAAAAAAATAACAAGACTTGAAAGAGGTTGTCGGGTGAACTGGCAACCTCTTTTTTTTCAAATTAACCACATGAAAACTGCTTTAATTTCCTTTTGTATTGGTGCGCAACTGACGCTTTTTGCAAGTGTTTCGATGAAGCGTGTTGATCCAGCATTGTTCATTCCAAATCCTTTGACAAATTTGGATGACATCACTCAAGAAAACGAGTCGCTGAAAAAATCGATGATCAAGTATTTGTTTGATGCCGATTTATTGGATCATGTTGGTACAAAAGCCTACGATCCGCAAGCTGATTTCGCAACCTATTACACGCATTTTTCAGCCTTGTACCGCTTGATTGACTTGAACACGGATGGCTTGCCGGAATTGATTTTCAATGGTTATATTTCACCCGACGACGACAAGGAATACCTGGAAATTTACGGGACAAAGAAAGGAGTTGTCACGCGCTTGTTCAAGGAAATTGGTCATATTTTGGCATATAAAATTCAGTCGAATACCCAAGAAGTTTTGTTGTACCACCACCAATATCCGTGTTGTGACAACGCTTCACACAATTTAAACCGCCTGCGGTTGGTTGGAAATTCAATCCAACAACTGAAGCGTTATTTTGTAGGACGCGACCAAGGCATGGTTGGACCGTTTTTTCCTAAAAAAGTTCAGTTTACAGCTAACAACAGTCGTTTTTCCAAAACAACAAAACTGTATTGGTCGCCAGCAATTGTAACCAGCAATGCTTGGCCAGGAAGAGCGCCTGCAAACACGATTACAAGTTACGCAGCTGGAAGTGTTTACACCGTTCTATCCGAAACAAAATCGTGGTTATTTGTATTGGTAAAAAGTCCGCCCATTATTGCTCCGAATGTTGTCATTAATCCCGCTAATTTTTTGCAAACGTGGATTTATGGATGGGTGGTGAAGGAGTGAGGAAAAATTGGAATATCAATTTCCTCCGAATATTGAAACAATCTTTGTAACAGAATAAAACATGAAAAAAATAATTTTATTATTACATCTTTTTATTGGTTCGGTTATTTATAGTCAAAATTTAGACAATTTGATTCTATTATTTAATAATCAAAAAAACTTTAAGATAAAATTTAGTGAAATGTACACCAACAATATACCAAGCCCATTGAAAAGAAATGTATCAATAGATTGGACTGTTAAATTTAATTATATTAATAAAAATATTGATTTAAAAAAAGGAGATACGATTCAATCATTTACAAAAGTTTTGTATTTCGATCGTGAAAGATTCATGGATTCAATTGATATATTAGGTCAAAATGGTTCCAGACTATGTACTGATTCTATTGAAAAACAAATAAATTATTCTATTGAAAATAAAATTGATCAAATTTATTTAATAAAATTACAAAATAAATTTTTTGTAATTTATAGAGAAATGTGTTATGAAATTAAATTAAGGCATTCAATAAAAGACAGAAAAAAAGCAGAATCTAGACATATACAAGGAGGAATTATGTCATTATTAAGAGATAGCATTACTTATTATATTATTTATGAAGAAGAAAAGAGCTATATATATTATGTTTTTTATAAAAATAAGGTAATGTTTTAGCAGTGTTGCTAACAAACTAGAACTTGTTCTAAAAAAGACAATCTAGTATAATCAATATAGTTTATTATAATTAAAACATGCTAAAAACTAAAATTTTAAAAATGAAATTAATAAAGGTTTCCTTATTTTTTATAATATATCTTCAATATATTTCAAGCTGTAGCAGTGGTGAAAAAAGTAGATTCAAAAATAAACATAAGGGAATAATAGTAAATAATGACTCACACAATTACAGTAGTAAATCAAATTTGGATTATCAATTTGAGTTAAAATATGGTTCAAATAAGTTATCTTACAAACGATATTGCAGAACGGAAGATAATACTTATTCACTAGATGAATGGATAGATTTTGATAGTTTGAATCGACTAACGAGTGTTCATACAGCGCTGCTTAATTACGCTATGATTTGTGATGATTCGATAAATATTACGGGCAATTTGCTTTCAACTTTAAAATTTGATGAAGCATATTGTCTTATAGCTTTTAATGAAAAGATAGTCGATATAATTAAGTTGGATAATAAGCTTAGATTCAATAAGATTTACAAAAAAAAAATATGCAAAGGAAAAGAGAAGCTTGATGTTGAGTTTTTTACAGTTAGTAATAATGAAAAAGATTCTAGCCTTTCGTCTATATCTATTTTAAAGTCTTACGAAACAGTCAATGGTGTTTTCTGTGAATCAAAAGTAAAACAACGTGATTTATTCTTAAATGAAAAATTCAATTATCTGAAAAATTATTATAAATATTGGTAAGTCAGGTAATGTGGAAATGTTTCAAGAGTGATACTCGCTATTTTAATTACAGTGACCGCAACATTTTTAAAAAACTCTAATTCTCAGTGCTGCGGCAGATATTAGATATATCATATATCAATCAGCCATAATAGAAACAAGCTAGTAACCTTTCAATCTTCTAAATTTCACCGTATATTTGCAAAGAAAAAGAACACATCATGCAAATTCTCAACGGTAAAGAAGTTTCCTTGCAAATTCA
>CALJKJ010000010.1 GCA_937973685.1 uncultured Flavobacteriales bacterium | reverse complement strand
CAAGGTATCAAATTTGATTTATAAACAACTATAATAAAATAAAAGCCCTTATTAGTTGAACTAGTAAGGGCTTTTTTGTTGAATGCTGTTTTAAGCTATTTCTTTTACCTTTTACCCAGCTTAAACGAAATGCGGTAATAGAAAATTGGCAAGAAACCTAATTGTGACTTTTCAGCGATTGGCTCTGCTGTTGGATTCGCTAAATTGGGAGCGTACGCCAAAGTCAATAAGTTTTTTGTGTTGAAAATATTGACCAAATCCAGACCAATTTCATGCGTTGCTTTGTCAGCATTGAGTTTCCAACTTACTTTCAAATCGGCTCTGAAATAATCGTTGAATTGTCGTTCGTTGAACAATGAATCCTTGAAAATAATTTCGTTTGCCGCTGCTGTGCGCGCTAAATCGACGTATCCGTAACGTTTTCCCCCTGCAACAGTAATTTTTCCTCCAATACCTATGACTTGTTTTGCATTGATAGCAAACTCTTTACCAAACAACATGTTTGCCGTGTATGCGCCATTGTAAGAGGTGTTGCGCTCAATGTTGTCACTTCCTTTGTATTTGCTATCATAAATAGAAGCAGTGAACAACACGTAAAAGCTTTTATCGAAATACTTTTGAATGGTTAATTCCAATCCGTAGTTGGTTCCCGTTCCTGTATTTTTTAAACTATCTGGAAAGAATCGTGCAAATCCACTTCCTTGATTGATCATCGAAAACGATGATGCTTGAACTGTAACAGGTATGTTGTACAAGTGTTGGTAATAGACTTCTGTTCGGAATTGGAATCCTTTTTTAAATGCTTTTTCATACCCCATTGCGAAGTGAGCAGCTTTGGACAAATCCATTCCTTTGTTGTCGTACACCTTATTTCCTGCGTTGTCATATCGGTGGTACGAATACACGTAATAGGGTTGCGTTTGCGAATGAATTCCCGCTCCAGCGAATACTTTTTGACCGTTTTTCATGCTGTATTTCCAACCCAAACGCGGCTCAAACAAGCTCAATGAATTACTCATCGAAAAGTATTGGGCATGCAAACCAGCTGTGACATCCATTTGCTCATTCACACGGTATTTCCATTGCACAAAGGGCTGAATCAACACACTTGTGCCCAAGTAATCCCAACGATTGACAAAAGCTGTATGTCCAATATTCAAAACACTATCTTGCATATTAAACGACAATACATCGGCATTTAACCCAGCTTTGATAACTTGTTTTTTGGATATTTTGTGGTTAAAACTGAAATATCCCGATGTTTTCACTGTTTTGAATTGAAAACCCATCAACGGATAAATACTGTCGATATTAATGCGATTAGTTGTTGTATCAATAGATCTAACTAAAAAATCATGATGAGCATGTTGTTCCTCCAACGAAGCAGACAAGGTAGCTGTAAAGAATGTTTTTTCAGAAAGTGA
>CALJKJ010000009.1 GCA_937973685.1 uncultured Flavobacteriales bacterium | reverse complement strand
TAACAATAACAGCAAATACAGAACCGCGTTTAACGGTTGTAACGGTTAAAGCGATTGTGGAGTAAGTGCTGACTTTCGAATAAATGAAACTTCTTCAAAAGAATCAGATACTGCAAATATCTCAAATCCCTTGGCTTTCATTTTTTCAACAAAAGCTTTTGACTTCGGTTCAGTAGTACGGAAAATTCTGTCGTGAAATTCTACAAGAAACTGGTTTATCGTAATATTAGCAGCTAAAATACTGTCAATAACATCGTATTCAGCACCTTCAATATCCATTTTAAGTACTTCTATTTCGTTGTGTTTCAAATCTTGAATAATAGCTGCAAATGACTTCATACTAACAGCAACCATATCTTCTTCGTTAACAGTTTCATTCATAACCAAACTACCAGAAACACTTTTATTGTTTTTTGGCAAATAAAAATGTTGTATTCCGGAAATGACTGAAATACCGTAATTAAAGAAATTGAATTTTTCAGAAACTTTCTGTTGTTGCACCCATTCAATTGATTTTGGTGTTGGATCGAAACCGAAAACTGTACATTGGTGTTTTTTAATGCACTTTTTATCGAATGTGATATCCTTTCCTATACCAAATGAATAAATAATCGATTTTTCATTAATGCGTTCCGGATGAACGAAAAATCCTCCATAAACACTTCCATACCACTCTTTTGATAAGACACAAGTTGGTCTTAAAAATTCAAATTTATGCGCATCAATATGTTTATTGAGTTCCTTTTTTCTTTTTGAAGCAGAAATTTCCTGTCTATAAAAATTTATTTTATCTTTTATTTTTTTAAATATCATGATCGTTCAATTTCCAAAAACCGGGAACTTTTTAATGATATACTTCGATCCAAAAAATGAAGTTATCACATAAAGTATTGTTTTCAAATTAATAGTTGATTTTTTAAAATAAAACCGCGCTTCTTTCATATTACCAGTAACATAATAATACCGAGCCAAAGTACCGTTTACTTTTTTTAACGCGCTTTTAGATTGCTTGGGATAAGTGTTTTTATAAGTTTCAATGGTTTTCATAGAAAATGTGTAATCGTTTTGACGATACTTTTCATTCATAGATAGATTTTTACCATCAAGATACCTAATATACAATGGCTTACATATTTCAACCGAAGATTGGTTATGGAATAATTTTAACAACCAATCAAAATCAACCATTCCAAAATCCTCTTCGAATAAAATATGTTTCAAAGATGAATGATAAATCAACGATCCCAAATAAGTGTTTTGTCCTTTACTCGACTTTTCCAACCGTTGCATGAACGTTTTATTTTTATCAAATAAAATAAAATCGGTTGATGCATCATTTACGATTTCTTTTACAGTATCTGTTAAAGTGTCTTTCACTATAAAGCCAGAAGAAATAATCATTGTTTGATTTAAATATGGCAAAACAGTTGAAATCCTGTTGGGTAACCATTCATCATCTTGATCAACAATACAAATATAATCACCTGTAACAATTGATAATCCTAAATTTCTTCCTTTGTTTGGACCTCCAGAATTTTTGTCGTTCACCAATAATTTAACAGGGAATTTTTCAATAATTGAGGTTGTATTATCCGTTGATTGGTCATCAATAACAAGAACTTCTAACTCAAAATCACTTTTTAAACCATCTTGACTAAAAATGGAATTCAGTGTTCGTTCAATTGTTTTTGAACCATTATAAGTTGTGAGTATAACAGAAATTTTTTTCATTATTTTTTTAGAAATAAAATTTTACGGTTATATACAAAACCATTGATATCGTTATTTAATTTGAATAATATGATTGGAATTAAAAACAAACTCAACGATAAAGCACAATTTAACCAATCATTTAATCCTATAAACACAAAATTAGACAATAAAATAGCAGTTATAAAAATCAACATCATGAAGAGTTGGTTTTTTGCAAATGGATGAATTTTGAAAACTATAAAAACATATAGCAATCGTGATAAATTATATAAAATCAATGCTGCTGAAGTTGATATGGCCGCACCAATCACACCGTATTTTGGAATGAGCACAATATTTAATAAAACGGTGATAACAAGTAAAAACAGTGTAAAAACAATATCAATTTTATACTTCTTTGAGGATAATAAGATTAACCCATTTAATCCACTATACATATCAATGATACGTCCAATTAAGACAATCAACAAAAGCATCATGAACTCATCAAATTGACTAGGTAAAAAATCGAGCGCTTTGTTTTTTAAAGTCCACGAGACAATGAAAATAATGAAACCAAAAATCAAGGAAATGGAGCTAACGCGCTCGTAGAGCTTTTCAAGTTTAATGAGCTCTTTGTTTTTCCAATATTCAGCAACCATTGGTTGACAGTAGCGTTGAAGAGTTTTGTATGGAATTAATAATCCACTCAATAAAAAAATCATTGTTGTATAAACACCTGTTTTACTTAATCCGATATAACTTGCAATCATAACAGTGTCAAGTGATAAAACAACAGTAATTCCAATAAAATTTAAGTAGTTATAGAACGTATAATTATAGAGAATTTTTCGGAATCTTTTAGCGATGTCAATTTGGGAAAAACGCCAAAAAAACTGTTTGTTTTTAAGTAATTGAACCAATACCAATACTGTTGGGAATACAAAGCAAATACTTGACAGCGCAACAAAACATGAGAAGTTTATGATTGAAAAACCAAACAACAATGTTACCAATAATTGCATCATTCTTAAAAGAAAGTCCATTGCAAAAATTGAAACAACATTTTTATGTATCGCTCTTAATATACTATCGAACGTTAAAAAGAATGAATAAAAAATACCTAAAGGAATTATCCAAAAATAATTAGCTTCAAAAAGAGGTGATTTGATGTAATTATCATTTATTAAATCTTTGAAAAGAATCAATAATAAGGTAAAAATGAATACCCCTACTATATTAAGAATTAACGTAAACTGAATGAATCCGTTATTGCTCGTTTGTTTGTTTTTAAAGAATGGAAAAAACCTCCAGATTGTATAAGAAACACCCAAATTTGAAAATTGAGCAAATAATACACCTATCGTCAAAATTAAATTAATAAGTCCAATTTCTTCTGTCGATAAAAAATAGACAAATAAAACGCCCTTATTTAAATATCCTATCAATAATCCGATATAAGATATTATTGTTGTTTTAAAAGCGTTTTTCTTTAATTTACCCACGTTTTTCTTTCAGTCAATTAATTTAATTCTTTTTTATTTCTATTCTTTATTTGAAAAAAAACTAAAAGCAATACAATTATTAACAACACCACACTTCCAATCATTGAAAGCATGTTATACTTTTCGTATTCACTTCTGTTGTATTCAAAAACAATCTTGTGCTTACCTGCAGGAAGCATTAATCCACGTAATAAATAATTCACTTTTACTACAGCGACTTCTTTTCCATCAATGGTTGCTTTCCAATCCGGATGCATGATTTCTGAGAAAACAGCTAAACCAGCTGCTGGTGACGTTGAAGTATACGTGATTTTATTCGGTGCATAACTGGTCATGTTGATTGTTCCGTCTGCTTTCCAAGAACGACCTGTGATTACTTTTGCATCTGCTTGCGTAGCAATGGCAACTTGTTTTGGATTGAATTCATCTGTGACCTTCAATGCAACAAACGCTTGGAAAGAACGCGTCGTATCACGATCAAATCCTTCTTTCATGATTAAGTCTGTTTTACCATTTCGGTCTTGAACAAACAACACTTCAATTCCTAACGGAATGCCATTGGATAACGGTACCGTTAATGTGTCTGAAGAACCCGCTGGTAAGTACTGTAACTTTTCAGTTCCCGTAACTTTCGCAGTCGGTAGTTGAACTCCATTCACCAATAATTTTCCTGTTCCTGCATTTGTTAATTGGAATTGTGACCCCAAAGCTCTGATTGCATCATCAGCAGTTGGTACAACTTTTAAGCGCTGCACAAACCAAGCATTTCCACAAGCGGTTGGGTTTACTGCTGCAACCAATCCAGAATCTGTTTGTTGTAAATTATACTTCACATTGAACATGTCAAATACTTTGTTATTTGTTCGTCCAATATGAAATTCGATCATATTTTGAATCGAGCGTAATTTTGCGCCATGATATCCACCCAATGCTTTGTGGAAATAAGAAGTGCGTGTTGAATTAAACACGTTGTAATCACCAAAAACACGGTAATTGGTCACACGATTCAAGGCTGCAAACGTATACGCATTGACAATTCGTGTGCGCTCGTTGCCAATCGCTTCTAATTCGTTCGCTTTTGCTTCTCCTTCCAAACGCCCTTTGTTGACTGCATTGCGCACCATTGGGTTGTTTTTGGTTTCTAGTTCAAGGATTTGCAAGTCACCAATTTCAGCATCCATTGGATATAACTCCGCTAATTTTGGTGCCCAATATTTGTAATTTCCAGCTTCGTCCTCTGAACTATTCAAGTAATTTGTTGATACAGAAACAACATCAATAAATGAAATCAGACCAAGTGCACCCAATGAAAGATAAGCAGGAACAGACGTTTGAAAGAAAACAATCAAACAAATAATTCCTAGGAAGGTAAATAACAACGAACGATTCATAGACGAATCAAAAATCAATTTGCGTGCTTCTTGCGTTGCAGCTAATCCATCGGTGTAATTTGTACGCATCGACTCGATTTGAGCATTTACTGCTGCCTCTACTCCTGCTGGTGTCGAATTGTCAATTCCATATTGCGTAGCTTGTTCAGGAGTCATTTGCATGATTTGTGCTTGAACTTGCGGGCGCTGAGCAGCTAATTGTGCTTCCAATTGTGTGGTGTCACGTTCGTTTGCTGACAAATATATTTTATCAATGCCAACTGATTTTATTCCAATTAATAGGACAAAAAAGGCTGCAACTGTAATGTAAAATGGCTTGATGTTCGCTTTGATTGCTTCTTTTTCTTTGATTAATTTATCCAAGAACAAAGCGGCTAATAACGGAATCGTTAATTCTAATAACACCAAAATAATGGTTACCGCACGAAACTTGTTGTACGCAGGTACATTGTTCAAAAACCAATCGGTTAATCCCATGTAGTTTTTACCCCATGACAACATCAACGCCAAAATTGATACACCCAAAAGCGCCCATTTAGTTGGATCTTTCAAGTAAACCATTCCCAACAAAGCCAACAACACCAAAATAACTCCCAAATACACAGGACCTGATGTGCTTAATTGATCGCCCCAATATGCGGAATTCGATAATGCAGCATTGATTTGTTCGGGGGTTAAATCTGTTGAATTTTCAACTAAATCTTTGAAATTTGAATTGCTGATTTGAGTAGATGAACCACCTTTAATATATGGAGAAATAAATGTAAATGATTCATCTACACCATAACTATATTGTGTAATATATTCTGGATCTAATCCATCAGCTTGTGCTTTAGGAAGTGATTTTCCTTCTGGTGTCAGCGTTAAATCATTCGTTCCACGCATGGAAACTTTTGCGTAGGAATTGGTCATCCCAATATTCCCATAGTTGATAACAAAAGCAAGCAAGTATGCCACAACAACTCCAGCAGTAGCTTTCAAAAATGGAATAACGTCTTTTGTTTTAATGATTCTTACGACTTCAGCGATACCCAAACCAAGTAACAAGAACAACAAATAATATGTCACTTGTAAGTGATTCGCAGCCATTTCAAACGACATAAACACAGCCGATAAAATTGTGCCAAGGAGCCAATTACGTCGAAATGCCATGTAAAACGCACCAACTACTGGCGCCATGAAAGCAATTGCAATACCTTTTGAATTGTGTCCAGCTTGAAGAATGACAATTTGATAACTCAAAAAGGCGTAACTCAAAGACCCAAAAATGGCTACCCAGCGGTTAATTTTCAATAAATTCATTAAAAAATAAAACCCAAGCATATAAAGTAAAACAATTCCAAATGGTGAATTGAACGTCTTAATAAACGTAGTTGTTATTTTAGCAACCCAGTTACCATCGTGGATGACAGAAATTTGCGTCGCTGGCATACCACCAAATAAGGCATTCGTCCACAAGGGTTCTTGACCGTTGTTTTGTTCTCTAAAATCTTGTATCTCATGAGAAGCACCTTTGTGTTGCTCGATATCGTGTTGTTTTAATGCATATCCATCTAGTTGCAAACTGAAGTATGACAATCCAACGATGAAAAAGATACCAATTGCTGCGAAGTGTACCCAATTGCGTTTAAAAAATGAAGTGATTTCCATTTGAAAAATTGTTGTTTATTAAATCAGGTGTGAATATAGTAAAAATCAGATTGAACGGAACGATAAAATCCGAATTTGTATGAAAACAAAACGGGTGAATAATCAATATCCACCCGTTTAATCTGTTAGTCGATTACTTCCTCGTAATCTATATCTTGAATCGACCCTTTCGGTTTTGATTTGGTAACACTTACCTTTCCAAAGGTCTTGAGCTTTTGATTGCGCTCTTTGAGTAATTCTTTTTCTTGTGCAACCATCCGTTTTTCAGCTGCTAAATCATTTTTAGCACGCATTAATTGACCAATGAAACGGAGCAAAACAAAACAACCAATTAATATCAATATGGTTTTAAACATGTTGACAACTCCTGCTTCGGCAACGATCATTTTATTTGGATAAGTGCATGTTTCTTTCCGAGTAAATCTTCGTGAAGAATGGATCTTTCAAGTCTTTGATAAAGCGAATTGCCTCACCTGTCGACTTCATTTCAGGACCTAATTCTTTTTTCACATCCGGGAACTTCTCGTACGAGAAAACAGGGATTTTTATCGCGTATCCTTCTTTGCGAGGATTGAACGAGAAATCACTTAATTTAGCTCCAAGCATTACTTTCGTAGCATAATTTACATACGGTTCGTCGTATGCTTTTGCAATAAACGGAACAGTTCTAGATGCTCTTGGATTTGCTTCAATCACGTAAACTTTGTCGTCTTTGATTGCAAACTGAATATTAATCAAACCAACTGTACGTAATTCCACCGCAATTTTACGTGTGATGTCTTCGATTTGTTGCATGACAAAATCACCCAAATTGTATGGTGGTAACAATGCATATGAATCACCTGAGTGAATTCCTGCAGGCTCGATGTGTTGCATAATTCCGATGATATAAACATCAGTACCATCACAAATTGCATCAGCTTCTGCTTCAATTGCACCACCTAAAAAGTGATCCAACAAAATTTGATTACTTCCCATTTCATTGATAATGTCAACTACGTGGTGTTCCAATTCTTCTTTGTTGATAACGATTTTCATTTTTTGACCACCCAATACATAAGAAGGTCGCACTAATAATGGGAATCCAAGTGTTTCTGACAATTCAATTGCTTGTTCTGCACTTTCAACGATTCCATATTTCGGGAAAGGAATATTGTGTTGTTCCAATACTTTAGAGAAACGACCGCGGTCTTCTGCTAAATCTAACGCTTCGAAGCTTGTTCCCAATATCTTGATGCCGTAACGCTCTAACTTTTCAGCTAATTTCAAAGCTGTTTGACCGCCTAGTTGTACGATAACTCCTTCGGGATTTTCATGACGAATAATGTCGTAAATATGCTCCCAGAAAACTGGTTCGAAGTACAATTTATCTGCTGTATCAAAATCGGTTGAAACTGTTTCAGGATTACAATTGATCATGATTGTTTCGTAACCCATTTCTTTGGCTGCTAACACTCCGTGAACACATGAATAATCAAACTCAATTCCTTGACCGATTCGATTTGGCCCAGAACCAAGTACCACAACTTTTTTCTTCGTTGATACGATACTTTCGTTTTCAAATTCAAAAGTCGAATAGTAATAAGGTGTTTGTGCGTCAAATTCAGCTGCACATGTATCAACTAATTTGAATACGCGTTTGATTCCCATTTCGGTACGTTTGTTGTGAACCTCTGATTCTAAACAACGTAATAAGTGAGCAATTTGTCGATCTGCGTATCCTTTTTGTTTGGCTTCGAAAAGTAAGTCTTTCGGAATGTTTCCTAAATGGAACTTTTCAATTTTGCGTTCCAACTTAATCAATTCTTCGATTTGTTTTAAGAACCACGTATCAATTTTGGTTTTTTCGAAAATCTTTTTGAAAGGAATTCCAAGTTTAATCGCATCGTACACATGGAACAAACGGTTCCAACTTGCGTTTTCTAAACTGTGTAATATTTCGTCTTGATTCGTTAATTCCTTGCCATCAGCACCCAAACCATTTCTATTGATTTCTAGTGACTGACAAGCTTTTTGTAACGCTTCTTGGAACGAACGCCCAATCCCCATTACCTCACCTACTGATTTCATTTGCAAACCAAGACGGCGATCTGTACCAGGGAATTTATTAAAGTTCCAACGAGGAATTTTTACGATAACGTAATCAAGCGTTGGTTCAAATAAAGCTGAAGTTGTTTTTGTAATTTGATTGGACAATTCATCTAAGTGATAACCAATTGCCAATTTCGAAGCGATTTTCGCAATTGGGTAACCAGTAGCTTTGGAAGCCAAGGCAGATGAACGCGAAACACGCGGATTAATTTCAATCGCAATTATATCTTCGTTTTCGTCAGGTGAAACGGCAAATTGCACATTACATCCTCCTGCGAAATTTCCAATTGAACGCATCATTTTGATGGCCATGTCACGCATTTTTTGGAATGTCGTGTCAGACAATGTCATAGCAGGAGCAACTGTTATCGAGTCACCTGTATGAATTCCCATTGGATCAAAATTCTCTATCGAACAAATAATAACAACATTATCATTTGCATCGCGTAATAATTCTAATTCATATTCCTTCCAACCCAACAAAGCTTTGTCAATCATTACTTCGTGGATAGGAGATAGTTGTAATCCTCTTTCCAATAATCCATCAAATTTTTGCGGATCGTAAACGATAGATGCTCCAGAACCTCCAAGCGTATACGAAGGTCGGATACACAAAGGAAAACCGAAATCTTGTGCAACTTCTTTACCTTCCAAGAAAGATTTTGCAGTTGCTTGTGGCGCCATTGGAACACCTATCTCCAACATTAATTCACGGAAAGCTTCGCGGTTCTCCGTGATTTCAATTGCTGCAATATCAACACCAATAATTTCAACACCGTGTTCTTTCCAAATTCCCATTTCATCACATTGGATAGCCAAATTAAGTGCGGTTTGACCTCCCATAGTTGGAAGAACAGCATCAATTTTGTGATTTTTAAGTATTTGAACAATGCTTTCTGGTTCAAGTGGCAATAAATAGACGTTGTCAGCTACGACTTTGTCCGTCATAATTGTTGCTGGATTTGAATTGATCAACGTTACTTCAATCCCCTCTTCTCTGAGCGATCGAGCAGCTTGAGATCCTGCATAGTCAAATTCACAAGCTTGACCAATAACAATAGGTCCTGAACCAATGATAAGTATGGATTTAATGGAATTATTTTTCGGCATTTATGCGCTTTTAAAAGGGTTCAATTTGTATTTACTTCTTTGTAAAAAGGAAAGAGATACCTTAGTGACAAATTGAGCACAAATTTAGCGAGAATAATTATCATGGCTACAAAATCGTTTTTGTTTTTTATTAAAATTATTAACACTTTTCGGTAGATTGTTAAGAATGAATGAATTTGTCAAAAACTTGCGTTTATAAAATAGCGAATCAGTTATTTTGAAATTCATTTAAGCGTATCTTTGCAGTATGAGATTTGATATTCTTACCATTTTACCAGAATTATTAGAAGGCCCGTTCAATGTGTCGATTATGAAACGAGCACAAGAAAGAGGAATACTTCAAATCCATGTGCACAACATTCGCGACTATTCGACAGACAAACATAAAAATGTAGATGATTACCAGTATGGCGGTGGAGCTGGGATGGTCATGTCCATAGAACCGATAGCTGCTTTGATAGAAAAATTAAAAGCAGAACGATCGTATGATGAAATCATTTACATGACGCCTGATGGTGAAATGTTGGAGCAACGCCATAGTAATAATTGGAGTTTGAAAGAAAACATCATGATACTATGCGGCCACTACAAAGGAGTTGACGAACGCATTCGCGAACATTACATCACCAAAGAAATTTCAATCGGTTCGTATGTTTTAACAGGTGGCGAATTGGCTGCTGCCGTTGTTGTAGATAGCATTGGTCGTTTAATTCCAGGAGTTATGAACGATGAAACTTCAGCTTTGACAGATAGTTTTCAAGATGATTTATTGTCTCCGCCAGTCTATACACGTCCACCCGAATACAATGGTTGGAAAGTGCCCGAAGTTTTACTTTCTGGTAATTTCTCAAAAATTGAAGAATGGCGTGAACAGCAAGCAATCGAACGAACTAAGATCAGACGCCCCGACTTATACAAAAAGTTTAATGGTGAATAGCCAAAATAAACACACATGAATGAACGAACAGAACAGTACAATTGAACTAGCGAAAATTGCTTTAAAAGCTGGAGAAACAATATTATTTCCAACAGACACAATTTGGGGAATTGGGTGTGATGCAACAAACGAAGCTGCATGCCAAAAGATCATGGACATCAAAAATCGTCCTGCTGAAAAAAGTTTTGTTGTGTTGGTTGATGGTTTTCAAATGATTGAAAAATACATTCCTGAATTTGCCGAAGTGTGTTACGAATTAGCTGATTTGTCTGAAAAACCACTAACAATAGTTTATCCTGATGCTCAAAAATTTGCGCCTAGTGTCATTGCACAAGATGGATCTGTCGGAATTCGCATCACGAAAGACCCTATTTGCTTGCAATTAATTCGTTCGCTGAAAGCTCCCATTGTTGCAACATCTGCTAATTTATCGGGGGAACATTTCCCGACTTGTTTTGATGATATTCACCCAACAATTAAAGAGCGCGTTGCTTGTGTTGTCACGGAACGAATGACTGAAAAATGCAGCACTCCTTCTCAAATAATAAAAATTGATAAGGACAGTTCAATTAAAATTATCCGATCGTAAGATTTTATCAAATTCATTAACTTTGAAATAAAAAGAACATGCAACTTGTTTTAACTCAACATCAAATTGACCAAAAAATCACGCGATTAGCTCATGAGATTCTTGAAAGTACTTACGGTACTAATGAGATACTTATTGGGGGAATAATCGGAAATGGTGAGATTTTCGGACAACAAATTACTGCATTATTAAAGAAAAACAGTTCCCAATCATTTGAGTTTTTCACCATTGCATTAGACAAAGAACACCCACTAGAACACCCAATTACTTGTTCTATCGATGTGCAACGTTTCAAGGATAAAACCATCATTATTGTAGATGATGTAATCAATTCCGGAAAAACGATGCAATATGCGGTTGTTAAAATATTAGAGCAATCTATCAAAAGCGTCAAAACAGTTGCGTTGGTTGACCGTATGCACAGAAGATACCCAATCAAATGTGATTTTGTTGGTATGACATTAACAACTACTTTAGGTGAACGTGTTGAAGTTATTGAAAAAGAAGGTCAATTGGAAGCTTATTTAGTTTGATTATGCAACGAATTACAGAATCTGCAAGTAACTACGATAATCTCGAGCAATTATCTACACTTGAATTACTTCAAAACATCAATCGCGAAGATGCAACGGTTGCTTTAGCTGTTGAAAAAGAAATCGCTCATATTGAGAAACTTACCTCAGAAATAGTGGATCGCATGAAACAAGGTGGCCGTCTGTTTTATATGGGTGCTGGAACAAGTGGACGCTTGGGCATTGTTGATGCAAGCGAATGTCCACCTACATTTGGTGTTCCTCATGGAAAAGTAATCGGAATCATTGCTGGAGGTGATTCGGCCATTCGTAAAGCTGTTGAATTTGCTGAAGACGATACCAAACAAGGTTGGATTGATTTACAAGCACATAACATTAATGCTACAGATACAGTAATTGGAATTGCTGCTTCGGGATCAACACCATATGTGTTAGCCGCACTTGAAATAGCAAAAAAAAACGGAATCCTAACTGGCGGAATATCGTGTAATCCAAGTTCACCATTAAGTCTATTAGCAGACATCGCAATCACACCAGTTGTGGGACCTGAATTTGTAACTGGAAGCACGCGCATGAAGAGTGGAACGGCACAAAAATTAGTATTAAACATGATTTCGACTGCAGTTATGATTCAATTGGGCCATGTAAAAGGAAACCGCATGGTTGATATGCAATTGTCAAACGACAAGTTAGTAGATCGCGGAACAAACATGGTCATCGAAGCTACAGGACTTAGCTATGAAAAAGCTAGTGAATTATTACTGAAACACGGATCAGTTCGCAAAGCTGTTGCTGCTCATTTTGAAACAACATGAATCGACTTCAATTAACCCCTGATTTTTCCATATCCCGCATTGTTCATGGTCATTGGCGCCTGACTGATTGGAATTTAAATCCGCAAGAACTACTTCGTTTAGCAAAAGAAGCTGAAGCCTTGGGCATTACAACAATTGATCACGCCGCAATCTATGGCGATTATTCGTGTGAGAAGAAATTTGGAGCGGCATTGCAACTTGACCCAAGCTTTCGAGACAAGTTAGAAATCGTTACCAAATGTGGACTTAACTTACTTTCAGAAAAGTATCCTACAAGAACCGTTAAACATTATGATTTCAGTTACGAACACATTGTATCTTCTGCTGAAAATTCATTGATCCAACTTGGAATTGAACAAATTGACGTGTTATTATTACACCGTCCCTCTCCACTGTACAATCCACATGAGGTTGCACGTGCTTTTACCGATTTGAAAAACGCAGGGAAAGTTGCACATTTTGGTGTTTCCAACTTTACTGCTCAACAATTTTCAACATTAAATTCGTTTTTAAACGAAAAACTGGTCACAAATCAGCTCGAGATTTCACCCTATCAATTGGAGCATATTGAAAATGGAAATTGTGATTTCTTATTACAAAACGCAATAAAACCAATGGCTTGGTCGCCACTTGCAGGTGGAAAATTAATAACAGCAATGGATGAAAAATCCGTTCGTATTCGAAAAGCACTTACAGCAATTGCACAACAGAAAAGTGTTTTATCGCTAGAAACAATTGCGTACGCATGGCTTTTGAAACATCAAGTCGGAATTGCTCCCATTTTAGGAAGCGGTAAAATCGATCGATTGAAGCAAGCAACAGCTGCATTATCTGTTGAATTAAGTACCGAAGAGTGGTTTGTGATTTACGAAGCAATTACTGGTAAATCAGTCGCTTAGTTTAGTGTTTACGCGAAAAAAAACTGATTTGATTTATCACTTGATTTGTTGTCTTATCTTTGCAGGCAAATGAAGACGCAAAATTTCGCACATAAAATTCAACACCCTGTATTCAAGGTTGTTTCTCAAATCATTTCTGAAAAAGGTTTAGAAGCCTATGTTATCGGTGGATTTGTACGTGACTTATTACTCGAACGACCATCAAAAGATATTGACATTGTTGTTGTTGGCGATGGTTTAGCACTTGCAGAAGAAGCAGCGAAAATATTACGTGTTAAAAAAGTTTCCTTGTTTAAAAACTTTGGAACAGCTCAATTTAACTACAAAGATTTAGACATCGAATTTGTTGGTGCGCGCAAAGAATCGTACCAAGAAGATTCAAGAAAACCAGCGATTGAAGTCGGTTCATTAAGTGACGATCAAAAAAGAAGAGATTTTACAATAAATGCTTTAGCAATTGACTTACGTAAAGAAACATTTGGTCAATTAATCGATCCATTTGATGGCTTGAACGATTTGGAAAAAGGTATTCTAAAAACTCCGCTTGATCCAAACACGACCTATTCAGATGATCCGCTCCGCATGATGCGCGCAATTCGTTTTGCTACACAATTGAATTTTCAGATTGAACGTGCTAGTTTGGAAGCAATATTAGCGAATGCATCGCGTTTGCAAATTATTTCACAAGAACGCATCATGGATGAATTGAACAAAATCATCTTATCTGATTGTCCGTCACGTGGATTTGAATTACTGCTTTCAACCAAACTACTGCATGAGTTTTTTCCTGAGATGGTGGCACTTTGCGGTGTAGAAACGAGAAATGGAAAAGCCCATAAAGATAATTTCTACCACACACTCGAGGTATTAGATAACATTTCAGAAAACACAACTAATTTATGGCTTCGTTGGGCGGCTATACTACATGATATTGCCAAACCACCAACAAAACGATTCGATGAAATTGTTGGCTGGACTTTTCACGGTCACGAAGATTTAGGAGCACGAATGGTTCCAAAACTATTCAAACGCATGCGCCTTCCACTCGACAATAAAATGAAGTATGTGCAACAACTTGTTCGATTGCATCTTCGTCCAATTGCATTGGTAAAAGGACATGTAACTGATTCAGCAATTCGCCGCTTGTTATTTGAAGCGGGAGATGATATCGAAGACTTAATGTTGCTGTGTAATGCTGATATTACTTCCAAAAACGAATTCAAAGTAAAAAAATACAAGAAAAACTTTGAAATTGTTTCGCAAAAATTGAAAGATGTTGAAGCGAAAGATCATGTACGCAACTTTCAACCTCCTGTTTCAGGTGAATTAATTATGGAAACCTTTAACTTGACGCCTTGTGCAGAAATTGGAATAATTAAAACACGTATCAAAGAAGCAATTTTAGAAGGTGAAATTGTGAATGAATTGGAAGCTGCGAAAAAGTTGATGTTTGCAATTGGAGAAGAGCTTGGATTACAAGCGGTTAAATAAACTGATTTATATAAAAAAGATCAAGCTATAGCTTTACCACAATTTACCATGGTAACTAATTCTATTTTAGGGTCAGTCTGCAGCTTTACTACCATTTACCCGGGTAACTATTTTAACTGAATTGCTTTCCTCCTATTAGATTTAAAAAACTTATCATTCGCCTATCCCAAGCACTCCAAACAAAATTCATATCTTTGTAAAAAAAATCCATAAATGGCTGCATTAAAATTTCGTGTTTTATTAGATTCTGAAAAAAACCAAGAAGTTTTTAGAGATATTTTAATCGATGAAAAAAGCAATTTCGAAGAATTGTTTCGTGCAATAACAAACGCTTTCAATTTTGAAGGAAATGAGATGGCTTCGTTCTACATGTCAAATGATGAGTGGGATAAAGGTCACGAAATTGGACTCTTTGATATGCGTTATTCTGACGATGAATCAGAAGATCTGAGTGTCATGAAAGATGCAATTATTGCAGATTTTATCGAAGTAGCAGATCAAAAAATAATTTTGGTTTACGATTTTCTGCGCATGTGGATTTTCTTATTGGAATTAATCGAACGAACAGACGAAGTTATAACAGCTCCAAAAGTGTTGTTAAGCGTTGGTGTAGCCCCTCCTGAGGATTCAAGAATGATTCAAGAAGATGCGTTTCATGGCGAAGAAGATGATGATGAAATGAATGAATTTGATGATGATTTCGAAGATGGCTTCGACGAAGAAGACCTTTCGGGATACGAAGAATATGACTATTAATCGCTTGTTGCGGTAAAAAAAATACAATGACGACAGAAAAAAAATTTGGAGATCCAATTGGTAAAGCAATTTTGGAATATGCTGATACGAGAAGACCAGAAGACATTATCGTTTGTTCAGATATTTGCGACGATGACATTATTCCTCTTGAAGTGCTTTTTAGAAAATTCGAGGACATGCCCGATATTGAGAAAAATGCATTATCACGTGTAAAAGGAAAAGTCTTGGATGTTGGCGCTGGTGCAGGTATTCATGCGATGCATTTGCAAGATCAAGGTTTTGATGTCGATTGTATTGATGTTTCTCATGGTGCTGTTGAATACTTAAAAGAAAACGAGTTGAAAGCAGAACGTATCAATTTCTTCTCTTTGAAAGACAAACAATACGATACTATTCTAATGTTAATGAATGGAATTGGAATCGCAGGTAAACTTTCCAACCTCGAAACGACACTTGCACATGCGAAAACGTTATTGAAACCAGGGGGTAAAATCTTATGCGATTCGTCAGACATTCGTTATTTATACGAAGACGAAGACGGTGCTTTATGGGTCGATCTAAATACTGAATACTATGGAAATTTTCGTTTTCAAATGAAATACAAAAAAGAAAAAGGACCTTGGTTTGATTGGTTATATGTCGATTTTGATTCCCTTTTTCAAGCAGCGAAAAACGTTGGTTTGAAAGCCATTCGCGTAGTTGAAATAGACGAACACTATTTAGCAGAAATTACATTGTAAATGAAACCGTTGCTGATTGCTTCATTCGTTACATGCTTTTCGCTATGCTTTGGTCAGACAAAAAGCTTGTTATACGAAGTTAAAAAAGACGGATACAAAACTTCATATTTATACGGAACAATACATTTGGTTCCTGATTCAATATTCCATTTCACAAAAAAACTCAAAAAAACTATTGCGCGTTCTGATGAAATAATTTTTGAAATTGTAAACGTTGACAACAAGCAGTTAATCACTGAGCTGATTTTTCAAAAGGATAAAAACACATTTGACCTTTTTACAGATAGTCAAAAAGACAGTGTTATTTTATGGGGTTCTCAAATAACTGAATTAGATTCAGAATTGTTTCAAAGCTATTATGGCCAATTAAAACCCTTTAATTTATTGCAGCTATCTAGTTTAAAAGCATTGAATAACAATTCAGTAACGGTAGATTTAGCATTAATGAAATTTGCCGATGAAGCAGGTGTTTTTAAAAGTGAACTCGAATCAATAGCTTTTCAAATTTCTCTTTTCAATCAATTACCCGATTCTATCATGAGAGAAATGATTTTAAATGAAATGCGTCAAACGGAGAAAGATGAGCAATTAAATTCGGAATTATATCAATTATACCAATCTCAAGATATTGAAGGTTTAGCTAAAATCATAAATGAATCAAATGAAACAAGCGCTTTATTAGATGAATTTATTGTGCAACGAAATAAAAAATGGTTACCAATAATAATAGATAAATCGAAAAGTAAATCCTGTTTCGTTGCTGTTGGTGCAGGTCACCTAGGCGGAAAAGATGGATTGATTTCATTGTTTCAACAAGCAGGTTTTATTGTCTCTCCTATTACATTTTAATTATGAAAAAAATTAAGAGTTTATTGCTTATTGCAATTCTATCTATTGTAACTTTTAGTTGTAAAACTTATTCTGAAGATCAAAAAACATCTTTTGCACAAAGCGCACTTTCACTGGCAAAAAAGAATGGTTGGAAAGTCACGCAAAGTGAATCTGGACTTTGTGTAGCTCAAATAAAATTAGGTGAAGGTGAAGAAACAATTGTGCGCGAAAGCATTGTTACCTTATCGTACAAAGGTAGTTTACTCAATGGTACAGTATTCGACCAAACGGAACCTGGAAAAACAATGAAAGCAAACCTGAAAGGATTAATTGGTGGTTTTCAAGAAGGATTGCTGGGACAAAAAAAAGGAGCTAAAATCCGTTTAATCATCCCACCAAACCTTGGTTATGGCGATCAAGCTTTGGAAAAAATTCCAGCAAATTCGCTTTTACTATTTGAAATTGAAGTTATTGATTTTATTTGAAGTGATATTTCATCGTAACACCAACTGGCGCAGAGAAATAATTGCGCCTAACTTCATTAAGTGTTGCAAACGAAAAAGTTGGATTGTACGTTACACCCAATTTCACTTGATTGAAAAAATTAGCTTTTGTCGATAATACCATATTGAATTCAATTGGCAACTGCAACATAAAAGTCGAAACACTCATTTTTTCAGCATCAGAAACAGCAATATTTTTACCCTGTCCATAATAACTGTTGTAATTATCATAATAACTAAACATGCTATTACTACTTTGAGAAGTATATGCAGATTTAAATTCATAAGCATTTACTCTCGAATTCATTGAAAAGGAATAAATTGCATCAAAACCGAATTCAGCTGAAAAACGTTTTGTAATTGCTTTTTCAACATGTGCTCCAATACCAAACGAAATCATTTTTGCTTCAAAATTCCGGTGTCTGTTAATCTGATAAACTGAATCCATAAAATATTGATTTCCCGTTTGTGAAGATGTTAGTGTATCGAATACAAAACGTTTTTCTTGAGAGAAATTATCCGACAAATTAATAGTGTTAAATCCACCAAAAGTAAAAGCTAATTTCGGTTTTACCCAAGCATCATTCGTCGCATTCCCAAATCCAAATGTCCCACGCAAATAAGTAAACGGATTGGAATAATTCCACTGATACCCCGATTGATTAAGTGCTATATAACCTGATTCAACTTGATTGAAATTCGGGACAGCATTATTCCATACAGCTGCCGAAAAATTAATCGGTAATTCAGACGACATATTGTGATAAATTCCCAATTCAAATCGGCTTGCACCTGTTGTGTTTTCTTGAGCAATTAGTTGTGATGCAGTCAAAAGAGCACCAATCAATAAAGCATTAATCCTGTACATAATATTTTTTTTAAGGTTAACGAAAATAAAGAAAATTTAGTGTGTATGCTGTTTAAAAAAGAAACTATCTCAATTTAGCAATATTATTTCTTGAAAATCATTGATAAAGCAAAATGAAACACCTACTTTTGATGCGATTTTAAAAACGAATCTAATATCTCAAAAATGAGCGTTCTAGTAAATAAAGACTCAAAAGTAATTGTACAAGGTTTCACAGGAGGTGAAGGTACATTTCACGCTGGACAAATGATCGAATACGGCACAAACGTTGTTGGTGGTGTAACTCCAGGAAAAGGTGGTACTTCGCATTTAGACCGTCCCGTGTTTAACACTGTTGTTGACGCTGTTGCAAAAACTGGTGCTGATGTATCCATTATTTTTGTTCCACCTGCTTTTGCTGCAGATGCAATCATGGAAGCTGCTAATGCTGGAATCAAAGTAATCGTTTGTATTACTGAAGGTATTCCTGTAAACGATATGGTGAAAGCCAAAGAATACATCAAAGGATTTGATTGTCGTTTAATCGGACCAAACTGTCCAGGTGTTATTACTGCTGGAGAAGCTAAAGTTGGTATCATGCCAGGTTTTGTTTTCAAAAAAGGAAAAATTGGAATCGTTTCTAAATCAGGAACATTAACATACGAAGCAGCTGACCAAGTTGCAAAAGCTGGTTTAGGTATCACAACTGCAATCGGTATTGGTGGTGACCCAATTATTGGTACAACAACGCGTGAAGCTGTTGAACTATTAATGAACGATCCAGAAACAGAAGGTATCGTTATGATTGGTGAGATTGGTGGAAGTTTAGAAGCTATCGCTGCTCGTTGGATCAAAGAAAACGGAACAAAACCAGTTGTTGGTTTTATCGCTGGTGAGACAGCACCAAAAGGACGTACAATGGGTCACGCAGGTGCAATCGTTGGTGGTGATGATGATACAGCTGAAGCAAAAAAACGAATCATGAGAGAATGTGGTATTCACGTTGTTGATTCGCCAGCTCAAATTGGTGCAAAAATGGCTGAATTGATGAATAAATAATCGTCAATTCTCAACATATTTATCCCGGTTTTCTTTTTGAAAATCGGGATTTTTTTTTGTGTTTTAATCTCATTGATAATGCAAAATAAGTGCTAGCTGTTTTTTTTAGATTGTAGTAATGATTTCTTTGCGTAAATTTGAATTATGTCAGAAAATGCAACAATCACATATCCTGTAATGGAACATTTCTACACCATACAAGGTGAAGGGAAATATACTGGAACAGCAGCTTACTTTATTCGTATCGGTGGCTGTGATGTTGGTTGTGTTTGGTGTGATGTAAAAGAATCTTGGGATGCAGCTGTTCATCCAAAAATAGCTGTAAACTCACTTTTAGAAGAAGCAGCGAAATTTTCAGGAAAACTTGTTGTGATTACTGGTGGTGAACCTGCTATGGTCGATTTAACTGCATTAGTGGATGGTCTGAAATCTATCGGTAAACATGTTGCAATAGAAACATCTGGAGCACATCCATTAATTGGCGCGGTTGATTGGTACACCTTTTCACCAAAAAAATTCAAAGCACCCGTTGCAGAAGCATACGACAAAGCGAACGAATTGAAAGTCGTGATTAGTCATCCTTCTGATTTCGCATGGGCGGAGGAACATGCTGCAAAAGTTTCCGATAATTGTTTACTGTTTTTACAAACAGAATGGTCAAAACAAGAACGCTTTTTACCATTAATTGTTGACTATGTAAAAAATAATCCCAAGTGGAAAATATCGCTTCAAACACACAAATACCTTCAAATTCCGTAACATGAAAATACTACTTCCACTCCTTATATTGCACATTTTCGTTTCATGTTCTGTCGCACAAACCGGTTATAGCACAACGAATAAAAAAGCAATCGCTTTGTTTGAAAAAGCACGCAAAGCTCCAGCAGCAAAGTTGAATCCCGTTACCATGCAACCAGATTATGCCACTGGAATAGTACTTGCTGAAAAAGCATTGTTGAAAGATTCAAATTTTGTGGAAGCACATTTGTTAGCTGGCGATTTTGCAGATTACTCAAATAATGTGGAAAAAGCAATTTTTCATTTCAAAAAAGCTATCCAATTAAATCCGTATCATTCACCATCTGGTGCCACCCATTATTTGCTCGGAAACATGCTTTTTGAAACTGGACAATACCAAGATGCTATCACAACACTATCAACATTTGTTGGGAATAAAAATGCAAATCCAGACTATGTAACAGATGCCTATCACGTCATTGAATCGGCTCAATTTGCACTAAACGCAATGAAAAATCCTGTTCAATTTAATCCTATTAATTTGGGTGCAGGCGTCAATACAGCAGACCCAGAATATTTTCCAACCATAACTGTTGATGGTCAAACCATTTTGTTTACACGTCTTGTTACAGATGAACGGGTTCAAAATCCAAACAAAAAACAAGAAGATTTCTTTGTTGCTAACTTGTCTAAAAATAATACGTGGGAAAAAGCATTCCCTATGCCTGCAACAATAAATACTGTTCAAAACGAAGGTGCTCCTGCAATTTCAGCTGATGGACGAAGTCTCATTTTTGTCGCTTGTGCAATGAATGATGCTGGTGAATATGGAGAAAACAGACAAGGAAAAGGAAGTTGTGATTTATTCATAACGAAACGTTTAGGTAACCGATGGAGCGATCCTGAAAATTTACCAGGCTATGTTAATTCCAACAAATGGGAATCACAACCTTCTCTTTCAGCCGACGGAAAAACATTGTATTTCATTCGTGGATTGAAAAATAAAAAACAACAAAACGATGCGGACATTTTTGTTTCAACTTTATTAGATGATGGCCGTTGGGGACCTCCTACCCGACTTCCAAACACAATAAATACAGATGAAACAGAAGAATCGGTGTTAATTCACCCTGATGGAAAAACATTGTATTTTTCATCACGTGGACACAAAGGATTAGGTGGACTAGATATTTTTATGTCGCGCATGGATGAAAACGGAAATTGGGGAACGCCTGTAAATCTCGGTTACCCAATCAACACGCGTTTTGATGAAAACTCACTTATGGTAGACGCAACGGGTGATTTAGCATTTTTCGCCTCCAATAGAACGGGAGGTTTTGGTGATTTAGACATTTACTACTTCGAATTACCTGAACAATTTAAACCTGTCAAAACACTTTATTTTGATGGATTTGTGTACGACAAAACGACGAAAAACCCTTTACCAGGAAAGTTTTCACTAATCGATTTGAAAACTGGCAAAGAAGTCGTCAGAGCTGAAGCAGATCGCATTACAGGCATTTTCACTGTTTCATTGCCTATAAATTGTGACTACGCATTGAATGTAAGCTATCCAGGTTACACTTTTTATTCAGCTAATTTCAATATGAAACTACCAGAAAATCAAGAAGTTGTTCACATGGACATTCCATTAAATCCAATAAATTCTATAGAAACTGTTACTTTAAATAATGTGTTTTTTGCACTGAATCAAGCTGTTTTACAAGAAGAATCGTTTGTAGAACTTGCAAAGTTAAGTTCGTTTTTAAAAGCAAATACCGCACTTACAATCGAAATTGGCGGACATACAGACACCCGCGGTGATGAAAAAGAAAACTTGAAACTTTCTGAAGCACGTGCCAAAGCAGTAGTTGACTATTTAATTGCGCAAGGAATTGAAGCTAAACGATTGCAATACAAAGGTTATGGTGAAACACAACCGAAAATAAACGATGAAGCAATCAATTTATTGAAAACTGATAAGGAAAAAGAAAAAGCACACCAACAAAATAGACGTACCGAATATAAAATTTTGAACTGATGCATTTACTAAAATTAACTCGTCCAATAAACCTCATCGTAATTGCACTCACGATGGTTGGAATTCGGTTTTTATTTTTGAAAGAACTGAATGATGTTCCTTTTTTTCAAAGTGCTTTTGAACAACTCGACTTTTTTTTACTGGTATTTTCAACTGTTTTAATCGCTGCTGGAGGTAATATCATCAACGATTACTTTGATGTGAAAGCAGACAAAATAAACAAACCAAATAAAGTCATCATAGGAAAATTTGTTAAACCCCGCTTAGCAATCGTATTGCATTGGATATTAAATTTTTTAGCATTTTCAATTGCGCTTTATCTCAGCTGGAAACAGCATTCGTTTTGGTATTTGTTCATCCACTTGTTTAGTATCAATGCGTTATGGATATATTCTACACAACTTAAAAGACGCTTTCTAATAGGTAATATTGTTATTGCAGCTTTAACAGGACTTGTACCTATTCTTAGTGCACTTTATTTTATTAATTCGGCTCACATACAAGTCGCACAAGTAGATTTAACAACAACTACTCATCTTGTGATTTTTCTGGCAGTTTTCGCAGCGATACTTAATTTAATACGTGAAATTATTAAAGATATGGAAGATGTGAAAGGTGATTTATTGCTTCGTGCTACAACTATCCCTATTAAAATAGGACTTTCCAAATCCAAACGAATTGTTTCTATTTTACTTATTGCAACGCTTTCTTTTTCATCGATATTAGTTGCTGAATATTTAAAATACCTCCCTATTTTTCATTTAATCGCAACCATATCAATGGCAATTTGTTTGATAATTTCAATCTATTTGGTTAATACAAATCAATTAAAGTTAGCTGATAGACTTTTGAAAATAACGATGGTTATTGGTTGTACACTCCCCTTCTATTTATAAGCATGAATACAAAAATTATACTCGGTTCTGGTTCACCTAGAAGAAAAGAATTGTTAGCTAATTTGGGGTTCACATTTGAAGTACGAACAAAGGATACCGATGAAAGTTATCCTTCAAAAATGACCTGTGAAGAAGTGCCAACTTTTTTAGCAAAACAAAAAGCAAACGCATTATTACCTGAATTATCGAACGATGAGCTTTTAATTTGTGCAGACACTGTTGTTATTCTGGATAACCAAATTCTAGGTAAACCAGCTAACAAAGAAGAAGCAATAGCAATGTTGAATAGCCTATCTGGAAATAAACACGATGTAATTACAGGTGTTTTTATAGGAAATAGCAAAAAACAACTTGTTTTTTCAGAAAAAACTGCAGTTACATTTAATAAGTTAAGCCAAACTGACATCAATCATTACGTCGATAATTACCAACCTTTCGATAAAGCTGGATCTTATGGGATACAAGAGTGGATTGGTGCGATAGGAATAACAAAAATAATTGGAAGTTACGCTAATGTTATGGGGTTACCAACTCATAAAGTATATGAACTTTTGACCACTGATTTTCAATTAAAAACTATTCAAATTACACATTAAGTACATCTACTTAAATCATTGAAAAGCAACCATTTTATTCAATTTATGTCTATAAAAATAGTATATTTGCAATTGAAAATTCAATTGCTTAAAAGGTAATGCTTTTAAGCAATTGAAGATAAATAAAATCAAAATATGAAGAAACTAATTCTTTTACTTACGTTAATCACAACGCTTAATTCTTATTCCCAAGTTGCTGATTTCATGGCAAGTTCTACAACAATTTGTTCTGGCGGGAGTATCACATTTACCAATCTTTCTACTGGAGCGACATCTTATGCTTGGACATTTATAGATGGTGCAAGTTCTCAAACTTCTACGCTTACAAATCCGGTAATCACCTACAGTACTCCAGGAAATTATGCAGTAATTTTAACGGCAAGTAATAGTACAACTTCTGATACAGAGATAAAAACAGGATATATAACAGTAATTCCTGCAGCAACAATAACGCTGACATCTGGAGCTGGATCGAACAATCAAAGTGTTTGTGCCAACACCCCTTTCTCAATAACCTATGCAGTTACTGGTGCTACTGGTGCAACTGTAACTTTCAGTCCAGCAAATGCAGGTGCGACAAGTAGTTTTGCTGCAACAGCATCTGGTGGAACATTAACTATCAGTGGAACGCCTACTGCATCATTCACCTATTCAGTTACAACAACAGGTGGGTCTTGTGCGCCGATAAATGCTTCAGGAAGTGTCACAATCCTTCCTGCACCTACTTTATCTTTAAGCTCAGCAGCTAGTACAGCTAATCAAACTGTTTGTTTAAATACAAGTATTGCAACCATTAATTATGCATTTGGCGGAAGTGCTTCAGGTGTTAATATTAGTGGTTTACCAGCAGGAGTTTTTAATGCTCAGACGTCACTGTCAGCAACAATATTTGGAACTCCATCAGCTGTTGGAACATATAATTACTTAGTTATTACAACTGGTGGTTCATGTCCACCTGATACATTATCAGGTCAAATTATTGTAGACACTTCACATGTATTAACTTTACAAAGTACAGCTGCAACAACTGCTCAAACAGTCTGTGTTAATGATTCTATTACTGACATAGCTTATGTAATTGGTGGAAGTGCGACTGGAGCTTCCGTCACAGGCTTGCCTTCAGGGATCAACGGTACATTCTCAAATGGTGTGATGACAATTTCCGGAAGTAGTTCTGTTTCAGGAATTCATTCGTATACTGTAGCTACTACAGGAGCTGGTTGTCCTTCAGTGACATTAACTGGATCAATTACAATTGATGCGCTTCCTTTGCTAACATTAAGTTCAGCTGCTGCCACTGACACACAAACAGTTTGCTTAAATTCAGCTATTACGACTATCACATATACATTTGGAGGAAGCGCAACGAATGTTACGATAACTGGTTTACCTTCAAATGTTTTCTATGCAACCTCATCATCTTCAGCGTCTGTAAGTGGTTCACCAAGTACTGTAGGAAGTTCTAACTTTATGGTCGTAACAACAGGTGGCGTTTGTGCACCAGACACGCTTATTGGTCAAATAAATGTTGATACAATTCCTACAATATCATTAGCAACAGTTGTAGGAAGTCAACATCAAACTGTTTGTGAAAACACAAACCTATCTCCTTTAAATTTCATTATTGGTGGAAGTGCGACATCTGCTTCAATTTCAGGATTCCCAGTAGGTATATCATCCATGATGTCATCCGATACATTAATGATTACTGGTTCAACTACAACTGCTGGCACATTCCCATATGATGTGACAACAATCGGTGGAGCTTGTCCTGCCACTATTTTCAGTGATACACTTTTTGTTCAAATTGCACCAACAATTACCTTAGCCTCTGCTCCATTATCGGACAGTCAAACGGTATGTACAAATGTTGCAATTAATACAATCAGCTATACATTTGGAGGAGCAGCTACAGGTATAACGGTTTTAGGATTACCTAATGGCGTTACAACCTCAACAACTGGAAACACTTTGACAATAACAGGAACACCTCTTCAAGCTGGAACATTTAACTTTTTTGCCATTACAGTCGGTGGAGTTTGTAATCCAGATACATTAACAGGTACAATAAATGTTGAAAGTCCATTTATAACGCTGATTAGTCCTGCTTATACTAATAACCAACTTATTTGTATGAATAGTCCAATAGACACCATTCAATACTTAATTAGTGGTGTTGTTACAACATATGATTTACCAATAGGTGCAAGTACATCAATAACAGCTGGCGCACCTGATACCTTATCTATTTTTGGAATACCTACAACAGCTGGAAGTTATTTTTACACCATTCAATACAATGGATTATGTGGAAATGCACTTGTTGTAGGTAATGTAACCGTTCTTGACTCAATAGTGAATAACACAATTGGTAACGACACAACAGTTTGTCATGGAACTTCATTTCAATTTACAGGAACCAACTTTACCAATTCAGGAATAACAGCATACAACTACTCATGGGAAAATGCTCCATCAGCTTCTGGTCCATGGACACCTGCTCCAGGCATAAACAATTTAGCTGGATATAGCAATGTTGCTGCTTTAACAGTTACAGCACCTTTCTTCCGAAGAGTTGTCACAAACGGATCTTGCATCGATTCGTCAAATGTTGTTCAATTAACTATTGATACAATACCTGCTGCAAACAGTGCTATTATAAATTATAACATTTGTTCAAATGACACAGTTAATGTCTCAGGACTAACGATTTCTAATGCGACAATAAGCAGCTGGACAACAACAGGAAGTGGTGTTTTACAAAATATGGGAGGTACAACTCCTCAATATATACCGTCAATTGCTGACGCAGGTACAACTGTTTTGTTAACATATGAAGTTGTTAGTAACAATGCCTGTTCTCCACAAACGTTAACTGGAACAATTGCTATTAATGTTGCAGGACTTCCAGTTGCATTAGCAGGAGCAAGTTCAAACATCTGTGCAAATGGAACTGCAATAAATATTCCTGGAACACAAGCATTGAATGGTTTAATTGATTGGTCTACTACAGGAAATGGCACACTATCAGATACAACCATTCTATCCCCTACTTACACAACTTCTCTTGCTGATACAGGTGATACAATTCTTTTCACAATGATTGTTTCTGATACAAGCTGTACGAACCCTTTAAGTGATACTGCATTTTATCAATTATTTGTTGACCCAATAGGAATCAATCCTTCAATAAATGCGTTTGCAGGTCCAGATGTTACTATTGGTTTAGGCGATTCTATTCAATTAGAGGCAACTGGTGTTGCAATTACAACTTGGGATTGGTCCCCTGGTTTAGAATTGAGTGACAGCACGATATATAATCCTTTTGCTTCACCTATAGATACGACAGCATACATTTTAACAGTTTATGACATTAATGGTTGTATCGATACTGATACGTTAACTGTAAATGTAATTCCTGTAACCGATTTCTTTATTCCGAACCTGTTTTCACCAAACGGAGATGGTTCAAATGATTTCTGGGAAATACCAAAATTACCATATTATCCAAATACATTCGTGACAATTATAAATCGTGAAGGAATGGAAGTATACCGTAACGATAATTATGATAATACTTGGGATGGAAAATTCAAAGGAAAAGAATTACCTGATGCAACTTATTACTATTATTTGAAATTGGCAACAAACGACAAAGTCTATAAAGGTGCCGTAACTATTTTAAGAAATAAATAATCACATTTAAGAATCGAAAACATGAAAACATTATTATATATTTCAATAAGTTACGTACTAATAGTTGGATCCATATCTTTTGGTCAACAAATGCCTTTTAGCAGTCATTACTACATTAACATGATGACAGTGAATCCAGCATTAACTGGAAGTGGAGAAAACACACAAGCTTTCTTGTCACATCGAAGTCAATTTACCGGATTAAATGGAGGTCCTCAAACAAGTTATTTATCTCTTGACGGACCGACACTAAGTAAAAAATTTGGCATTGGTTTTACTGCTTTGAATGACGTAACTTCTATATTGGCGCGTACTAATTTTATGGTGAATTATGCATATTCTCTAAAACTTGGTAATGAATCTAATTTGCGTTTTGGTTTGGCAGCAGGAATTCAAAACAACCGTATCGATTTTGATAAAGCACAAGTTGTTGATCAAAACGATGTTATACTTTATGGTCCCCGTCAAAATCAAACTGTTTTCAATGCTGACTTTGGTCTAGCACTGAATGTAAAGAAATTACAATTTGGTTTTGCAATTCCTCAATTACTTGCAAACGAACCCATTTTCACAACTAATACTGGAGAAGATTTAATATATTCAACAAAACGTCATATTCGTTCAACATTAAAATATGAATTCGTTTTTGGTGAAAACGGAAAAAATGTTTTCTATCCTTTAGTAATGATCAGAGCTGTTAAAGGTGCTCCTGTTCAATATGATATCAATGCTGTTCTTGATTTCAAAAAAAGAGCTTGGTTTGGAGTAACATACCACAGTAATTATGCAATCGCAGTTAGTGCAGGTCTTCGTATGGATAATTTTTCTATCGGATATGCACACGATTTTGTACTTTCTAAAGTTGCGAATTACAGCAAACGTTCTTCAGAAATTGTGTTAAGTTATCGTTTTGGTGAAAAAGACAAAGCACAACAATTAATCAATGAAGAATTGAAAAAACAAATGGACTTGAACAATAAGAAAGTAAATGATAATATTGATGAAATAGAGGCACTGACTGAACAAACAGATTCATTGAAATCAGAATTAGAAAAAACTAATTCAAAACTAAATGAGTTATCTAAAAATGTTAATTCAACTATTGACGCACAAAATGCTATCAAAAACGAATTGAACAATACCCAACAACAATTGAAAAATGCTCAGTTAAACAACAATCAACAACAAATACAAGAAGTTAAACCATACGAAAAACCTGTATTACCAACAAATGAAAAAGTAATTTCAGGTAGTAAAGCAGATTTCGTTGATGAGAATGGCAACGAAGCACAAGCAGGATTCTACGTTGTTGTTGGTGCTTTCGGAGTTGAAAACAATGCGTTAAATTATAAAGCTGAATGTATTAATTCAGGAATCACACAAACAGCTATCCTTTGGAACAAAACAAGAGGTGTTCGTGAAGTATATGTATACTATACAAAAGAACGCGCTGAGGCAGTGACTGAAAAATTAAAATATGTAGTCGATCATCCAAAAGTGTGGATTTTAAAACTCGACTAAGAATTAACTAAGAAAAGCAGGATCTATTCCTGCTTTTTTTTGTTTGCTACATTCTGTAACATAAGTTACAACTTAAGTTAGTTTAGTTAACTACGTTTATAAAAAAGTAAGTTATGAAAAAGAATGTTGGAAACGTAGATAGAGTTATTCGCTTGATAGTTGCAGCTCTAATTGTATTATTTTATGGAATTGGAATGATAAACGGAACAAGCGCTCTATTATTAATGCTCGTTGCAGTAATTTTTGCACTAACAAGTTTGGTTCGTGTTTGTCCGCTCTATTTACCGTTTGGTATTTCTACTTGCAAGAAACAATAATAATGTTCAATCTTTAAGACAAAAGAGAAAGCGCTTCAGCTACTGACTTTGTAGCATTTGTATGTAACAAAACAACTTGAATGACCTGATCAACTGTTGCGTCTGGACAAGAAGCACCAGAAGTAATTGCTATGTTCAAATTGGACTTTTCATTCATGAACCAATTGGGAATGTTGTCTATTTGGTGGGTGTGAATATTAAATGAATTAATGGATGCATCCGCTAAAATCTCACTCGCATCTTTAATGAAATAAGTCGGGCATTTTTGTTCCAACAATTCAACCAAATGAGTTGTATTTGAACTATTGTAACCACCTACTACAATTGCAAGATCAATCGGTGCTTCCATCAAACCTACTGTTGCACTTTGATTATCATTGGTTGCATAACATAACGTGTCTCTTGTATCAGAAAACGATTTTTCCACTTGCTTTTCCAAGGCAACTTTTTCAGTTAATGCTTTTAAATATTCAGCAATTTCTTGTGTTTCAGTTGCCAACATCGTTGTTTGATTGATAACACCTAATTTATTCAAATGCTGCTCTGGATCAAAACCTGCTGAATATTTACCTGCAAACAACTCATAAAAGCGAGCTGCAGGTTGATCACCTGTAATAAATTGTCCCAATAAAATGGCTTCATGCATATCTTTCACAATAACTGCATGAGTATTTGCAACAGTATGCGAAAACGTAGCTCGTGTCTCTTCGTGGTTGTATTTTCCGTGAATGATCAACGTATGATTATCTGCAGCTAATTTTTCAGAGCGATTCCATACCTTTTCAACGAAAGGACATGTCGTATTATAAGTTGTCACATTAATTCCACGAGAAGTTAATTCGTGTTCAATCTCTAAGGTTGTTCCAAATGCAGGAATGATAACAACATCATCTGGTGTTAAATCATCCCAAGCAATTAATTGTTTTCCAGCTGTATCTTGAATGAATTGGATGCCATTTTGAATCAAGTCCTCATTTACACTTGGGTTATGAATCATTTGACTCAATAAAAAAATACGCTTTCCTTTGTTTTCTGCTATTGCGCGGTATGCAATTTCAATTGCATTTTCAACTCCATAACAAAATCCGAAGTGACGTGCGATGAACAATTGAACATTTCCAAAATCCAACACAGTAGGTGTAAAATCTTTTTTGCGCGGATCTTGCGCTTTGCGGTATGTTTTCACCTGACTAATAATCGGTGAACGATAAAATGCTGGAATTTCGAATTGTTTCATAAGCCTACAACAACAAAAATAAGGAATAGTTTATAAAGAACTAAAAAAAGAAAGCCTCAAGTTAAGAACAAGAGGCTTTCAGTTTATTTCCAGATTGAATTAACGTGTGAACAACATTTCACGGAATTTTGGTAAAGGCCATAATTCGTCGTCAATTAATAATTCTAATTTATCAGCATGGTAACGAATTTCATCAAAATAAACGCGTACATCATCGCAATAAGCAATTGCTTTTTCTTCTGCATGTTCGATTTTATTCGCAACTTTTCGAGCTTGTAACATTTCATCACAAGTAGATTTCATTTTATTCAAGTGCGTTGAGATTTTTGTCAATAAATCCAATTGAGTTGCAGCAATTTCTTTTCCTGCTTTATCTCCCATTGCTTTCATTGTACCTTGAATGTTCGCTAATAATCTATTTTGATATTCAACAACAGCTGGAATGATATGAGTTTGAACCAAGTCACCCATCAAACGTGCTTCGATTTGAATTTTCAAAATATAGCTCTCAAATTCAATTTCCTGACGAGCTTCTAATTCACGTGCAGTCAATACATTCATTTCTTCAAATAACTGAATAAATTTCTTGTCGCTCCATGCTTTTAATGCGCGCGGTGTATCTTTCAAATTATTCAATCCACGTTTCAAAGCCTCTTCTACCCACTCGTCTCCGTAACCGTTTCCTTCAAATCTGATTTTCTTCGAATCGCGGATTAAGATTTGTAACTCTTTTAAAATTGCTTCGTCTTTTGTTTCACCTTTATCAATACGCGCATCAACACTTGCTTTGAATAATTGCAATTGTTTTGCCATAATCGTATTCAAAACAATCATAGCTGAAGCACAGTTTGCAGATGAACCTACAGCTCTGAACTCAAATTTATTACCCGTAAATGCAAAAGGTGAAGTTCTGTTTCTATCCGTGTTATCCAACATGATTTGTGGAATTTTACCGATATTTAATTTCAACTCCGTTTTATCTTCTGGAGTCATTTTACCAGCTTTCACACTTACTTCTAGATCATCCAATGCTTTTGAAAGCT
>CALJKJ010000008.1 GCA_937973685.1 uncultured Flavobacteriales bacterium | reverse complement strand
TGCTTTAGTTGCAAACCGCGATCAAAAACGAGCGGAAGCAGTTGCAGCATACATGAAACACCGCTTTTCGTTCTTCGGAATGGAAGCGGCTGTTAGACGTCAATTGCAGCAACCGTTCATACTGCAATTGAAAGCAATGGACAACCGAGCAACTCGTTGGGAATTAATCCGTGCGTTGTGGGCAAAAGAGGAACGTGAATTTCATTATTTTGCGCAAGATTGGTTGAATTCATGGCCAAAAAAATGGATGGACGAAGCAGATGCCGATGAATTGAAATGGTTGATAGCACAACAATCGTGGTGGGATACCGTTGACGCAATCGCTTCCAATTATCTGGGTAAATGGGCGCAATCTTTTCCGGCAAAAGCGCATGAAACCTTTGAAGAATGGCGCTATGAACCAACTTTTTGGTTGAATAGAGCTTGCTTGATTTATCAATTGAAATACAAAGAAGCTGTTGATATTGCTTACCTCGAAAATTTAATAGCACAGATGTTGCCAAACAAAGAGTTTTTCATTCAAAAAGCGATCGGTTGGTCGTTACGTCAATTGTCGAAATTTCATCCGGATGAAGTACGCCGAATCCTTACAACTTATCCAATCAAAGGGTTAGCATACCGCGAAGCAAGTAAGTATTTATAGGTTACCGTCTAAAAGTCGCTATTCGAATTTCTTGTTTCAAATTATTGTGTGCGTCCGTTAACTTTTGAACAGCAATAAAACGACCATTACCAAAAGCAGCGGCTTCGGTCATTAAAAGCGCATCTTTTTTGGTCGTTTGTACACCAACAACTGACAAAATAATTCCCTTTTTCGCATAACGGCGAACGGTTTTTTGATAATTGTTGGATTCTTTGTTAAATGCTCCGTCAGTTATGACAATGACCATGTTTGTTATGCTATTATCGTAGTTTTCCATTACTTGCTTGTAGCCTAACTGAATACCTTTTCCACCAGCACTCATTCCTTTTGGTTTTAATTTGTCGATGGAATTGCGCAATATTTCTTTTCGGTCGCCTGGAGTTGAAACTTGATATACACTTGCGTTGTCTGAATAAACAACAATGCCCATTTGGTCTTCCGGACGTAACATATCAATGAGTTGGTTCATCGAATATTTTAGCAAATCCATTTTTTCGCCCAATTTCATCGAACTTGAAATATCTAACACAAATACGACGTTAACAGGTTTAAAATAAGTGCTCGAAAAATCTGTCAAAGGAATTTGAGCTAATTCTGGAATGTTTTTTAAAGTCGCCGAATCTATTGTTGGGGTATTTAATTGCGTTTCGATAATGCGCTGAGTTTCTTCTTTTGTTAATGAAACACTAGTTGCAGTAATGGGCGTATTTTCTGGTATTGGCGAGATAAACGAACTGTCTTTGGTAAGTGGAATGGTGATTTCTGTGATTTCTGGGTGAATGTAAACACCTGCTTCTTTTTTGAGATAACCTTCGTGTGCAGCTAAAAAATAGAAATAACCAGAAGGTGTATTTGTCGTAAAGGAACCATTTTTGCCAGTTATCCAAGCTCCAGCAGGACTTCCATTGCGAATGATTGCAACACTTGTGCGTGATAAGGGAGCTCCCGTTAATTTATCAACAGTGATTACCGTCAAGTCTGTCTTAGCTAGCAGGGTAGGAGTTGACTTGAAATCGGGACATTTGGTATAGATTGTCTGAGAATAATCGGGTAATTCGACAACATTTCCTTTAATACGAAGTTCGGTAGGTGTTAATTGATCGCTGAAATAAACGCGTAAAACATAATTAAATCGACCTTTCGATTTTGGATTTACCTGGATACGCATGAAAAAGGTACTGTCAGGATAAATGATGTCAGTACTGATGTTATAAACAAGCTCTGGACTTTGTTCGACACGTAAAATATAAGCAGGTTTATCACTCGAATTCTGTATGCTTAAATCGTAATAACGCAATGAAACCGATGTGATGTCGCCAAAATCAATTGTTTTTTCTGAAACAGTAGTTTGTCCAAAACCAGAAAGACAAAGTAACAAACAAAGCATATTCAGAAAACGAAACATGAATCCTAGATTAAAGTTTAAACTAAATATAAAAAAAAAGAGTTGATTTTCATCAACTCTCAATTTATTTTAGCGTATTACTGCTTTTATTTTGACCAATCCGTTATTGCTTGTTGCAAAACGTTGATGTAATCTGAATTATTTGCTTTTGTTGCACCAACTAAACCTAATTTAGCTGTTTCAATCGCTGCTTGCTTGTCACCTAATTCAGCTTGAATGAATGCTTTTGTTTTCAACATCCAATATGCTTCTGGACGTAAAGCACAAGCTTTTGTTGCCCATTCCAATGCTTGTTTCAAGTCCAATTTGTTTTGGTAATAATACCAAGCTGCCCCGTTCAAATCGTTTGCACTAGGACCTGCCATGATTTTTTTAATGTTGGCTTGAACTTTTGCATCTGTTGGAACAGAAAAGGGAACTTCAACACGCGTTTTGTCCCATGAAATAGACAAAATCGCACCTGTTGTAGTCAATTGATCGAATCCAATTGTTAACGTTTCAACCACATCTTTTAAAGCAATTACTTTTGAAGTTAGGTGAACTGCAACCAACTCTTCTTTCCAAGTTTCAGGAGTCCCCCAGTTTGTCGCGTCTTTGTAGAAATAGATGTCCCATGTATTTTTACCAGGTTTGGTGTACAACGCATAGGTTCCAGCTTTTAATGTGTCTTTACCAAAAATCAACGCATCCGAAGTGGTAAATTTTGTGTTTTCATTTGCACCTGTTCTCCAAATTTCATCGTACGATAAAAAATCACCGAAAATAGTACGGTTATTCTTGCTTGGTCGCGAATAGTTTAATGTAACATCTGACAAACCGATACGTTGCTCGACTTTACACAATGGACTTGCTTGAGGCGCTAATTGTCCAAATGCAGTAAACGTGAATGCTACTGTAGCAGACAAAAGAATTTTTTTTATCATCATTTTAAAAGATTTTCAAGTGCAGCAGCCAAGTTGTCGTCTGCATTCCCGAATTTATTTGTGTAGTCTAAATGTGAACGACGAATAACTTCGTATGCTTCATCTTTTCCGTAAACATGAGTGATTTCAACGTTTTTAGCAGCACCATCTAAATCTTTGTATGTCAAGAAAAAGTGACGTACGCGGTCGATAACCAATTTCGGCATTTCGCTGATATCTGAAACTTCACCATATGCTTGGTCTCCCTTTAAAACTGCAATAATTTTATCGTCAGCTTCTCCGCCATCTAACATTCTAAATCCACCGATCACTTTTGCTTCACACAAAATATTTCCGTGATTGAAACTTCTTTCAGATAACACACAAATATCTAATGGATCACCATCACCAGTGATGTCAGTTCGTCCTGTTTTCTCACGTGAAAAAGAAGCTACTTCTTCATCGCAGTATGTTTTAGGTACAAAACCATACAAACAAGGCATGTGGTTGGATAATTTTTGTGGTCGATCCACCATAATGTAACCCGATGCTTTATCAATTTCGTATTTGATGGCATCACTTGGAATAATTTCGATAAATGCATTCACGATTGCTGGTTGTTTTTCACCAATTTCAATACCGTGCCACGGGTGCGATGTAAAGCGTTTGCTCATCGCATTCATTAATTCTTTAATTTCTGCTTTCATAGGTTGCAAATGTAATAATATTCTAAAAGTTATGAGTTAATCAACTATTCTTCATGGTGAAGTTTGTAGATTCCAATCTTCCAATCTTCCAATCTTCAATCTTCCAATCTTCAATCTTCCAATCTTCAATCTTCAATCTTCAATCTTCAATCTTCCAATTATTTCCCCTGATGCAACACCCTTTGTGGATAAGGAATAACAATTTTATAATGATTGAATAAGCGATTTATTTCGAAGCGGATGTCTGATTTATATTCATTAATGTCCCAGTTTTGATCTGCCCAAAATATCAGCTCCATTTCTAGGCCATTGTCTCCAAATTTCACCAAACGTACCTGAACAGGTTCTGTCTTTTTTACTTTCGGATGACTCATGGCAGCTTGCGTAAGCAAATCACTTACTAACTGTGTGTCCGATCCAAATTGAACTGTGATAGGAATTCGAAAACGAGATAAGCTTGTTCCATGACTCCAGTTTTCAATGTATTCCTGGGTTAATTTCGTGTTCGGTACAATCAATACATTTCCATCTCTCGTTTCAATTTGTGTTGTTCGTACATTGATTTTTAAAATTTTAGCAACTATGGATTCAGCGGATTTCCCATCGTGAAATTCAATTACGTGACCAACACGGATACTTCCTTCGAATAACAATACAAAACCAGAAAACATGTCTTTGAAAACATCCTGAACTCCTAAACCAAGTCCAACCAACAAGGCAGCAGAACCACCTAAGAAAATCCCCAATTGCACATCTAATGCGCCCAAACATAGAAAAATAGAAATGGTATAAACGATGTACTTGGTAACTTGCATGTACACATATTCCGTACCTCTATCGTAATTGGTGTCTTTTCGAAAACGACGTTGAAGCACCAAGCGAATAATGTTGACCATTAGTTTGGCCGAATATATCGTTACGATAACTAAGATTACATTTTCAAAACTTAACTTTATTTTTGATGTATCAATGAACTTATAGTCCAAAAACTCACGAAATGAAACGTCGTGATTGTTCATATTGAAACTCAAAATCGCTAAATATCCCGCTAAAACATAAACGCTTTGGGAGAAAATTCGTAAATAAATTGCCTTTTTACCTTCCAAACGAATGTTTGCTTCCGATAAATAGCGCTTCAAATTACGTTGAATAATCTTACGTAAAATGTATGCAGCAACAAGTAAAATGGCTATGGTAATAATGTTCAACAAACAAACATCGTAAGGTCCAAATTTGAATAGTTTTTCTAACATTTTATTGTGGCGTTATTGTTCGTCCAATTTTTTGAGAAATTGCCATTTTTACACGTTCTAATAGTAGTTGCTCCATTAATAAATCCGTCATTTTTTCATTTTCAGTTGGATCAATATCGGCAAGTTTTAAACGTATATCTGCAATGCGGTTTGAAATATGAGCTTGTTTAAAAGCATAAACACTTCCCATTACGGCAGCCTTTAATTTATCTACTTCTGAGTTGGTTTCAACGTGGTATTTTGATAACCATTGCGGACTTAATTCATGAGAGTCTGTTTCTATGGATGAAACCCATTGCACAATTTCTTGATCTGGATGTTTCAACCAATAACTCGTTTTGTATAATGTCTTGTTGTCCAGACCTTGTTTAATGTGCTCGAAAATTCGTTGAAAAAGGGGGTGACTTAATTGCAAACCATCTTTTTCTAATTCGTGACAAATCAATTCGGTGACCGAAACTTCAATTTGATGACTCACACCTTGTTCGTCCAAATGTTCTGTTTTTACAGCTAATTGACCGTATTTCACCAAGATACGCAACAAATCGAATTCTTCAAAGGGAAACGCTGGCTTGACTTTTGTCGCAGTTTGCGCTTGTGGTATTGGTTGAACAAACGTATCAGTTAGCGCTGGATTTGTCGCTATTTGTGGTTCGTTGTTTTCTTTAGCTAGTTGTGTTTTGCGCGTTTTATTTAACTCGTTGAGAATCAAAGCTTCGTCAATACCAAACTCTTTACCAATGTCCTTAACATAGACGGAGCGGGTAATTGGATCGGGAATCAAAGCAATAGAATGTACGATTTCACGAATCATTTGTGCCAATTGAAGCGGATCATTTGAACCTTCCTTCATCAACATCGCTGTTTTAAAACGAACGAAATCTTGCGTGTTTGCTTTGATGAAGTCTGTCAACTCAGTTGTGCTGACTTTTTTCGAATACGAATCGGGGTCGTCTCCGTCAGGGAAAAGCAACACTTTCACATTCATGCCTTCTTCCAAAATCAAATCAATTCCTCGGAAAGATGCCTTAATACCCGCAGCATCGCCATCATAGAGAATGGTGATGTTTTGCGTGTAGCGTTTGATTAATTTGATTTGTTCTTTCGTCAAAGATGTACCTGATGAAGCAACAACGTTGGTAACGCCAGCTTGGTGCATCGAAATCACATCTGTGTAACCTTCGCACAAGAAACATTGATCGTATTTGATAATGTCACTTTTTGCAAAAAACAAGCCGTAAAGAATTTCACTTTTATTGTAAATGATACTTTCAGGCGAGTTGAAATATTTTGCGATTTTTTTATCGGTAATTAATGTTCGCCCACCAAACCCAAGAACACGGCCTGAAATGGAATGTATAGGGAATATCACACGTCCACGGAAAAAGTCAAAATGGCGTTCGTCTTTTGTTTTTACCAAACCGACGTTTTCCAAATATTCGAGTTTGTAACCCTTCGCTAATGCAGCTTTGGTGAAGTCATCGCCTTTGTTCAAGCAATAACCCAATTGGAATTTTTTTATGATATCTGGTCGAAAACCACGCTCCTCGAAATAAGACAGTCCAATTGCTTGGCCCTCTTGATTTTCGTGCATGTTAGCAAGGAAGTGTTCTTTTGCAAATTCATTGATGATGTACAAACTTTCTCGTTCGGTAATCGCAGCGATTTCTTCAGCTGTTTGCGGCTCGTCTGCAGGAAGTTCGATGTTGTATTTATCGGCTAACCAACGCAAGGCCTCCGGATAGGAGAAATGTTCTTTCTCCATCAAAAATGTAACAACCGTTCCGCCTTTTCCAGAAGAAAAACACTTGAAAATTTGCTTTGCTGGCGAAACCATGAACGAAGGAGTGCGCTCATCCACAAAGGGACTCAATCCTTTTAAATTGGATCCGGCACGTTTTAAATTCACAAATTCCCCAATAACCTCTTCAATCCGAGAGGTTTGCATGATTTCATCAATGATATGTGGGGGAATGCGTGACACGTTTATTCAACTTCGGTTGCGTAATTTTTTTCAAATTCGATTGTTCCATCTTGTTTGTAAAAACGCCATAATCCAGATGCAATATCGTTCGTGTATTCACCAGTGTAGCGCATTGCTCCGTTTGGATAACGTACAAAAGTAAATCCGTTTTTTTTGCCATCAGTATATTCGGTAGACGATTGCTCATCACCAGTTTGAGAATAAAAATACCATCTTCCATTACGCTGTCCAGCTTTGTTTTGTGGACCACGGAATTTAATTGCTTTTTTACCTGGATAAAATTCGGTGTAAACACCATTTTTGATCACAACCAAATCCGAACGGTTTTCTTCTTTTTTAGGTTCAGGTGAACTAGTACAACTTGTTATTAATAAACCGGTTATGAATAGTAATGAATAGATCAAACGAATATTTTTCATAGCTTTTTTGTCTTGTTCAGTTCAAAGATACACAAAGTTGCATCAAAATTCCCAACTTCCATGAAAGGAACGTTGCTGAAATATCAGAAGTTGGTGGAAAAATCAAAAAAAAGTGATTAATTTGGTATTTTAGCCGAAGCTTCATTCATTCGCAAACATGCAACATACATTACTTCAATTAGCTGACAAACTCCCATTAACCTGTTCCCGAAAAGGGACGTGTTGCCATGGGAATCAAGTTTTGCTCAATCCTTGGGAATTACGCATGTTAGCTTTGGAAAAAGGTATTGCTCCATCGGATTTTAGCAATAACTTTTGTGATTGGGGTGGGATTCGTTTGTTGTTTGCTGGTCAAGAGATGAACCAAAAAAAAGCTTGTAACTTGTATGTTGACAATATGGGATGTAGTGTTCACAAAGGAAGACCTTTGGCTTGTCGCTTGTTTCCCCTTGCTCGTAAGATTCAAAATAATGCGATTAGTTATGTCCACGAAGGATCAACTTTTCCTTGCTTGTCGGGTTGCGAAGAAGTACTCAATTTACCAACAATTGCAGTAGAAACGTATTTAAAAGAACAAGAGACAGCGCAATATGAACGTGCACAAGATGCTTATTTAGAAGTCATGCAAAACATTGCTGATTGTTCGTTTATGTTGTTGTTAGATAATGGTTTAGTTGAATTGGGTGATATAAAAACATTAAGTGAATGGAACCGAATAGCTTCCTTACCAATTGAAAAGTTACTACAAGAAATCCCGAAAAACTGGCTAGAAACCCTTGTGCTACCTGATATTTCACTGGAAATTATCGATCCATTAACATTCGCTCAAAAGCACAACGACATCATTCAAGATAAGATTGAATCTGAACACTTCAGTGATTTATCAATCAATAAGTTAAGTGCTTCAAGTGTGCAGGTGATGGCCTTGGCAATTTTATTAGCAAAAGCAATTGGTGCTGATACGCATGCGTTGATGTCTTTGTGGATTGCAACAGCAAAAGAAAACGGTGCTCGGGTGGATTAAAACCGAAGTTTACTTTTCGAAAAGTTTCCATGCTTCTTGTTGGTTTCTGCAAAATAATTACTGAATTTTGTACTATCTATGAAAAAGAAAGTTGAGATTCTCGCACCGGCTAAAAATTTATTGCAAGGAATGTTTGCAATTAACGCTGGAGCGGATGCTGTTTATATTGGTGCGCCTCAGTATGGTGCACGTTCAAATGCAACGAATTCAATCGAGGATATCGCTGAATTAGTTAAGTATGCGCATTTGTTCAAAGCACAAGTTTTTGTTGTCATCAACACCATTTTATACGACCACGAATTAGCAGATTGCAAAAAGTTGATTTATCAATTATACGACATTGGCGTTGACGCATTGATTGTGCAAGATATGGCCATACTTGAAATGGACTTGCCACCAATTGTCATACATGCCAGCACGCAAGCTAATAACCGCGATCCAAAGCATGTCAAGTTCTTGAAAGATGCAGGAATGCAACGTGTTGTGTTAGCGCGTGAATTGAATTTGGATCAAATAAAAGAAATTCACGAAGCAACTGATGTTGAATTGGAGTTCTTTGTTTCAGGAGCGCTATGCGTTGCCTTTAGCGGGAATTGTTACATGAGTATTGCTGGTGGAGAACGCAGTGCGAACCGTGGTTCATGTGCGCAAAACTGTCGATTGCCTTATCATTTAGTTGATGGTACTGGTAAAACCTTGATTGAAAACAGTCATTTACTTTCCATCAAAGATTTGGACTTATCGGATCAGTTGCCCAACTTGATTGAAGCGGGAATTACATCTTTCAAAATCGAAGGGCGTTTAAAAGATTTGGTGTATGTAAAGAACAACGTTTCTTATTTGCGCCAAAAATTAGATGCTTTTTTAGCAGATAACCCATCATTTACCAAAGCCTCTTCTGGACGAACATTTTTCAATTTCGATCCGCAAATGGATAGAAGTTTTAACCGCGGGTACACGGATTATTTTGTTAACAAACGAACAGAAAAAATTGGTTCGTGGGAAAGTCCAAAATCAAAAGGTCAATACATTGGTAAAGTTATTGAAACAACGCCGAAAGGCTATTTTATTGAAAATGCAGATCAGTTAAACAACGGAGATGGGTTGTATTTCATCAATGCTGCTAATGAATCAGATGGCATTCAAATCAATGTGGTTTTGAATAATTTAGTTGTTCCAAATAATTACAAAGAAATAGCTGTTGGAACTGAAATATACCGTAATTCGGATGCTGCATTCAATAAATTAGTGGAGCGCGAAGATGCGACGATACGTAAAATTGGCGTCACGTTTGCATTAACTGAAATAGAAACAGGTTTTCAATTGACTGTTATTGATGAAGATGGACACCAAACAATGACTGAATTAATCAGTGAAAAAACGCCATCGACCAAAGGTACTATCATCATAGATGAATTAAAGAAAAGTTTATCCAAAACGGGGAACACACCATTTATAGTTGACGAAATCAACATTCAATTTACCGATAATTGGTTCTTGCCAACAGCAAAAATAAATGAAATGCGCCGCGCAGTGCTCGAACAATTAATAGAAGTTCGCGTTGCTGAATACCATCGTGAGACTTTTCAAATCACAAAAACAGATCATCCTTATCCAGTCAAAGAATTAGATTTCACCTACAACGTTTCCAATCAATTGGCACGCGCATTCTACAAACGTCATGGAGTGACTGAAATTGAGAAAGCTTTTGAGATTCAATGGGATCCAGGGAAATCGCGGGTGATGACTACCAAATATTGCGTCAAATATGAATTGGGGAAATGTGCACGTTTTCAACGCGATACTATGGGAGAGAAAGTTGTGGAGCCGTTAACCTTGAAGCACGGTGAAAACGAATACAAATTGAAATTCAACTGCAAACCGTGTGAAATGGAAATCTGGGAAAAAGATGCCGATCTGGAATTCATTGAACAAGAAGAACAGTTGAAGTAACTCCTTACTTCTCGCGATAGACGGTATATTCGACCAAACCAATCAATGCTTCTTTGGCTGGTGAATGAGGAATGTTTTCAAGCAACGCTAAGGCTTCGTCTTTCAAACGCATCATTTTGTCATGAGCATAAGCAATTCCGCCAGCTTCAATGACTAATTGGATAGCGCGCGCAACGTGTTTTTTATCTTCGTTGTAACGTTTGACAATGTTTTTCAATTCTTTCTGAACTGCTGGAGAACCATGTTCTAAAGCATAAATCAATGGCAAGGTCATTTTGCGCTCACGGATATCGTTTCCTGTTGGTTTCCCAATATTTCCTGGCGTTCCATAATCGAAAATATCGTCTTTAATTTGGAAAGCTAATCCAACTAACTCGCCAAATTGACGCATGGTTGGCGCCATGTCTTCTCGGTCAACGGAGGCAGCAGCAGCTTCGCAAACCGTTGCAATCAAACTCGCTGTCTTTTGACGGATAACTTCAAAGTAAACCGCTTCTGTTATATCTAATTTACGTGCTTTTTCAATTTGCAACAATTCGCCTTCACTCATCTCACGAACGGCACGCGCTACGATATGCAACGCACGAATGTTGTTGTTTTCGATCGAATGTAACAACACGCGCGACAACATAAAGTCACCAACCAATACAGCGATTTTGTTTTTCCACAAAGCATTGACGGAGAAAAAACCACGGCGTTCGTTCGCATCATCTACGACATCGTCGTGAACCAAACTTGCTGTGTGTAGCAATTCGACTAAAGATGCACTTTGATATGTTTTGTCGTTGATTTCACCGAGCATTTTCGCGGTTAAAAACAAGAACATGGGACGCATTTGTTTGCCTTTTCGGCGTATGATGTAATGAGTTATTTTGTCCAATAACGGCACTTTTGACTGCATACTTTGGCGGAAACGTACTTCGAAAAGTTGCATTTCTTCCTCAATAGGAATTAAAATTTGCTTGACAGTCATCATAGTACAAATTTACTCCAAAATACGCGCGAACAAATTGATATTTTAATTTTATTGTGAATTAAGTAGAAATCGTTAGTTAGCCGAAGCTTTTAAAACCCGTTGATCGATTAATTTATTTTTATTTGCTAGTTGACCACAAGCTGCATCGATGTCTTTTCCACGGCTTCTGCGCACATTGACAATCAAGTTACATTTTTCCGAAAGGAAGTTTGCAAACGCATCAACTTTTTCCCGGTCTGCTTGCTGGTAAATCCCATTATCAATCGGATTGTATTCGATGATGTTGATTTTACACGGAACTGCTTTGCAAAATTTCGCCAGTTCACGAGCGTCTTCCATTCCGTCGTTGAAATCCTTGAAAATGATGTATTCATAAGTAACACGAGAACCAGTTTTTTCGTGGAAGTAAACCAACGCTTCTGACAAAGCATCTAAGTTATTAGAATCGTTGATTTCCATTATTTTGGAACGTTTGGCATCATTCGCAGCATGCAACGAAAGTGCAAGGTTGAAGCGCACTTCATCGTCACCCAATTGTTTGATCATTTTAGCAATTCCAGCCGTTGAAACAGTAATACGGCGTGGTGACATTGCAATTCCTTGTTCGTCGGTCAAGATTTCAATACTGCGAACTACATTTTTGTAATTTAACAAAGGTTCACCCATTCCCATATAAACTATATTTGAGAGGGGAGTGTTGTAATGGTTTTGTGCTAGGTTTTTCAAGTACATTACTTGATCAACGATTTCACCTGATGAAAGGTTCCGCATCATTTTCAAACGACCGGTTGCACAAAAAGCACACGACAAACTACAACCTACTTGCGATGAAATACAAGCTGTCATGCGTGAAGTGGAAGGAATGAGGACACCTTCAATCACTTGATTTTGACCGCCGACTCCAAAAGCACATTTGATCGTTTTATCGCTTGAAACTTGTTTATCTTCAACCGAAATGGCATCTATAAAATAGTGTGTTGCTAACAAAGATTGTAGTTTGTTACCAATGTTTGCCATTTCATCAAACGAACGTGCATTTTTCTTCCACAACCATTCATAAACCTGTTTCGCACGAAATTTCGGTTCTCCAAATCCTGTGATTTGTAGCGTTAATTCCTCTAAACTTAAATTTCGGATATTGATCAATGGTTCACTCATAGTTATAATTGCTTGTATTCTTCATAAATAGTTGATAAAAACCAACTACAACGTTTCATTTCTTGCGGGTAATCAGTTGGAGAAAAACTATTATCTCCGTTGACTTTTTGCTCCATGTAATAGGTGAAATTCCCTACTGGTGTTACCCAGCCAAATCCACGAATAATGGCATGAAACGCAAATTGAGGTGCTTTTGGATTGAGTAAATCCTTGCTCCAAGGATAACGTTTTGTATCGCCTTTGTACTGGTGAATCAATGTTGCTGCGATGTCAGCTTGCGAACCGACAAAAGCATTTTCTTTGCCTCGGTAATCTTTTTTCAACGGTTCGCCAAAAAACAACAACGGAATGCGGTAAAATTTACCCGACCCCGGATCAACATTTGTTGGAGTAGCGTGTCCGTGATCGGCAACAAAGACAAACAAGGTGTTTTTGTACCAACTTTGCTTTTTTGCTGTGCGCATGAAGTGACCAAGACTTTCATCGCTATAAACCAACGCATTCATGTAATCCGCTTCTTCGCCCGACCATTTTTTACCTTTTCCTTTTGGTTGGTCATAAGGAGCGTGCGTGCTTCCAGTAAATGCACATTGGAAAAACGGTTTTTTATTCGAGTTGATTTCTTTGAGCAACATTTTGTACAAATCTGCATCGAAATAATTCAATTTACCACGCGGTAAATCACTCGGAAAGTCAGCTTCGTCTTTCACAACATCAAAACCGTGATCCATGAAGTAGCCACCAATATTACCGTATTTTAAGTCCCCACTAAACAAATAACTTGTGTGGAAACCCCATGCTTCAAAATCTTCGTTCAAACAATGTAGTTTGCGGTATTTTTCAGGTTGCATGGTGACAGATACCTCAGGAATGGCAGGATTACCACTAAAAATACTGGAATTGCCAATTTCAGAGGTTGTGCTTGTTGCGTAAATATTGGTGAACAACAAGCCATCTTTAGCCAAGCGATCAAAGTTGGGTGTTGCACCTTTGTTTGGACCGAGACAACCAACAGCTTCAGCTGACCAACCTTCTAACACGATGAAAACAACGTTTGGTTTTTCAATCGTAAACAACTCGTTTTCGTGCTCAGTGGGATAGTTGTACCAAGCTGCCACTTCTTGTTGTGCTTGTTTTTTATCGACTTTTGGAATAAACGCATCGATGGAACTCCGGTTGTACAACAGATAACTTTTTCCAAAGAAATAAAACGAATTGATTGAAAGGTCGTTGGCAATTGCTTTGTTGGAATATGTAGCGGAGTTGATGTTTAGCGGAATTTGTTGCCAACCACCTCTCATGGCTAAAAACTGAAGTCCTGCCACCAAAACTGCGACAAAAGGTAAACTAAACCATTCGTAGAAATGTTTTTTGTGGTGTTTTTCTTGAATAGTTTTAAGGAAAAAACGAAAGATGAAATAACAAGCTATAAATTCAGCTATCGCGTAAATGGCAAACCAAATAATCATGCTGTAATTTGCCGTGCGCACAACTTCATCTGGATTGGCAAGGTGCATGAAAACACGCGATGTTAATTTGTGGTTCCACTCACCATAAGCTACAATTTCACCAGCTTGTACAGCAACCAAAATTCCAAGAGAAATCCAAATAGACCAGCGGAAAAGCGCATTGAATCGTTTCCACGAAAAATGATGTCCCAATAAACGAATCAAAAAGGGGATAACCGAAAGAATCGCTGCAGCAGCTAAATCAACTCGAAACGAATAAACAAAGGATAGTATCCATTCAAATAAATCGAGTCGGGTGATTTTATGAAAATGATGAAACGAAAAAAAAACGCGATGAATATCAAAGCATATAATCCAAAAAAGCATTAAAAGTAATGCGTCTTTCATCGGATGTATGATCGTTTTTTTCATGAAAAACAAAAATACGAATTTTTGCACTTCGATCGGTAATTTTCTTTTGGAACACCAATAGAATCCTTTCCTGTCAGAAACACTGACACCTTGTCCTATTCTTTAAAATGGCAAGAAAGTTGACAAGAAAAGGAAAAAAGTTACAATCATGGCAGAAGAAAATACAACAAACGAAGAATTAAACGAAGAATTGATTGGTGGTGAAGCGACTTCCCAAGAAACTGAAGCGTCAACTTCTGAAGTAAACACTGACAATTCGTCAGAAACTGAAACTGCCCCAACACACGAGGAGCAACTTGCAGCAATGAACGACAAATATTTACGCTTATATTCTGAATTTGATAATTACAGAAAGCGAACAAACAAAGAGAAATTAGAGTTGATAGCTACAGCTAGCGCTTCTGTATTGAAAGATTTGTTATCTGTACTTGATGATTTTGATCGCGCAATTGCAAACAACGCAACTGTAACCGATAGCGAAGCCATCAAAGAAGGATTTAATTTAATTCACACGAAATTAAAAACGACTCTTGAAAACAAGGGATTGAAAGCAATGACGGCAAAAGGCGAAGCATTCGACCCTGAAATACACGAAGCAATTGCAAATATTCCTGCTCCTACTGAAGAGATGAAAGGAAAAGTAATTGACGATGTAGAAGCTGGTTATTACTTGAACGATAAAGTAATTCGTTTTGCAAAAGTTGTCGTTGGAAACTAATCACACGGTGATTGGAAACGACAAATAATTAACTACAGACATGAGCAAAAGAGATTTTTACGAAGTATTAGGAATTAGTAAAAGTGCTAACGAAGGCGAAATCAAAAAAGCCTACCGTAAAATGGCCTTGAAATATCACCCGGATAAAAATCCTGGTGATAACGAAGCTGAAGAAAAATTCAAGGAAGCGGCTGAAGCATACGAAGTTCTTTCTGATCCGAACAAAAAAGCGCGCTACGATCAATACGGTCACGCAGGTTTAGGTGGTGCTGGCGGCGGCGGATTTGGCGGCGGTATGAACATGGACGATATTTTCTCGCAATTTGGAGATATCTTCGGAGGTTTTGGCGGTGGCGGAAGCTTTGGTGGTTCACGCGGTGGCGGTCAACGTGTTGTTCGTGGTACGAATTTGCGCGTAAAAATGAAATTGACGCTCGAAGAAATTGCTGATGGCGTTCGCAAAAAGATCAAGGTTAATAAATTGGTTAATGCGGATGGCGTAACCTATAAAAATTGTTCAACATGTAATGGTTCCGGAAGAATCACGCGTGTAGCACAAACTTTTTTGGGAGCTATGCAAACACAAGCGACTTGTAACGCTTGTCAAGGAGCAGGAAAAACAATCGATCAAAAACCAGCAGATGCGGATAGTCAAGGGTTGAAACGACAAGAAGAGGTCATTGAAATCGACATTCCAGCTGGAGTAGAAGAAGGCATGCAATTAAGCGTTTCTGGAAAAGGAAATGCTGGCCCTTTCAACGGTGTTCCTGGTGATTTAATCGTTGTGATTGAAGAACAAGAACATGCTGAATTACGCAGAGAAAGTGAGCATTTGCATTACGAAGCTTTTGTCAATTTTGTCGATGCTGTATTAGGTGAATCGATTGAAATTCCAACAGTTACTGGTAAAGCAAAAATAAAAATCGATCCAGGAACGCAAAGCGGAAAAGTATTGCGTTTGAAAGGAAAAGGGTTACCAATTCTACAAGGTTATGGTTCAGGTGACTTATTTGTGCATATCCATGTTTGGACGCCGAAAAAAGTTACCAAAGAAGAACGTGAATTATTAGAAAAACTAAAAGCGAGTGAAAATTTTACACCCAATCCAGATAAATCGGAAAAAGGCTTTTTTCAACGCATGAAAGATATGTTTTAATACAAACACCATTTTTAATGATCCCGATTTATCAATTTGATGAATCGGGATTTTTATTTTTAGTAGTTTTAACCAATGAAACAATCTTCAATAGGACAGTTGATTTTATGCATCGTTATTCCTTTTTTGGGAATGATTGCGTTTGGAGGAATAGCTGTTGCGCTGTTTACTCATTTTCTGCTACCAACTGACAATATACCAATTGCATCGTTGCACCATCATTTGTCCAAAAACACATTCTTTTTGTTGAACATGTTACCGTTTTTTATTGGTTTTGGATTGATCCTCTTTTCAATAAAATTTTTCATCAATTCCAATTTAACGGCAGTAATAACCTCACGTGAACAAATTGATTGGCGACGCTTTTTTGTCAGTTTTTCGGTTTGGTCCGTCATAAGTTTGTTGTTTTTTTATGTGGATTATTTGACCAATCCCGAAGCGTTTTTATTTCAATTTGACGGTGCGACTTTTGGCGTTTTGATGCTTGTTTCACTCGTAGCAATTCCCGTGCAAACAGGTTTTGAAGAACTCATTTTTAGAGGATTTTTGCTGCAACTTTCGCAACGGTTTTTCACTCGAATAATCCTTCTTTGTCTGGTGAACGGGTTGTTATTCGGAGCAGTTCATTTATCCAATCCTGAAATCGATTTATTTGGTTGGCCAGCTATCCTTTATTATACGATAACAGGAGTTTTCTTAGCAGCCATAACCTTGTTTGACAAAGGGATGGAATTGGCTTGGGGATTTCATGCTGCAAACAATTTTTTCGGTGTCGTTTTTCTAACCAATAATTGGCAAGTGCTCCAAACGAATGCACTTTTCACCGATATGCGCGCTCCAGAAATTGGCTTTGAACTACTGTGGACATTGCTTGTAGCTTATCCAGTGTTGTTTTTGTTTTTCGCAAAACGTTATCGTTGGGATGTAAAAGCAGTTTTTTCTGGAAAACACCAATAATTAGTACCGTTTCATCGATTTTACTTATTTTTATAAAAAAGCTGTTTCATGCTACTATTGCAACAAGTAACAAAAAGATTTGACCGTAAAATGGCCGTTGATGAGGTGTCTTTTACCTTAGATCAAGGCGAAATTGTTGGTTTGCTCGGTCCAAATGGGGCTGGTAAAACAACCTTGATTCGTATGATCAATCAAATCATCCATCCTGACAAAGGAACTATTCGTTTCAAAGGCGAAATCATGACACAAGAACACTTGAAACATGTCGGGTATTTGCCAGAAGAAAGAGGTTTGTATAAAAACATGACTGTCGAAGCTCATGCACTTTTTTTAGGTGCTTTGCGTGGAATGTCCAAAAAAGAGGCATTGAAAGCGCTCGATTTTTGGTTTGAAAAATTCGATTGCCTCGATTGGCGCAACAAGCGTATTGAAACACTTTCAAAAGGAATGGCGCAGAAAGTTCAATTCATTTGCTCGGTCCTTCACGATCCTGATTTATTGATTTTGGATGAACCATTTTCAGGCTTCGATCCACTGAATGTAGAATTGATTCAAGCGGAATTAATCGCTATGAAGAAACGAGGAAAAACGATTTTGATTTCAACCCACAACATGAAAAGCGTGGAAGAAATTTGTGACCGAGTAGCCTTGATTCATCAATCGAAAAAAATAGTGGAAGGAAAAGTTGCTGTTTTACAAGAGGAACGAAAAACAGGATTGTTTGGGTTGAAATTTTCTGGATCAATGATTGGCTTTGTTAATGCACTTTGGACGGGCTTCGAATTAGTTGATAAAGAGGAGCTTGGTGACAATCGTTTCCTTGTGAAAGTTCGCTTACGCGGAGATAATACCTTTGAAGATTTCTTAAAAATCAGCTTGAAAGAAGTCAAAATTGAAGCAGCTTGGGAGATTTTACCGAGTATGCAAGATATCTTCATTCAAGAAGTCACACACACAACACATCAAAACGAAACTACACATGAAAAATAGTTGGATCATAGCCCGCCGCGAATTAATGGAGCGGATTAAAAGTCGTTCGTTTTTGTTCATGGCGTTTTTCGGACCAATAGTTGTCTTGGGAATTACCTATTCAATATTCAAACTAGGTGGAAAAGAACAACAAAAATGGAACGTGCTCATTGCCGATAAAGGTCAATTGTTCGATAATAAAATTGCATCGCGCGAAGATCCGTCCATCACGTATTCGTTTATAAACGATTATGTTGAAATCGAAGATTTTGCATCCAACCCAAAATTCAAGGATTTTGATGCTTTGGTGGAAATAAATCACAAAATCATTTCGAACAAAGCAGCATTGTTGTTTTACAAAGAAAAACCGTCATTCAACATGTCGGTTAATATTCGTTATCAAGTCGAAAGACGCTTGGAGGAAATCGTTGCAACTGAACAATATAAATTATCGTTGCGTGATTTCAGAAGTATCAAACAACCGTTAACCATCGGATTTAGAAATGTGTACGATCCCTACAACACTGCTGTTGATTTAGCTGGCTGGGTTGGGTTGTTTTTTGGCGCTTTCATCTTTTTGTTCATCTTTTTATTTGGCATGACCATTCTTCGTGCAGTCATGCGTGAAAAGTCGTCGCGAATAGTAGAGATTTTACTTGCTACTGTTAGTCCCAAAGCATTATTAATCGGTAAAATTATTGGTATTGGCTTGAGTGCGTTGGTACAACTTGTCATATGGTTACTTGTTGTGAGTTTGGGCTTGTATTTTTTCCGTCAAACAATTTTTATCGATTTTTCCGATCCTTCCATGTTGACTGCAGCCATGCCTTCCGATTACAATCAATTTGTTGAATTGGTATTTGACCGAATCAATTTCGTGCCAATGATCAGTGTTTTTGCAGTGTTTTTTGTTTTGGGATATTTGTTCTACGGAGCTTTTTTCGCTTCACTGGGCGCTGTTTCTGGTTCTGAATCCGATGGACAACAATTCCTAATTCCGTTGATTGCTTTATTATTATTTGCATTGTACAGCGGTTATTTTGTATTGATGAATCCCGAAAGTTCGTTAGCTGTAGTTTTTCATTATTTACCGTTTACATCCCCTGTTGTTGTCATGGTGAAATTTGCGATGGGCTATCCTCCAGGATCAGCTTATCAACTTTATTTGTCGGCAATCATACTTTTTGTCAGTGCATTTTTGGTGCTATCCTTAGCTGGTCGTTTGTACAAAAACGGTTTGTTGCAATACGGACATGCTGTGCGTTTGAGCACAATTTTGCGTTGGTTGAAACGTAATTAAAATGAAAATTGCTGTCATTGATTTAGGAACAAACACGTTCAATTTGGTGATTGCTTCAGTTACCGGAAAACACATTGAACTGTTGCACAATGCTAAAATTGGCGTTGCGCTAGGGAAAGGAGGAATGTCCGAAAAAATACTAACTCCTGAAGCTATTGACCGAGCTGTTGCTGCTTTTGATACATTTGATCCTATTTGGAAATCATTTGAAGTAGAAAAAGTAATCGGTATAGGAACGTCAGCGATTAGAAGTGCGTCAAATGGTGTCGCTTTCATGAATTCCCTAGCGGAAAAATATGGAATCGAAATGACTATTATTGACGGACAACAGGAAGCAGCGTTGATTTTTCAAGGGGTTACTTGGACAACAAACATTGAATCGCCAAGTTTAATCATGGACATTGGCGGAGGAAGTACAGAATTTATAGCAGTTTCCAATAACGAGATTACAAAAGCATGTAGTTTGGATATTGGTTTATTGCGCCCCACCCAATTATTTCAACTTGAAAATCCACTCACGAAACAAAATTGCTCGGACATACTAAGGTGGTTTGAGGCGCAAAGTGAGCAGTTGCAGGCATTTCCAAAAGCTGATGTGTTAATCGGTGCATCTGGAAGTTTTGAAACATTTTACGAAATGATTTACGAACAGCCTTTTCCAAAAACGATGACAGCTGTTCCCTTATCACTTGAAGAATTGCTACCACAAATTGATTGGTTGATAGCATCATCACAAGAAGAAAGAACACAGCACAACTGGATTATTCCGATTCGGCAGCAACTAGCGCCAATTGCGGCACTAAAATTGAAGTGGATAATTGAAAAAATGAATATTAGTTCCGTTCTCATTTCACCTTGTTCGTTGAAAGAAGGTGTTTTACGGGTGTTGAACGAGGGCAATAAAATAAGTTGAGATGGCAAAAATATTAATCATAGACGACGAACGAGCAATTCGCAGAGCATTGCGCGAAATACTTGAATTTGAAGGTTTTCAAGTGGACGAAGCAGAAAATGGAATCGCAGGTATTGACTGTGTCAAAAATGCTGTTTACGATGTGATTTTCTGTGACATCAAAATGCCTCAAATGGACGGAATGGAAGTCTTGGAGCAATTGATGGCAATCAAAGTTGAAGCGCCAATTATCATGATTTCTGGGCATGGTTCTATTGAGAATGCAGTTGATGCGCTGAAAAAAGGAGCGTTTGATTTCATTGAAAAACCATTGGATTTAAACCGAATTTTAGTCACGATTCGCAATGCAAAGGAAAAAACTTCGCTTGTTGAAGAGACAAAGCAATTAAAAACGACCGTTAAAAAATTCAAAGGTTCTGCAATAATTGGCGAATCGGAGGGGATTTTGAAAATCAAAGAAATGATTGAAAAAGTAGCGCCTTCCGATGCACGTGTGTTGATTACTGGCGAAAATGGAACGGGAAAAGAATTGGTTGCTCGTTCACTCCACGATCATTCGAATCGCAAAAAGATGCCGTTTATTGAAGTGAATTGTGCGGCTATTCCAGGCGAATTGATCGAAAGCGAGTTATTTGGCCATGAGAAAGGTGCGTTTACTTCAGCGATTAAAGATAAAAAAGGGAAGTTTGAATTAGCGAATGGAGGAACACTTTTCTTGGATGAAATTGGCGACATGAGTTTGTCTGCACAAGCGAAAGTACTGCGCGCGTTGCAAGAAAATGTCATACAACGCGTAGGCGGGGAGCGCGACATCAAAGTAGATGCACGCATCGTAGCAGCGACCAACAAAGATTTACGCAAGGAAATTGAAGCAGGACGTTTTCGCGAAGATTTGTTCCACCGTTTAGCAGTTATTTTGATTCACGTTCCGGCACTCAACGACCGCAGAGACGATATTCCACTATTGGCAGAGAATTTCATGACTTTGATTTGTTCGGAACACGGAACTGCACGAAAATCTTTTTCAGACGAAGCCTTGTTGGCTTTACAAAAAATAGATTGGACAGGAAACATCCGCGAGTTGCGCAACATCGTTGAGCGCTTAATCATACTTTGTGGTCAAGTAATTACTGCAGAAGAAGTAAACATGTTTGCAAACCCGAAGGGGAAGTAGTTTTATTTCAAACGCTCCAATAACAACACAGCCAATTGTGCAGCGGTAGCTTCACGGCTGTATTTCTTGATTGCTTCAGGGGTGTTCTCGTTGGTGAAGTCGTTGGATAATTGTGCTTTTAAATGCGCATAAAAGCCATCAAAATCATCGTTTTCTACAATGGCCGCGTGAGGAATTTCGTGCATGACAGTTGCTGCGTCTCCTTTTGTTTTACCTAAGGCCAAAACTTGATTTCCAGAGGCTAAGTATTCCATTAATTTTCCAGAAACCAATAATTCCGCATTGTCTTGAATGGGCAAACAATTCAAGAGCACATCCGCGTTTTTCATTTCTTGCAACGCTGCTTGGTGACTCACTTTACCTTTCACATCAACTACCAAACCTGGAACTTGTTGAAGTGCTTCAATGATTTCTTCAGCAACACTTCCTACAACTACAAAACGAAGTTTGAGGGAGGTTTCAGCTAACAATTGCTTGATTGCTGTGCATACAATTTGATACGGTTGGTTTGTCGTCCAAACGCCAATGTGGCAAATCGTTTTTTCTGCGTATCGGTTTGTCGTTAAATTGGTAAACGAAGCAACGTCAAATCCATTGTGGATATAAAAGATCTTTGCATCGTCTGTTTTTGTTGCCAACAACTTTTTCATAGTCGGACCAACAGTCAGCACAGTATCAGCATTTGTTAATACGTTCTTTTCAAGTAGGGCATCTTTTTTGTCAGCAAAACCAAAGCGGTTGAACAATTTGTTGTAGTAAACTTCGCGCCAAGGATCACGGAAATCAGCTACCCAATGAATGTTGTGTTGTTGTTTTAACGCCAAACCAATCAAATGAGTCGAATGGGGAGGACCTGTCGTAATAACAAAATCGATGTTTTCCGTTTGAATAATTTTATGAGCAGCTGGCAACGCTTTTTTGTTCCAACCGACACGTGCATCGGGAACAAATAAGTTGGCGCGAATGGATCCAGCGATTTTATCGATGAGTGTTTTTTTCTTACTTCCAAAATCACCAACAGGAATATGACCTTTCGTCGATCCGGATTTGATGAGTGAATACAATTTTAATAATTGAAATCCGCCCGATGTATGTACAACTTTAATGCCTTCGGTATGTTGCTCTAACGACGGGTCAAATGCAGGATAAGCTGCACTTTTCGGATCAATCGTTAATACAATTGGTTCAATTCCATTTGCTTTCAAGTACTTTGCAAAGTACATCCAACGTTGCACACCTGAACCGCCACTTGGTGGCCAATAATACGTTATGATTAACGCTTTTTTAAGCATCAAGCATCGCTTTTGCAGCTGCTATGGCAGTTGGTATTCCTGCTGGATTTTTCCCACCTGCAGTTGCGAAGAACGCTTGACCGCCTCCACCACCTTGAATGTGTGCAGCAACAGCTTTTACGATGTTTCCAGCATTCCAGTTTTTCGTTCCAACCAAGGCATCATCAACAAACACGCTTACCGCACATTTGTCGTCTTCAGTTGAACCAATGATAGCAACCAAATGAGCTACTTCGCCTTTCAATTGAAATAAAATATCTTTTACGGATGCCGCATCTAATTCAACAGCAGCAGTCAACAAGGAATAATCGCCTTTTTTTTCAATGGTGCTTTTTAATTCCGATTTGACAATTTTTGCTTGCGCTTTTTTCAAGCTTTCAACTTGTTTTTGAAGCGCATTGTTCTTCGTTAATAAGTCGTCAACAGCTTTTGTGATATCCTTCGGATTCCGTAACAATTCATTGACAGCTTTTAACTGCTTTTCTTGTTCGTTGAAATAATCTTCTACAGCTGCGTTTGTAATTGCTTCAATTCTTCTAATTCCAGCAGCTACAGCACCTTCACTTTGAATTTTGAACAACCCGATTTCACCTGTTTGTTGCACATGCGTTCCACCACACAATTCAACTGAATCACCAAATTGAACAACGCGAACAGCATCGCCGTATTTTTCACCAAACAAAGCCATCGCACCCATTGCTTTCGCATCTTCGATTGGGTAATCACGTTTTTCGTTCAATGGTAAGTTAGCTTTTATTTCAGCAACGACCATCGCTTCAATTTGCGCCATTTCTTCATCGGTTACTTTCGAAAAATGAGAGAAGTCAAAACGCAAATAATTGGCATTCACCAACGAACCTTTTTGTTCCACATGCGTCCCGAGAACTGTGCGCAATGCTTTGTGTAATAAATGCGTTGCCGAGTGATTACAAGCAGATAGTGCTCGGTTTTTACTGTTTATTTTAGCTTCAAAACTACTTGCAGGATGTACAGGCAATTTTTCTGCTAAATGAATGATCAAGTTGTTTTCTTTTTTCGTGTCAAAAATCGCAATCGATTCAGCTTCGTTTACAATGAAACCTGTATCGCCAACTTGTCCACCACCTTCTGGATAAAAAGGCGTTTGATTGAAAACAAGTTGATAGAACGTTTTTTGTTTTTGCGTTACTTTTCGGTATTTGATGAGCTCAATAGGAGCAGTTTGTTCATCATATCCAATAAACTTGGTTGCCGTATCTGGATGAACTTGCACCCAATCGTCAGTTTCTATTGCTGTTGCAGCTCGCGAACGATCTTTTTGTTTTGTTAATTCCTCGTTAAATCCAACTTCGTCAACTGAAATATTATTTTCGCGGGCAATCAAATCAGTTAAGTCAAAAGGAAAACCGAAGGTATCGTACAATTCGAAAACTGCACTTCCTGTTAGTTGTGCACTTCCTGAACTTTTTGCGTGTTCAATCAAATTATCGATGCGTTTCAATCCTTGCTCCAATGTGCGGAAGAACGACAATTCTTCTTCACGAATCACTTTTTCAATGATGTCTTTTTGATTGGTTAATTCTTGGAAAGATCCACCCATAATTTGTCCAAGGACAACAGATAAATCTGCTAAAAACGGTTCTTTCAATCCCAATGTTTGGTAACCATATCGCACTGCTCTGCGCAATATTCGGCGAATAACATAACCAGCTCCCGTATTGGAAGGAAGTTGCCCATCAGCAATCGAAAAAGCAATTGCACGAACGTGATCGGCAATGACGCGTAAAGCAATATCGGTTGTTTCGTTTGCACCATATTTTTTATGAGAAACTTTTTCCATGTGTTGAATCAACGTTTGGAATAAGTCAATATCGTAGTTGGAAGTTTTATCTTGCAACGTCATTGCCAAACGTTCCAATCCCATTCCTGTGTCTACGTGTGTTGCAGGTAATTTTTCCAAACTACCGTCCGCTTTGCGGTTGAACTGCATGAACACGTTGTTCCAGATTTCAATCACTTGTGGGTGATCTTCGTTCACAAATTGTTTTCCATCAGTTTGAGCACGTTCAGCTGCTGGTCGGTTATCGACATGAATTTCGGTACAAGGACCACATGGACCTGTATCGCCCATTTCCCAGAAATTATCTTTTTTTGCTGCTAAAATAATGCGGTCTTCTGCGATGTATTTTTTCCAAATGGCAATCGATTCTTCGTCAGCTGGAACGCCATCTTTGGCATCACCTTCGAAAACAGTAACGTACAAACGATCTTTTGGGATTTTGTAGACTTCCGTCAATAATTCCCAAGCCCAACCAATTGCTTCTTCTTTGAAGTAATCGCCAAACGACCAGTTTCCAAGCATTTCGAACATGGTATGGTGGTAGGTATCAACACCTACTTCTTCCAAATCGTTGTGTTTTCCAGAAACGCGTAAACACTTTTGAGAATTGGCGACACGTGGATTTTTAGGAACGGCGTTACCCAAGAAAAAATCTTTAAATTGATTCATTCCTGCATTGGTAAACATCAACGTTGGATCGTTTTTTACCACCATCGGAGCGGAAGGAACTATTTCATGTCCTTTCGAAGCGAAAAATTCAAAAAAGTGTCGGCGAATTTCTTGTACTGTCATTGTCTGTTACTTTTGGATAAAATATCCATTATTAAGTCCCGCAAATTTAGTGTATTTCCCTAATTTTTAGACAGCTTTCGATGAATAATATTCACAATTTACCAAGCTTTTGAACCGTAAATTACCCGACAAGCAAAAAAACACACTTTTTACTCTGGTTTTGAATAGAGTAAGCGGATTAATTTGAAGTAAGAAATACAAGAAATAGCAGATAACGAAAGCATTAACCAGAAATTTTGAATCATATCATGAAAAATAGTGTAATCTGTTTTCCAATTATTACAAGTGTCATGGTATTCGTAAAGTGTTAAATTGTCTAACAAAAGAATCAATAAAAACGGAATAATTGGAACAACAAAATATCCCATATTAAAAAGGATACTCGTAAATTTCTTGTTCCAGCTGTTATGCAAACTAATCCAAGTTAGATATA
>CALJKJ010000007.1 GCA_937973685.1 uncultured Flavobacteriales bacterium | reverse complement strand
TTGTTAAATGTATATCTGGTTTCCCTTTTATAGATACAGTGTGACTTCGGTCATAAGTCCTTACATGTTTGTTCCCATCTCCATTGTTTCCATTCCAAACAGAGGTCAAAGCATACTGGTGTTCATGCGTCATGTTTATTTGTTCTGATCAGTGAGTATGTGGTAGTAACGGTATGAAACGATTAAAATTGCCAAAACAACAAGTGGGAAAAACGTTTGACCATTTATCCCATCAACAGCACCGTGACTGATTGTTGCAAAAATAAAATCAAAGGCAAACCCTGCATATGCCCATTCTTTGATACGTTTTGGAATAGCTGGAATGATCAATGCCAAAACACCCATTACTTTGAAAATCACCAAAGCATTTCCAAAATATTGCGGATAACCTAGGTGTCTGATTCCTTCTTTCGCTAATTCAGTTTGAGAAGTCAACGCAGGCATAAGGCCTTCAAACAAAGCAATAATAATTGTTGCAGTCCAAAAAAGTATTTTTTCTTTTTTCATAATTGTAGTTTTTATTTACCTAACTTATTACGAAAAACAGCGCTAAAGGTTACTTTTTTCACTTTTTATTTAGTGAAGTATTAATGGCATGCATCAACTTAAGAAAATGTATGTTTATTTGTTAAATCGTTTTAATTGACGTTCTCTTAGGAATAAGAATAATGGAAATCCAACTGCGTAACCTACGAAAATTGTAATGAAAATATACAACCAAATTTTCTTCATTTTTAACCGAATACCTTCCAAAACAATAAAAAATGTTCCGGCAACAGCTCCTGTCCAGAAGTCTAAGGTCAAGCTTTTTGCATAATAATTATCGGTCCAAGTACTCGAAATAAATTCCATGCTATCAAATCTCCCGTTGTGTTCGATTATACCAAGTAGGACAAAATAGAAGGTAAATCCACCACCAACAAGTGTCAATAATAGGTAGAAGTAATGCAGGTTGTCAACTATTTTTTTCATGTCACTTTTTTCTATTTATGCCGAAACCAACAATCGGTTCGATCATTTTCATACGCCTTAAAAATAGTATTTACGGGCTTTCCATGGATAATTTGCTCGTTAAATTGGGTGCGCGCTAAGTAATTAAACGCTCCCATATCTCCCGTATATGCGGTTTTATTTTCACGATTTGCCACTTGGTGAATGGCGCAAAGTTGTTGCAAGAAATCAAAAAACAAGGCTGTAGCTCCCCCAATAATTCCACAATTCAACAACGGTGCTGATGCAAAAGCGCGTTCGAAGGGTGCAAAGTCAGGAATGTTGTTGCGTAAATGTTCGGAATGTGCAATCATCCAATCGTTGTGTAAGGTTTTGGGTTCGTCACCACAAAAAAGTGCAGTTGGATTTTCCAGAAATAATGGATCTGTGAATGGATTTTTCACCACAACAACGTCGTTAACATCGGTTATAAAAATCCCGTTGATTTGTTGGAGGTGTTGCTGTAAAAAATCCCGATAGACAAAATAGCGAAACACGTTTGGATTAAATTGTGGATCGTGCGTGACTTTGATGAACGTTATGTTTTCATTTTCGAAGGAACGACACGTTGCCTCCGAGAAATTATTGTGAAAAATAACACCTCGCAAACCTGCTTGAGTAATTGATGCGGCCCAATCGTTAACCAATTCATATGCATCGTCGGCAAGCATTGTGTTGCGGTTGACATCAAATACGCCTGTGATGTGGCACGACAAAACCAAATTGGTTCCTGCAGGAAATTGAATGGATGCAGTGCCCATGATTATGCAGTAATCGAATTAGCTTTTTTGATCGTTGCACAAATACTTCCAGGAATATTTCGGTGATAAACGTAAGTGCGCAAGTCTAATTTTTTTACCCGAAAGCGTTTCGTTGCTTGTTCGTAAAAATCAGCATCAGCTGCAAAGCCTGTTTTAAAATCAATACTAGTAAATACATTTCTGCGACCGAACAAGGTGCCAAATAAGACAACTTCGTCCAAATGAATGAGTTTTGTTTGGTCGTCCTTATCGGGAACGTAATAATCGTTGTCGTTGTCCACAATTGTTTCTGTGGTCGAACAAATAAGGTCTAACGCTTCAATTTCACGCATGCAAGCGCTCAAGTGATTGGGTTTGTATTGGTCGTCGCTATCTAAAATGGTGATGAATTCGCCAATACTGTACAAAACACCACGGTTGATCGATGCAGATTGTCCGCGGTTGCTGTGGCGGATGTAACTGATTTTATCTTCGTATTTCTCCACGTAGTCCATCAACGATTCGCGGTTGTTTTCTTTGCTGCCATCGTCAATAATGATCAACTCAAAATCTTGAAAATCTTGTTCTAAAACGGAATCAATCGCTCTTTTCGTGTACGATAAGTTGGTATTAAAAACAGTCATTAACACCGATATTTTCACTTTTTTCGACATAGTATCTTTGTACACGTGTAACTCAGCAACAAAGATAAAAATCAAAAACGGTTAACGCTTGCTTTTATCGTAAAATGAAGAAATTCAGCTAATTCCTAGAACTGTTATTTTTTTTCAATTTGATAAATGACACCTTCCTGTCCATCAAAATCAAATGTACTTTTATAGCTCAGTCCTATTTTTTCTAGCACTTTTATGGAGCCGATGTTTGCTTTCATTGCTCGACCGACAATTGTTGTCATCCCGAATTTTTCAAAACCCAAGACAATGCATGCTTTAGCGGTTTCAGTAGCGTAACCTTTGTTCCAGTGTTTTTTAAAGAGACGAAAACCTATATCAAATTCATTCATATCGGGTGAAAATTTTAGTCCACACCACCCAATAAATTCATTATCTGCTTTGTTGATGATTGCCCAACGACCAAAACCGTAAGTTGTGTAGTGATCATAGTTTTCCAGAAACGTGCGCGCCTGTTCAACACTTTCAAACGAATCGTCGCCGGTATATTGAATTACTTCAGGATCTAAATTGAGCAAATAAGCTTGTTCGGCATCAGCAACCGTAATTTCTCTCAAAAAAGTTCGTTGTGTTTCAAGAATTTGTTTCATTTTCCCCCCATTGTTGACCCTTAATCGGAAATGATTAATAAATAGGTATTCATCTAATAATGAACACCGCTTAGTGTAGTGTAAAGTTTATTGGGAAAACTACTTCAACGTCAATAGGTTGATCATTAATAAACCCGGGTAACCAAAAATCTTCAACACTTTTTATAATTCGAATTGCTTCTTCATCCAATCCATAACCGAGAGGCTTATCAACATGATAATTACTTGTTTTACCAAACTTATCTACAGTAAAAACAATATAAACTTTGCCAGAAATTCCATTTTCTAATGCTAGTGGAGGGTAAAAAAATTGAAGTAATAATTCAGACAAAAACAGTTCGTCACCACCCAATAAAACAGGAGGATAACTTAGTTTGGTGTCTGCTTCATTCGAATTATTTACAATTGAATATTTTTTGTTTTTTATTTTATTACTTGGGTTAAAAAGTAAAATTTTATTGTTTGAAAAATCATAGGATAAAGTTATTTCACCTTTTTGATCATAGCATTCCCAAATACTATCTTTAATACCATTTTTATAAAATCCTTTAATTAAAAGAGCATTATCATAACTGAATTTTTTGTATTCCCCATGTTTGATAGATTGATTGTTTTTTAATACAAAATAAGTTTCATTTTTTTCACTATTGGTAATTTTATTTAGTTTTTGACCAATTAAGATAACTGGAAAGAAAGTAAATAGTACGGCGATTTGAATAATTTTTTTCATTTTTTAGTTAATTATTACTTTTCATTTTCAAGTAGTTGAATAAGCAGTTGATTAATTAACGCTTTGTCAGAATTTTTATAGAAATCTTTATTGTCGTTATTACAACTAACGAATAAAGAAATCAATGAAATTAGTAAAATCAGGTTTTGTATCATGTTCGTGATTGCTTATAACGGTTTGAGGCTACAAGAAGTGGCGATTTTCACCACAAATGGTGATTAAAAGTACAAAAATTCCATTAACCACATCCTGTTTTTGAAACTCGAAACCCCGCCTTTTGGGTAGGTGATGTTGGTGGCTGGCTAATTTTTATTTAGTTCTTTTTTATCTTCTTCGCTCATTTTGTTAAATTCTTCAACAGCTTTGTCTAAGTTGTCCTTCATTTCTTTACGTTCTTTTGACCATTCTTCTGTAAACGTATTTTTATTTTCTGATAAATTTTTAATAAGGTCTACAAATTTGAGCTCATTATATTTTTCTAAGTTTATGAATTTTGAGTGAAAAGTATAGTCATTATTCTCACAATAATTGTCTACTGAATTTAAAATCTCAATGTATTTGTCTATGTCATTTTTTAAATAAATTGAAATTATTTCACCTGTCATATATTTTAATGAAGAAAATAAAGCACCGTCACCACTTGCTTGATAATCCTTGTTAGTCGCATTATAATAACGATATCTTAAAACTCCCAAGTGATATAAAAATGAACACTCATCAAATTTGTCCTTGTTTAGATATTCATTGAATTTCTCAAAAAATTTAGCTGGGTGCCCCTTATCTAAGTCTATAAGGGTTGATTTAAATTCTTCAGTTATAACAAATGGTTTTTTTAATTTTATTAGGCTGTCTGTTTTACTGTATAGATTTCTCAGTCCTATAAGTTGCTCCATTTGTCCAAAAGCAATGTTTGTTAAAATAAAGAATGTAATAATTAGTAATTTATGTTTCATGATTTAGTTAATTTACTATTTTGTAGATTATAATTTAAAGCTTGCTGCCAACTAATTTACACGTCTTATAAAATGTGACAAATACACCTATATTTAGTTGTATACGTCTATTTCAGT
>CALJKJ010000006.1 GCA_937973685.1 uncultured Flavobacteriales bacterium | reverse complement strand
TTTAAAACTATAATAACATTCACTTAATCGCTTGAAAACACATTACTTACAATCTGAACTTTTTTTGAAGATTTTTATTTTTCCATCAAATTCAGTAACGCTTCTTTCAATTTGAGTGCAGTTTTATTGGAGTTTTCTTGAATTAATTGCTGCGTAATTGCTTCAATTAATATCTGTGGAGACACAATTAATTTGCTTAATTCCGCTGTTTTTTGATATTCTATAGACTTTGTCGTATCAAAAACAACTTGCAATGGTTGCTTGAATGAGTTTGAAGGCATGTTGCTATACTTTAATAGTAAACAAAAAATCAAACAATCGTCTGAGTTGATCGCTTCTTTTTGATTGTCATCAAATAAAACTTGTTGTAATATATAGATGATTTCTGATTCAAACTCTAGTCGTTCTTTATTGGACATGCTTTTGTAAGCGGGATAATATTTGTCAATGACAAAACGGTTATCAGCATTTAGCTTTATTACTGAAGCTGCTTTTGTCATTTTGTTGGCACGTCCTACCCAGAACCTAATTGCAACTGACACTAAAACAACCAAAACAATTCCTAACAATTTTGCCAAAAACACATATCCTGCAATTATTAATACTGGCACACTTAATAGCAGTAGTGCGAAAATAATTATCCACTTTATATAATGTCTCATTTATATTTGTTGTTTGAATACCTTGTTTAATCTTTTTAATACCAATAGCAATAATGCTGATGCCATTAACAACAAAACAAAATTAACCCAGAAAAAGTTCGCCTTCTGATCATATTTATCCCACATGGAACTCATTACACCCGATAATTTATTCCCAATACTTGTAGCTAAAAACCAGCCACCCATCATTAATGCAGTCAAACGTGGTGGACTCAGCTTAGATACTAATGATAATCCCATCGGACTCAAGCACAATTCTCCGATAGTTAATACGCCATAAGATGCAATGAACCACCAAGGTGATGCTTTAACTGCGCCATTTCCACTTTCATAAACTGCTGCGACCATGACCAAACAACTTAACGCTGTAATGAATAACCCGAAAAATATTTTAGTTGGAGTTGATGGCTCTTTTTGTCTGTATCTTAAAAACGTAAAAAACGCAACAACTAAAGGAGTTAGAATAATTACCCAAAAAGGATTCACCGATTGAAACAAGTTGGTATTAAAAGCATAAACAGTTTCACCAGGATTAGGTAGTTTATCCTTTTTCATGTTTGAATAATAGGAAGGATAATCAACTGCTTTCTTGCCCGTCTCGCGAAATTGATTATCCAACACATCAACACTATCTTTTGTGTAAGGTATTTCTTGTACCAATTTTAATTGCTGAAAAGTAGGCGCAATTGCTGCTGGCACTTCTCTATCTGTATAACGATCTGCCCATGTGTTTAACGTTGAACCATTTTGTTTGAAAACAGCCCAAAATGCAATGACAACAGCAAAAATTGTTAGCATAGCTCCAATTGGTTTTTTTTCATCAGTAGAAGCTTTGAACCATATTCGCGCATAAAAAATGATTACGGGAATACAAGCTAGGATAAATGCATCTGTCGTATCAGAACCAAGAAAGTTTCCGTCTGGATTCAATACTTTGTCAGTTACTCCATTCAGAAAATAACCAATGACGCCAAATAAGGCTGCAGGAAGTAAAATATAACCACTGATTTTTGCCAAAGACATGTCTTCTGCTTGCGTTGGTTTGATGACATCTGCATGTTTGAAATGATTAGTCCCTAACCAAAAAATCACAACACCTATAAACATTCCAATTCCTGCAGTGAAAAAGGCAGCTTCCCATCCTAATATATTATACATAAATGCACCGAAAAAATTACAGATAAACGCTCCGATGTTAATTCCCATATAGAAAATATTGTAGCCTTCGTCTTTTTTGGCGCGGTACCGTTCTTCATTATAGACATTTCCTAATAATGTAGAAATATTTGGCTTAAAGAAACCATTCCCAACAATAATAAATGTCATTGCGGTGTAAAGCATCGGTAAACTATGGATGCCCATTAAACTGTAACCTATACCCATTAAAATTCCACCAAAAATGATAGCCTTGCGATAACCCAATATTCTATCGGCAAGTAATCCACCAATGAATGGAGTAAGGAAAACCAATGCGATAAATGTTCCATATAAATCAGATGCTTCTGCTTCAGTCAAACCGAAACCTTGTTCTTTGTCTTTTAAGTACAAAGTGAAAATACCAATCATCAAATAATATCCGAAACGCTCCCACATTTCAGATAAAAATAAATAAGGTAATGCTTTGGGGTGTTTTCTTTCTTTCATAGTTCTCTACAATTATTTTACTTCTTGCATTAATTTCTTTAGCAACGGATAACATGCTATGAGTAATAAACCTGCAATCGCTGCATACCATGCGAAATCATAATATCCTGCTGTATAGACGTTCATTTTTTCAATTCCAGAAGCACTTTCACTTGGTGAAATACTTGCGCCAAACAAACCAGCAACATATTGACCATAAGCACTTGCTAAAAACCAAAGACCCATCATGAAACCTTGCATACGTATTGGTGCAAGTTTTGTCATGATACTCAAACCAATTGGTGATAAGAAAAGTTCTCCAAAAGTTACGACAAAATATGCTGTCGCGAATAAATTCAATGAGCCTTTACCTGATTCATCAGCGGTAAAACGCAAGGCATAAAATGTGAAAAATGCCAAACCTAAAAACAAGAATCCTAACCCAAACTTTAAAGTCGTGTTTGGCTCTAATTTTCTTTTTGAAAGGAAAATAAAAAGCAAGCCTACTAGGGGTGCAAACAAAATGACAAATAATGCATTAATGGAATTATTGATTCCGTTTTGATCAACAGTCATTCCAACTAAATTATTACCGACATTATCTTTAGCAAACAACGATAAAGAACCTCCTGCTTGCTCGAAAATTGCCCAAAATACAACTGAAAATAAAATAAAGATAAATGCAGCAATCAACTTTTTATTTTCAGCAGCATTGTTTTTTGTCATTTCATACATAAAATACAGCACACTGAATGGTCCGATAGTAAACATGAAGTAATCTGTGTAAGTTGTATTGGACACCATCATAATGATCAGTGGAACAATTGCCAACGCACCTAAGTAAACAGCGTATTCGTAAATTCGTTGTTTTTTTACAGGAAGGTGCAATAACGGTGACAACCCAATAGGACCTAGCGATCTTTTCGTTCGAATAAAAGTGAGTAAACTGATTGTCATTGCGACTGCTGATGCACCAAAAGCAACATTCCATCTCAGTGCAACTGGAATGTAATCTGAAAACATCGAACCTTTACCAATAGCAATGATGTAACCTCCAACAAATGCGCCAATATTGATTCCTGAATAAAACAATAAAAACCCAGCATCTCTTCTAACATCGTTTTCTTTGTAAAGCAAGCCAACCATCGATGAGATATTTGGTTTGAAAAATCCGGTTCCAATGATATTAAAAGTAATTCCAACAAAGAAAAAATTCGTTGGGTCGATTGCAAGTAAAACACTTCCTGTAATCATCAGTATACCACCCCAAAAAAGTGATTTCCTAAATCCTAAAATTTTATCAGCAAAAAGTCCACCAATAAAAGTAAACGCATAAACAAAAGCCTGTGTTGCTCCATACTGTAAGTTAGCAACCTTATCGCTCATCAATAATTGATCAACCATAAAGTAGGATAACATTCCGCGCATACCATAAAAGCAAAAGCGCTCCCACATCTCACTAAAGAACAATGCCCATAATTGTTTTGGGTATTTTCCTTTGAAGTTTTGTATTTCCTCTAATTGTAATGCTGCATCCATAAATTATTGTTGAAGTTATATTATTGATATGCTAAACTAACTGAATTTTATGACAAAAAAAATCCTTCGAATAAATTCGAAGGATTAATATCATTTATTTATAATTAGTTTACTCCGTGCATCATTTTGCTCAATCGCTTAGCTAATAATAACATTAACAAGCCCAATCCAATTACAAATAATGCAATTGAAGCGAAAATTGTCCCTGCTCCTAACGATTCAACAACTGAAGCGATGAATCCACCAACAATATTAGCAACAAAAGTTGACAACATCCATACCCCCATAAGCATTGAAGCTAATTTAACCGGAGCTAATTTAGTTACAACACTTAATCCTACAGGAGATAAACATAACTCACCAATTGTATGAAAGAAATATGTCATTACCAACCAAATTAAAGCTGCTTTTTGAGTAACAACTTCCGCATCACCTTTACCTGTTGCAACGACACCTGTTGAAGCAAATAACATGAATAAAAATCCAATACCCAATAAAATCATACCTAATGACATTTTAACGGGTGTTGTCAAACGGGAACCATATTTTGAATTCCAAAACCATGCAAAAATAGGTGCTAGCAAAACAATAAATAAAGGATTTACTGCTTGAAACAACTCCGTCGGAATTGTCATTCCAAATATAGATCTATTGATATATTTATCCGTATACAAAGTCATTGAAGATCCAGCTTGTTCAAACCCAGCCCAGAAGAAGATCACAAAGAATGTCAAGATAAAAATAACAGCAATACGTTCTTTTTCAATTTTTGTTAACGGAGTTTTCGGAACATTTGAAGTTACTCCATCAATTTCTTGTGTTTCTGGTTTTCTTGATTCTTTAGAAGGTTTTGTTCCAATTTCTAACAAATATTTTTTAGATAATAAATTAAAAATAATCTGACCTAATGCCATTCCAATTGCCGCTGCTAAGAATCCATATTTGTATCCGTAACCAATTAATTCTTTTCCATTTTCATCAAATACTTTCGTTGCAAACCAACTATTACATAAGAAAGCGATAACAAATGGTGCGATCAATGCTCCCATGTTAATACCCATGTAGAAAATTGAAAACGCTGAATCACGACGTGCATCAGCTTCTCTGTATAATCTTCCTACAAGTGTTGAAATATTTGGTTTAAAAAATCCATTTCCAATGATCAATAACACCAAACCTATTGCTAGCCCTACGTGTGTGTTCATACTAAATAAAACCAATTGACCAATAAACATGGTAATACCTCCAATTGTAATGGCATTGCGCTGACCAATGTACCTGTCAGCAATCCAACCCCCAATAATTGGTGTGAAATAAACAAATCCTGTGAAAAAACCATATATTAAAGTCGCACTACTTTCTGGAATGTTTAAACCGTTTTCTATCCATAATTTTGTCATGTATAAAATTAGGATTGCACGCATTCCATAGTAGGAGAAACGTTCCCATAATTCGGTAAAAAACAAAAGGTATAAACCATTAGGGTGTCCAAAAATAGTTCCTTGTTTTTCTATTTCTGCAATTACATCACGTTGTGAACTCATCTTGTTTAATTTATTTTAGCGATGTGAAAATAGCTAAATAATAACGTAAATTAACAACTTGTGATAAATTTATA
>CALJKJ010000005.1 GCA_937973685.1 uncultured Flavobacteriales bacterium | reverse complement strand
AACGAAAATGATGAATTGAATGAATTTTTAGAACAAATACTAAGAATTATGAGAATTGATGACACAAAGGGTGTGGAAACTTCCCTCTAATTTTGATGAATTAATTATTTAAAAATAAACTAACATGAAAAAAACAATTATTAATTTACTATTTTTTACAATTACAATTAGCACTATTTTCAGTTGTAATAAACTAAAGATTAACAAAGAAAAAGAGACCACTGAATTAAAAACAACTGTAATCGTTGATACAATTAAAGGTTTAGAAAAAATTGGTTCAATATTACGATTTGAAACAGTTGATGATTATGTAGATTTCATTGAAGATACGAATCAAGTTAAATGGACTAGACTTTCACAATTCACTACAAATCAAGGGTTTCAGAATTTTTTCACTCAAAACCCTATCATCAATGTAGAGGATTCAAACGCAATGGATATTAATCTAGGTCAATTATTAAATATTGATGGAGTACTAATAATTGGAGATAATGCATTAAAAATCGACTTACCAGAAAAGAAAGTTTATTTGACAGCTTTAAATAGCCTTGCTTCTAATTATCAAAGCTTGATAACCGGAGACATTGAAAACAAACTGATCAGTTGGTTTTCAACGGATGATGATATCATCGATTATCTATTGTATGGATTTATCGAAAAGTGTGGAAGTTCGAATAATTTTAATGAAACTTCAAATAAAATATATCCTTATGAAAATAATACAGTAGATTACTTCACTTGGAATGTGAATTATTTTAAATCAGGCATTTATTTTTCTGTTAAAATTAAAGCATTACATTACTATAATGGTTTCGTTTTATCTGATTATAGTAATGTGAAATTTGAGGTAAATGTAGCTCCTTCTCCAAATTGGAAGGCAATGAGAATGAGACCACGACCATGTTCTGGTAATAATAACGTGTATCATCATGGTGGCATTAGAGATTTTACAGGTTTTGGTCTATTAGGAACTGCAACATACCCTGTAGTGAGACTTTTCTCAGCCTATGAACGAGTTAGAGGATTAAATGGTTATCGAGTATGGATAAAAGGTGTTTACATTAAATCTCCTACAGAAACAATAAAAACATCAACTTGGATTGGTAGAGAAGTAAATTCTAATTTTTAAATTAAAATCATGAAAAAACTATCAGTCATTATTTTGTCAATGCTACTATCAGTAGCGTTGACAGCACAAAAATCGATTTACATTCGACCTTTGACTTCTTTTAAATTCAATAATAGTTTCTATGAAAGAGGAAGGTTTTTCCACTCTAAATCGCCTATGAGTTTTGCAGATAACGACTATTATTCACTTTATAATTATGGGTTACATGCTAATACATCTCAACTAAATATTGGTTTGGGAATTGGAATGAAAATATCAAAAGTAAGTGCTTTTGAATTAGTCTTTGCCAGCGATAATTCAAGTGTTAAAAGCGCCTTTGTTCAGAAAAATTCTATGTACCCTAATTATACTTCTTCGTTAATTGGCTCAACATTATTTAGAGTTTCAGCTGATTATCACCGAACATTATATACAAATTCACGCATAGATGTAAGAGGAACTGTTGGGATAGGAGCTTTTTTTCCTTCTTTAATAACTAACAACACAACTTCTACTTTTGAAATGATTGGGACGGATTATACTGCGTTGGTTCAAGAAACTTTCTATAAAAACAATCGGATTTCACCAGTATTTAAACTAGGTACAGGTCTTGATTTTAAAACGAAAAAAGGAAAGCCGTTTTGTACCTTGGATGTTTTTTTGACATATAATCCAGGAAGAAATATCCAGACTGCTTCGTATAATGTATCCGTTACTGATAATACTCAACAAACATCAGCTTATTCTCATTCCATTAGCTCAAGAGGAAGTGGTGTAAATTTTCAATTATCCTTTCCAATTCAGGTATTAACTATTGGAACAAAAAAATAAATCTTCAATAATTTAGTCTTAAAAAGGGAAACAAAGTTTCCCTTTTTAAGGCAACATAACTAATTTAAATTGATTGAAATGAATAACATTAAAAAAGAAAAAAAAATATTAGAGTTCTTCACATTAAATGTATCAGTATTACCTCCTAATCATGATAATGAACAATTTTATTCATCGTTAATTGAAAATTTTTATTCTAACGATTTAAAAATAAAGTTTGGAAAAGATTTTTATTATGCTTTAATCCATTTAAGTAAAATGGATCTAAATGGAAAAAAAGTTTATTATGGATTAATGTCAAAATTTCTGCAATTAAGTAATATTGATTGGATAAAAAAAGATGAAATTAGAAATATAAAAACTGAAAGTAATTTTATTATTCCTGAAGATATAGAAGGAAGAAAAGGAATGTATGAATTCATTTTTATTCCTGAAATTCACAAAATTGCATTTATTAAACGAGGTAAAATAGATGATAATATAAAAAAGCAGGGGGCGCCATTAATGGCAATAAAAAATGTTTTAAAAATTGGATTTGAACAACTTTTAACAAAAGAACAAACTGTACACGTTGATATTGTACAAAGTCAACAAGTTATAGATCAAATTTTTGATTCTAAATTGTTAAAACTTGAATTAAAATTACATTATACAAATCCGTCCATCAATGAAGATCATGAGGCTTTAATGGACGAATTATATAGACATTCAAATGCAACCAACATCGATATTTCTATTCAAGGAACTGAGAAAGAACCAATTAATACCAAATCTTCATTTATTGAAGGTAATTTGCAATTGGTTAGAAAAAATGGTACTGCAAAAGCAATAATTGAAGTAGATGGAAAAAAAGAAAAAATTAATACAGCAGCTCACCCAGAAGTTAGTATAATTGAAGTTCAAGAATCAAAACAATCTATTTTCTTAAGTTTAATTAATTCTATAAGTACATTATTATTGCAGAATGGAGAATAAAAAAATAGATTATTTAGAAATTAAAGAATTATACAAAGGAAATTGTTCTCAATTATTCTTAATTGCTGATTGGAAAAAAAATTTATTCATAAAATCATATTTCATAATATCAATTATTGTCACATTATTATTAACGTCTATAACTTTGTTTTCCTCTTTAGAAAATAAAAAAATAATTGAAAAAATTCTTGAATTAGTTATCCCATTTTTTGGAGCGCTTGTTGGATTTAGTCTGTCAGGATTTATTATATCAACTACTTTCGGAGATGAGAAAATGATCAATAAAATAAGTCGAATACAAATAAATAAAATTCTCCAGAATAAAAAAGATAAATTTTCATATTTGCAAAAGGTATCATCAAAATATGCACTCATAGTAATTATCCAATTTATTTTTCTAATTATCTTCCTGATGGTTTATTTTATTTTCCTGATGGAACTTAAAACAACTTGTAAAATTTTGAGTCAAATAGTAAACACTATTGGCTTATTTGTATTGATATTCATGACTCTTTATGGTACTTTATTAACATTACAATTTATCATTAATTTTTTCACAATTTCTCAATCAAGAAATTTATTTTTTTTAATTGAAGAATTAGAAAGATTGGAATTAATTGAAAAATAAATATTGAACCTATTATGACAAAGAAAGAAGCTAAAGTTGAACTAATCAATTCAAACATTAAATTAGGTGATATATTTATCTTGAAAAGCACCAATAAAAAGTATGTTGTAGATTTAATGAACGCTCAAGTTAACACTGACAATTCAAATAAATATCATGTGAGAATTGGAGTAAAAGAAATAAATGGTGTTATTAAAGTATTTGTAAATGGACTTTTACTTGGATAAAAAGCGATTAGTTTGGTTTTAAACTATCCTATATTTTCCAATACTAAGTTGCTAAATATTTTACTGTGTTCTGTAATTGTTTGCTCGTTTGAAATGTATTGCCAACCTAGTTTTTTTTAAGTAAAACTAATGCTGGTTCTTGGGAATCTTTTTATTTCTGTGTACCTATGCATTTGCTTTTTTATTTGAAAGACCTTTAAGAACTAAAAATATCATCTCAGGTATATGAGTAGTTTCGAATAAACGTAAGTTATCCTTTTCGTTTAAGCCATTATTCTCACACATGCGCTTAAGAGAATAGTTTTTAATATAAGATGAAATTTCGGTATAGTTTATTTTTATGTTTTTTGTTTGTTTGTTATAATATTCATAGAAATCTTTATATTTTTTATTTTCAAACTGCCAATCTTCCGTAAATTCTTTACTACTTCTATTTAAAAGTAAATCAATAATAGATTTACTAGCACCACCAAAGGCACCAATAAAATAAGTTGGAATGTCCGTTTCCAAAGCAAGGATGGCCTCTTCTAAAATACCTGGATATTTTCCACTATATCCTCTACACTTACCTCCCATAAATATTCTGGCATTAGTTGCCTCATTCATTTCATTGCGCATCTTAGAAAGAGATTCGGCCCAAATAAATTTATTTTCATTCCCTATTGGAGGAATAAATGTCTTTGTGCTAATTTTTAAATTTTCCGGTGGATTAATCGGTCTAAAATCCACTCTGTTCTTAATGAATTCGAATTTATGTTTTGGCGAAATATTCAAATAGATTGGGAAACTTGAGAAGTTAATAAAATGTTGTTTATCCTGATCCTGACGAGATCGATATTGAAAAGCCAATTCCGAAAATAATAAAGTATAACCATCACTTCTTAAGTCTCCTCCATAAGCAAGTTTTGCCCCATGAACCAATAAATATCTTGCAAATTCAATCATTGCATCTTGGATATGAATTTTTGAAAATCCTAGTTGAGATAATTCTTCACTATCACTTATTGAAATCCCTACAATTAAATGTTCAAAAATGCCATAATGTTCATTTTTTTTATCACTGTCTAAATCCTTTATTACAAAAGTATTTAAGCTCTTTTTATTAGTTTTTTTCGCCATAATTACTTTAAATAAGAGGGTAAAAGAATAGGTGTTATAAATTCAATGTTTTCGTCAACATCATTTAAAAGTCTTAGTTCTTCATAGCCTAAGGGTGGGTCAGGATATAATACTAAATAGGGTTTTTCATTTTCTTTATTTGCTTTTTTCATTCTCTCTATATCAATATAGTTGAATAGTTCAGGTGGTTTAGGTAACAGTAAAAATGAGTAACTATCCTCAAGTTTATATTGAATAACTTCTTTCCTTAATTTAGATTCATTGAAATATTTATTAAGAACTTGAATCAACGTTAGTTCAATGATTTCATCAATATTATTATCCCATTTTATAGTTGGAGAATTCCCCATATAAGGAAAACTTCGCCTTTCACCTTTCTTAATATCATGAACTAAGACAATCGGAGCTAAAAAACGTTTTGCCGTTATAATCTCAATTCGACACCATTCACGATTGGAATACTCATCAGAATGAAAAACTACGAGAGCAGAATTTTCGGCATTATCTTTAATTTGTATTTCAAAGTTATGGCCATCAGCAATATCATTAGCGTCAAAAAAAGTATTCAATTTTGTATTAGATCTAATATAGTCGCGAAATTTTATAGCCAATGATTCGCCATCTTTCTTGGCATGACTTAAAAACAACTTCACTGGTGGATCATCAGTTTTTAATGCGTCAGAATAGGATGAAAGATTCAATAATTGCCTTGAAACATCATGTAACAATCTCTTGCGAATCATATCCCACTGATTTATAAATTTATCAGTTTCATCGGTTCCTATTATTTCTTCGGCTCGGATAAATTGATTTTTCGATAACTCTTTTTCATCAATAAAATAAGAGTATTGTGAAATTGCTATAGGGAAAATTCGGGTATTATTTGGGATTTCCTTGGCTATGTCTCGAACGTAAGAACGCCAATCATCACTTTCAAACATTTTATCATCTATGATTATAACAACTGCATTCTTATCACTTTCTTTATAAGGAATCGCAATTGGCCTATTACTTCCCTCTGAAAACTCTGAACGAAAGAATACAGGGACGCCAATTCCTCTTGAAAAAGGATGCTTTATATCTCTACAAAAAGTAGAGAATACCTCGTTTGCAAATTTCTCTCCTGATTCAAAATCAGGATGCCAAACTACATATATGCTTAGTGGGCTTTTGTATTTCATGAGCAAGTATCTATTTTCATTTGTGGAATAGTTTTGTTTTCAATTTGATCCGAATTAGATCTATTTGCAATTGCCTCTTCTATGTAGTTTTGCATTTTTTGTCTGTCTTCTGTCCAGTCCTTGAGAATGGCATATCCACTTTTTACATTTTCAGCCAATCTTTTCGGTAATAAATTTGGATCATATTCATTTTTTCCAAAATCTGGATGAGTAGGTAAAAGTAAACCTAACAAACCAGCGTATTTGTCGCCGACTTTGAAATCGAGAGCGCCGTAAATCTCCCAATCCACATGCTTTCGACATTTTGTGTTTGGACCAACTAAAACAACTTGAACAGTTGTATCATTCAAATATCCCTTTTGAATTAGAGATTTAATATATGGATCACTGTTTTCAGGATTTATATCACCATCATGAACTGATTTACTTATAAACAGATCATCAAAGAAAAAATCAAATTCTTTTCTTTTTTCCTCGTCATCATTATGGTAGAAGCTAACGAAGGTTTTTCTTTTAGGTAAATTTTTTGGAACTGGTCCATACCATTTAAAGTAATTATTCTCATAAATTACTGGTTTGATTGGTACCCAATAACCAAACCGGTCCTTTTTAATTGTGAAGATTGATTTCCTTAGAATTTGATTAATCACGAGCCATGATCGATTCCTTTCAATTCCTTCCATCATTGTGTCTCCCTGCACCTCATGTGCAATTATTGTTTCAATTAATCCATTCAATCCCAATGAAATTTTTGAAATCCCGTATTCTATATTAGTGCTCATTTTTTTAATATTGATCATTAATTAAAACATCCAAAACAAAACGCAATGGGTGGTTGATATCTTCATAACTAAAAAGCTTTCTCTGCTCCTTAAGCAAGGTCACATTTGAGTTTGTCAGTCTTGGAATTAGTGAATCTAAATCATTTAGATCACGAATAATTTTTGCAGTTCTAATATATTCAGGCAAACCACCTTTTGGAATTCCACTCAAACAAATAATTGATAAATCAGTTTTACCATATCCATAACCGATTTCAAACGGCACCCATTGTGATTTGATAGTACTTGGAGAAACCAAAACCAACATGTGTGTACTATTATTAATTCCTTTAAGAATTGACTCTGTTACTTTTAAAGGGTTATTTGACTGGTGGTGACTTATCAGTTCTTTATCGTACTCATCAAAGTATACATCAATATCTAAACTCAATAAGTAGTCTGCGATTTTTTTTGCTTCTTTTCCATCTGCTTTCTGATGAGATAAAAACACACACTTAACTCCTAATGCTAAGAAAGTTGATCTGCTTTCAAATTTTTGAAGTGAGTGAAGTCGGTTAATTCCTGCCATATTTTAAATTTTTATTCCCAGAAAACTAAAGTTGTTCCGGCTTGTTTTTGTTCTTGAATTTCGTATCAAATTAGTTGCATTCATTCTTTTCCAATACGCATAATTAACCTTGCTTTCAAAATCGCGTTCCATATTTTTCCATTTCATCGACACAGCATATCCACTATCAATATTGTCTTGCAATCTATCAGGAACAGAATGATTTGAGCCAGGCAAATAAATTACCAACAGACCATTAGGTTTGAATGATTTTCTTGGGTCAGTCGGATGTGTGTAGCCTCTCAACGAAGCCCACAACTCCCAATCAATCCATTTTCTATGACCTGTTTCACTACCGATAAGAACAATTGTAACTGAACAATTTCGCATTTTCTCACGAATTTTCTTATAAATTATATCATCTGATAAGTGTCCAATGTCATCTTTCATAGAATGATCTGAAATTTTCATGCCTTCTTTAATTCTGCGCAATTCGTATAGGTATTCTTGATCATAGTCGTGATGATAACTGACAAAGCAATTTCTTACTTTTCTTCCCATTTTAATTCGTTTTTATTAATTCAGAAATTTCGTCCAATTTCTAATGCTAAAAGTTTATTTCTTTTATTAGCTGGACTATTGCTAAATGTTTTAATTTCTAGGTGGTTAGTATTTGCCATAGTATTATTTAATTTAATTGTTATCTTAGTATGTAAAGTATTATAGAAAAGTTCAAAAGCTTTGGCCGTTCTCTATCAATATTGGTAATCTAATGATCAAGTATAGTTATACAATTATAAAAATAAGACCTTCCTTAACTTTGAGTACCTCATTCACCGGTTGGTTTAAAATAGTTGAGTTGTTATATATTATAACTTTTAAAATTTAGATTATTCTGTAGAAAATTATAGCTCCCCATAATTATTGAAACAGATTGTGTTAATATGAAAGAATGAAATTAACCATGTCTACATATTATGAAAAAGAATTATTCCATTAAATTGACTGAAATGCATCATTTTTAGAAAAAGTACTAATAAATGAAGCTAAATTGAATGGTTTGCAACGAAAGAGAAGGCAAAAAAGAAGCCTTTTTTGATGTGAGTTTAAGATGGGCAGGATGGTCGCTTTTCAGTTTCTTTATCCCTTTTTTATACCATAAATAACCCGTAATTTATCCTTAAAAAGTTTGGATATTTGTTTTATAAGCATAAAAGTATAATATTTGCACAACACGAAAGTATACTATTTATACAACATATAAGTATAACTATCGCGCGACATAAAAATATAATATTCGTACAACGCAGAAGTATAAACATTGTACGAAACAACATGCAGTAAACATGGCAACACCACAAGAAAAACTGGCACAATCTCTAGAAGCATTAAAGAAGCTACAAGACAAGGGAATTGTGGCAATTAAAACTTCGGAACTGAGCCGAGTGAACCGAGAAAGACTCACTGACAATGGATTCATACGTCAAGTGATTCAAGGTTGGTACATTATCGTGCCTCCAGAAGAACGGCAAGGAGATAGTACTTCTTGGTATGCTACATACTGGCATTTTTGCGCGCGTTACCTTGCTGAACGCTATGGTGATTCTTATTGTATTTCAGCTGAACAATCATTGCTTTTACATGTCGGTAACCTAACGGTACCGCACCAACTGATTATTCGTGCAACGAATGGAACCAATTCAATTACGGACTTTCCCTTCGGAACGTCTTTATTTACAATGAAATCAACATTACCTGAAAAGGCAGAAGTGATTGAGCAAGAAGGTATTCGCATGTTGACATTCGCTTCATCTTTGGTGAATTGTTCCCCCGCTTTTTTTATACGAAATTCTACGGATTTACGCACTGCTTTGGCGATGATTCCAGATGCATCTGAAGTACTTGGTTTACTTTTAGATGGAGGACATACGACAATTGCAGGGAGATTGGCTGGTGCATTTCGCAATATTGGACGCGATAAGCTGGCCGATGAAATTGTGAAGACCATGCAGAAGGCTGATTACAATGTGCGAGAAATTGATCCATTTGAAGATAAACCCCCAGTTGAATTGTCCATAAGAGATAAGTCTCCTTATGTGAACCGCATACGATTGATGTGGCATCACATGAGAAATGTTGTCATCGATCACTTTCCAAGCGCTCCAGGAATACCTTCAAATAAAGAGAACTACTTAAAAGCTGTTAAAGAAATCTATGTTACAGATGCTTACCATTCATTGTCCATTGAACGGTACCGTGTTTCCGTAGCACTCATAGAACGCGTTCGAAGTGGTGAATGGGATCCCACAGAAAATGAAGCAGATAAAAAACAACGCGATGCCATGGCCGCTAGAGGTTACTGGTTGGCAACACAACAAGTTGGTGAGAGTCTAAAACGCATATTGGAAAATGAGAATTCAGGGCAAGTATTGGACGATGATCATGGAGATTGGTACCGCGAATTGTTTGCACCAAGTGTTACTTCCGGTATCTTAAAAGCTTCTGATCTTGCAGGATATAGGAACAACCAAGTATATATTGGAGGATCGATGCATGTGCCGATGAACAAAGAAGCGGTAAGAGATGCGATGCCTGAATTGTTTGATTTGATCCGAAATGAAGAAAATGCAGCAGTGCGTTCTGTCTTGGGACATTTTGTTTTTGTCTTTATTCACTCTTATATGGATGGAAATGGACGAATGGCTCGTTTCTTAATGAATGTCCTATTGGCTTCAGGTGGTTATCCGTGGACCGTTATTCCTGTGGAAGAAAGAGACCGATACATGAAAGCTTTGGAAACAGCAAGTGTTGAACAAAATATTCAACCGTTTGCTGAATTTGTTGGGTGGTTGGTTCAGGAAGGAATGAAGGGAACTCCAGTGGCACACATTAATTAAGGTTTTATGAAAAAACAAGTAACTAATTTTCCTCCGTATCATTTTTATAAAAATGTTTTACGTGTGAAAAATGAAACACAGAAAATAGTATGAAAGAATAATTGTTTACTACCAAAATCACATTAAATTATTCAATAAAGTAACCAACTCCTCCTGCGGGAAACAATCGCTTTTGTCTTTTCGAAACGAAACATGCGTCCATATTCCAGGGCTGCCATTCATTGCTGCCCTTGAATAATCCCACATATCGGAATTATAGGTGACAGGGATATTGTAGGTTTCGCATAGGTAATTCAGTAGTATTTGCAGTGTTTTCAATTGTTTGTCAGTGTATTTTTGGTAGTACTTTGAACCTCTGAATGGCTTTTCTAATTGAATGACTTCATTGGTTGGTACGATTGTTCCAGTTGATGAGGTGAATTGTGCGACAATACCTGACTTCAAATCACTGCGTTTTAATGAGCCCCAAGCGCATAATTCTATTCCAATGGACTGTTGATTCAATTGCGTATTTTTCTTCGATTTAATACCTAAATGATGCGCCCAATGTTTGGAACTGAAACATTGGTGGATGATTCCTTCTCGATCGATAACGAAAGCAACGCCAATGCGGGATGGGGTACTCCCCCACCAAGCGATAACATTTTTAGCGTTTCCGTTGGAAACGGTGTGGTGAATTACGATTTGTTTCTTGGGAAATTCTTCCTGGTAATATTGGGTTTCTTTTAAACGTGTTTGAACGATTTTCGACGTGTCGAGTTTTGGGAGTTTTGTTTTCATTTTTTGATTGTTATTTGAGATTATCATTTGCGTTTGTCGCACGTATCAATAGGGAAAGAGATGAGGTTGAACATGGAACGCAAGCGTGAACGCACACGGACGCCATAAATTGCCTCCAATTCATCGGCATTCAAATTGGTGGTTGCATGTGTGACAATTCCTTGATTGGCAAATAAATCATAGCGTTGCAGCAGAATTTCAGCAACGGTATTGCATT
>CALJKJ010000004.1 GCA_937973685.1 uncultured Flavobacteriales bacterium | reverse complement strand
TTGAACCTGTCGCGGTACACGTGTTATCTGTTGTTGAACGTACTTTTAATGTGTATGTTCCTGCTGCAACACCTGTGAACGTAGCACTTGATTGGTACGTTGTTCCATCAATGCTGTATTCAACTCCTGATTGAGTTGTGAAAACGATTGTTCCTGTTGTTGTTCCACATGTTGGTTGAACTGTTACACTTCCTGCAGGTGTGCTTGGTGCACTTGGTACTGCATTTACTGTTACCGTTGAACCTGTCGCGGTACACGTGTTATCTGTTGTTGAACGTACTTTTAATGTGTAAGTTCCTGCTGCAACACCTGTGAACGTAGCACTTGATTGGTACGTTGTACCATTTATACTGTATTCAACTCCTGATTGAGTTGTGAAAACGATTGTTCCTGTTATTGTTCCACACGTTGGTTGAACTGTTACACTGCCTACAGGTGTGCTTGGTGTTGCTGTTATTGAAAGTTGAATACTATCTTTTACTATTACTGAGGAACAACCATTTGTACCTGTATTTGTTAAATAGAGTTTCACACTACCATTCGTAATATCAGCAGCACTAGGAGAATATGTTGTTGATAATGCACTAGCATTAGCAAATGTTCCATAACCTAACGTAGACCATATAGCAGAGCCATTTGATGATGTACCTGTTAAAGATAAATTATTGCCTGAACAAACAGCTGCAGTTGGATTACCAGCATCTACAATTGGAAGCGGGTTTATTGTAACAATAACACTGTCTACTGCTGTTGAAGATGTTCCAGTAACAGTTAATTTTAATTTTACCGAACCAGCAGTTTTATCAGCAGTACTTGGAGTGTATACTGGATTGTTTATTGTTGCATTACTAAATGAACCAGTACCTGATGTGGTCCACAATGAAGAGCCATTTGAAGAACTTCCATTTAATGACAAAGTAGCATTAGCACAAATTGATGTTGTTGAAGGACCCGCATCTGAAGTTGGAGATACGACAAAAACAGTTATATTAAAATTTGCTGGAGTTTGATCCTCAGCACCATCATCATCAATTGCAGCGTAAGTGAAAACATCACTTCCAGCAAAATTTGTATTTGGTTGATACTTAAAGGCTCCAAAATCAGCAGCAGCTACTGCTTCATTTGCAGATAATGGCACTAAATTTAAACCAACTTGTTTGTATAAAGTACCATGAGATGGTAAAGAAATAATTCTATACGCAACTACCGTTCCATCAGCATCAGATGATGAAGCATCATCTAAATCAGTTGCAGAAGCGTTTAATGGTAAAACAGCAGCATTTGTAACATCATTTGTAACTGGAGGAACGTTAGGATTTGGATTAGATGTTGTAATAAATAATGAATAATCTTCAATTTCTCCATCCATAAGTAATCCAAGTGATGTTTCATCAACAGCTGTTGTAGCTGAATTATCACTTTTTGAATATGTACTTAAACGTAAGCGAACATATCTTCTTCCATCTGTTAAACCGGATAAACCTGAATATGATATCGTTTTAGTTTGAGATGTTGCACTAGTAGCAGCAGTAGTTGATCTATATTCAGATGCTTCAAATTTTCCATTATTATTCCAATCGACCCATGCATAAAGATTAGCAGTTAGCCCTGTATTGTTGAGTAACGAAACATTGAAAGAGTAAGTTGTTGCTGTATTTAATATTGTTGGAAATGAAGCAATACCATTTTCTTCAACTCCATCACCATTTGTTCCATTGTTATCTGTTGCAATAATAACACTATGAGGATTATCATCATTAGCAGTTGGAGCAGTTGATCCAAGAAATAACTTAGTACTGTTTTCAATATAAAAATGTTGTGCATAATTACTTCCACCACCATTTTCATAAATTACAGGTGCATCACCCATATCCCATCCAGTTGAGCCGCAAATATTAATAACTGGTGTCGCATCACAATCAAATAAATATGGATTTGAACTTGTCGTTGTACCATCACCCATACTACCCGCAGTTTTATGACCTACATAACAGAATTTTGCACTATTTTCTTTCAAATAAACTGTGGTATGACCACCAATTTCTAACACTTTAGCAATATCAGTACCCGAAACAAAACCACCTGGCAAGAATGGGTCAATTGCAGCATCTGCCGTTGCATCACCTAACATATTACCACCATTTTGTCCCCATAGGTACAAATCACCAGAAGTGGTAATTGCCCCACAAGCTGGAAAACCAGCATCATGTTCCTGTGCACTTATGTATTTTACGTTTGTTAAATTCAAAGAGGCAGTTTTTTTAACATTGACCCATGATAATTTATCTACTATAGTAAAATCTCCTAATTGCTTTTTATCATTTTTTCCTAAAGCATATAAATCACCTGCTGTAGATAAAACAAAAAATGAGTTATCACCTGTACTTCCAGTATTTACACCACCAGTAATTGCTATCATTTTTGGTGTTATTCCTGTCGGTAATACCATTTCAGTAGCATAATTAAAAGAAGTTAAAGCTGTTCCATCTCCTTTGTAAACACTCATTCCCCAAGTGTAAGCTTTATAAGTTGAACCATCATAAGTTAACGCTATAAATCCCCCTTTAGTAGCACTGGAAACTTGACCTCTTAGAGCAATAATATTTGATAAATTAGTAGTGGAATTTATTTTAACTTGATGCCATAAATCATTTACTGCTGTACTTCCATCACCATATGATTTTGCCGTAGTTGTACTAGAAGTATTTGAATTTAAAATATATGCATATCCCGCTTGTGTTCGAATGATTAAATGCTTGTTAATCGCAACCAATGAAACAACATCAGATGGAGATACCCCTACTGGTAATCCATCAGTTTTTCCATTTACTGTTATTTTTTGAAAAGCAGCACTCGAAGTTATAGCATTCGGAATTGTTACTCCTTCTGTACCCCATACAAACAAACCTGTTGTTGTTAATAATATTGACTGTTCATTTGCTCCAGACCCAGCACTTGCTGTACTAGCTAAAATTGGGGTCCCTGTTAAAGTTGGATAATTAGCAACATTAATATCTTGTGGACTTGCAATGGCAGCTGTACCACTACTTGCCATTAATGCTCCCCATCCAGACCATGAACCATCACTTTTTTGAGCAACTGACTGATGATAAGCACTTACAATTACATCATATAATGATTCTGAATCACAACCACCTTCGGAAACTTGAGGCGCAACATAAGCTACAACTGTTAATGAAACTGGATTAGAAACACATGTAGTTGTATTATTTTTTACAGTAAGAGAATAAGTTCCTGCAACAAGTCCTGTAAAAGTTACTCCTGATTGATAAGTTGAACCATCAATACTATATGAATAATTTGCCCCAGTTGGTGCAGCAACTGAAATTGTTCCTGTTGATACTGAACTTGAAGGTTGAGTAGTTACTGATGCACTAATACTAGATGGTGCAGGATTAATTGTTAAAACAAGATTATCAGATACTGTTAATCCATTTCCAGTTACTGTCATAGTTAATGTTACAGTCCCTGCTGTTGCATCTGAAGCACTTGGAGTATATGAATTAGAACCTAAAGTTGCGTTTGAAAAAGTTCCTGTACCAGAACTTGTCCATGCAATTGTTCCATTTGTTGCCGTACCTGATGTTGTATATGTACTAGTTGAACATACAGTAGCCGTTGCAGGTCCTGCATCTGCAGTGGGTGCAGGATCATTGTCCGTAATTGTTACAATTCCTAATCCATCAGTAATTGATGCGTTAGAAGGATCAGATAAAATAACTTTAAAATACTCTGTTGGCTCATTAATAGCATTATTTACAATAGGTATTGTAATGTTTTGAGTTAATGTAGTCGTGTTTGCTAAAAATGTTAAGTATCCAATAGATGGTGAAGTAGCAGCTAAGTAATCACTTGTAATCAAAGCTGTACTATCACTAAGTGAAAAATAAACGGTAACATTTGAAGTAGGTGAGGCAGATAAAGTAACAGGTACATTTATAGAAGCTGTTCCTTCGGCTACTGTTGCATCGCCAATCGTTAATTTTGGTAAAGTTGCTAAGTAGTTATTTAAAGCGTCCAACAATCCAGAAGTTGCAGCATTACCAGAAACAGTTCCTGGAACACCAGTAATTGATAATGTTTGGCCGTTAAATGTTAAACCTATGTACTTTGTGTCTGTAATTGTGTAGGATGATGAACCATTAGTTCCATTAGTTGCTAAAGTTACGTTTGAACCAACAGCAGGTTGAAAACACATAGTTGTAACTTGACCACTAGGAGCACGCCATTTTATAAACCCATTAATTGTTTTTTCAGTACCACTGGCATCAGTGATAATAACGCTTCCAATGATATCGTTCCCTTGCGCAGTAAAAATAGCAGCTGTCGAGTTTTGAGCAAACTGAATATTAGTCCAGCCCAAACCAACACCTACTGAACCAGCAGTGTAATACGCGTTGGTACATTGATTATTAGCCGTGTTATCGCCAACAAATCCATTAGCAAACGGAACAGTTATGTAATACTGTGCATTTAATGAACTGTAGGATAAAAACGAAAATAGAGAAATTAGAAAAAAAGACTTCAACACTGAAATCTTTTCCGAAACATGAATGAATCGAATCATAGGTAAATATTATTATTTGGTGATACAAAATAACAACATAAATTCCTAAGTTTTACCTAGAATTTATGAAAAACATATATTTAGGGGGTTTAATTAAGTGTTTTTTATCTGAAAAGATTAACAATAAATCTAAAAAATATCAATTAAAAAAAGAATATTATCAGAAATTAATTATTTTATATACCTGATTAATAAGCGTTTAAAAATAAAAAAGGTGTAAAATCAACTATTTAAATCTTGTGATTTTTTAAACAATTTCTACATTAAAATTAGGGTCAAATTTTAACCTCCCAGCTATAGGAGAAGTACTTCCTGGTATCAAAAAACCTTTGATTATTCCTGTCTGACCTTTCGTAATTAAATCGATTACTTGTGCTTCGGTTATCTTTTTAGCTGCTAATTCAAATGGTACTTTAAATCCACAAGTTGAATAATTTGCACAACCAACAGCCGTTTTACCTATCATCAATTTGGCTGATTTGCATTTCGGACAATCCAATGTTGTGATATCGATAACTTCTTTGGGCTTTCTAGGTGCTCTTGGGGCTTTTGAAACTGCTGGCTTGGTTGTTTCATCGTGAATTTCGATTTTGCGGTAACTATTAAAAATTACCTCATCGGTCAATTCGCGCACCATTTGGTACAATTCCTGCTTAAACGTATCCAATTGATACTCACCTTTTTCAATCAATCTGATTTTACGTTCCCAATTACCAGTCAATTCAGGACTTTTCAATAAATCATTTTGGATGGTATCAATCAAATCCATTCCTGTTGCTGTAGCGAGAATGTTTTTGCGGTTTTTTTCTATGTATTTTCTACGAAAAAGCGTTTCAATAATATTTGCTCGTGTAGAAGGACGACCAATTCCATTGTCCTTCATTAATTCTCGTAAATTTTCGTCTTCTACTTGTTTTCCAGCTGTTTCCATCGCTCGAAGCAATGTCGCTTCTGTATAGGGTTTTGGCGCAGATGTTTTTCCTTTGTGTACAATTGGCTCGTGAGGACCAGTTTCACCCGCATCAAAGTGAGGCATCGTGCGTTCTTCGTCTCCTTTTGCAGTTTGTTTGTCATCAGCATATATCACACGCCATCCTGGTTCAATAATCTGCTTTCCAGTTGCTTTGAATTCAAGTGTGCCAACTTTGGCCAAAACAGTAGTGTTGGAAACTTTACATTCTGGATAAAAAACAGCGATAAATCGTTTGGCAATCAAATCATACACTTGTTGTTCTATCGGAGTGATGCCAGAAGGAACAACACCAGTAGGAATAATAGCGTGGTGATCGGTTACTTTTTTATCGTCAAAAACAGTTTTAGATTTTGGAATTGGAGCTGCTAATAACGAAGCGGTAAAACGCGAATAATACTGCATTCCCTTTAAAATAGCAGGCACTTTTGGGTGAATATCCTCCGATAAATAGGTTGTATCAACACGCGGATACGTAACTATTTTTTTTTCGTATAAACTTTGAACATTTTTCAAGGTGTCGTCAGCGGAGAAACCAAATTTCCTATTGGCTTCTACCTGTAAAGCAGTCAAATCAAACAAACGCGGATTGCCTTCTTTTCCTTCTTTGATTTCAAAAGCTGTGACTTCAAACGGATGTTGTTTCAAATAAGCCAATCCTTTTTCTGCTTTTTCCGCACTTGTTAGTCGGTCAATTTGGCACAAGAATTCGGTTTCTTTGTAAACTGTTTTCAATTCCCAATATTCGTCAGAAACAAAAGCATTGATTTCTTTTTGACGTTGAACAATCATTGCCAATGTTGGTGTTTGCACACGACCGATGGAGAATGTCGCTTTTCCTTGACCAAATTTCTTGGTGAAAGCACGTGTTGCATTGATACCTAATAACCAATCGCCAATTGCGCGTGCAGAACCAGCTGCATATAAATTATCGTATTGAGAACCATCGCGTAATTTCTGGAAACCTTCTTTGATTGCTTCTTCCGTTAGGGATGAAATCCACAAACGTTTGACTGGTTTATTACATTTGGCTTTCAACAATACCCATCGTTGAATCAATTCTCCCTCTTGTCCAGCATCCCCACAATTTATGACTTCTGTACAATTAGCAACCAAGCGCTCAATGCAGGCAAATTGTTTTTGTACACCTGCATCATCAACAACTTTTATTCCGAAATTTTTTGGAATGATTGGTAAATCTTCCAATTTCCACCATTTCCAACTTTCTTGGTAGTCATGTGGCTCTTTCAATGTACATAAATGACCAAATGTCCAGCTTACCCAATAGCCATTCCCTTCCCAATAACCGTCATTACGGTTACGAGCGCCAAGAATTTCTGCAATGTCTTTTGCAACACTAGGTTTTTCTGCTATACAAAGTATCATCTTTCACAAAGATAGCGAATGATCAACGAAGAAATCTGAATGAATTAAGTTGATTTTATGAAATCTTTCAACAATTTTTTAATAAGTCGCATAAAACGAACTTATTTTTTTGTGTAATGCTTTACTTGAAAAGCAACCGCATTTTTTTCATCTACTTCGTGCGAAAAAACAACGGAAGTATCCCAGTTATTTTGGTCGATTTCAGGGAAAAATGTATCCGCGCCATAAACATGATCAACATGTGTAATATACATTTCATCGACACAATTGAGTTGTAAAGCTTGTTTGTAAATCTGGCCACCACCAATAATGTACACATAACGTTCTGTTTCGTTTTTATAAGCTGCTAAACAAGCTTCTAACGAATGAAAAACCTGACAATTTTCAGCTAAAAAATCAGTATTTCTAGTCAATACAACATTCTCGCGGCCAACTAAAGGACGAAATCGCTCAGGAATGGAATCGAAATTCTTACGTCCCATAACAACGACATGACCATGTGTCGTTTCTTTGAAAAACTTCATGTCAGCTGGCAAATGCCACATCAAATCATTGTTTTTACCAATTCCCCGTTCGTTGTCCATTGCAACTATCAACCGTACTTTCATCTTCTTTGTATTATCTAAATGCAGCCAAACACATCGCTTGCATGCCTATTAACAAGGCTTGATTATCGCTGTCAAATTTTGGGTGATGTACACCATGTACAATCCCTTTTTCTTCGTTTCTTACCCCTAAGCGGAAAAAACAAACAGGAATTTCTTGTGCATAAAACGAAAAGTCTTCCGAAGTCAAACGAATAGGTAATTCTTCCACATTTGTTGCGCCAAAAAAATCGCTTGTTATTTGTTGCATCGAACGTGTTAATTCAGGATTATTCGACAAGAATGGATAACCTTTAACTATTTCCAAGCTTGCTTTTGCTCCATATTGTTCACAGGTACTATGGACAAGATCCGAGATTAATTCATGTGCCGTTGCACGCCAGTTTTCGTCCATTGTGCGGAAAGTACCTTTCAATAAAGCAGTTTCTGGTATCACATTCGTTGCTCCTATTGCTTCGAAGTGACCAAATGACAAGACTGTTGGGATTTTCGGATCGCATTTTCTACTCACAATTTGTTGCAAACCAGTTAATAACTGCGCCCCAATCATAATCGGATCGATGGTTTGATGAGGCATTGCACCGTGACCGCCTTTTCCATGAATTGTCAAGTAAATCTCATCACAAGAAGCCATATACAACCCTTCTCTGAAACCTATTTTCCCTACTTCCATTTCTGGAAAAACATGTAAGGCAATCATTTCTTTCACAGGCGGATTCGTTAACACTCCTGCTTTTATCATTAATGATGCTCCACCTGGAGTTTTTTCTTCGCCAGGCTGAAAAATTAATTTTATGGGTGAGGTTAATTCATCACGTAATCCGTGTAATATTTCAGCAACTCCCAATAAAATAGCAGAATGTACATCGTGACCACAAGCATGCATGACACCTTCGTTTTGCGAGGAAAATGGTAAACCCGTTTGCTCTAAAATGGGTAACGCATCTAATTCTGAGCGCAAGGCAATACACGCTTGATTGGTTGTGTGATTGGAGTTTCTGATAAGTGCAACGACACCCGTTCCTGCAACTCCGGATTCGTGTTCAATTCCAAGTTTTGTCAATTGTTGCGCAACAAATGCCATTGTATGGTGTTCTTGAAATGACAATTCTGGATGTTGGTGCATCGTTTGGCGGTATGCAATTACTTTATTCAATAAAGCTGTTGCATGCGCTTTGATGAGTGCTTGAATATTATTCTTCATCTTTCCAAGTTAAAAATCCAGAACGTATCATGACAAAAGCAACGTACAACATGATGCCTCCAAAAATAATTTTTAAAACTGCCGGGCTAATTTTAGCAGCAAATTTTGAACCAAAATAACCTCCTACTAGGAAAGTGCCTGCTATAATTAATCCATATTTCCAATTAACTTGCCCTGCCTTCCAATAATTCATCACACCCAAAGCTACAACTGGCATGCTTAAAATAAACAAACTTGTTCCTGACGCTTCTTTTTGCGTTAATCCTAAGAAAAAAACCAACGCTGGAACGATGATAATTCCACCTCCAACACCAATTAGGCCGGATAAAATTCCTGCTGCTAATCCTATTATTACAAGTATTGTTATTATTTGAAATGTCATCTTCTTTTTCATCTGATTAAATTCGTGACCAAATTAAGCATTTGTTGCTTGAATTAAAACTTTCGTTTTTTTTCAACTAACTAATAAATTGCACCCACGTATGTCTGATTGGTCAAAACGTCCCATTAATTTTAATTTCCCAGCTATATTTCGGCCCAAATCTTGTGTTTCAATAAACGAACACGAATAGATGTTTGCTAAATCAATAATGTTCACTCCACCTGTTTTACCGCTTGCAACACACGCAAAAGGATCGTTGACTTCTCGCAAGGAAAAGCGCATCCAATTTGGCAATTCAAAGCAACCTGCCGCATCGCTGTATGCTTGTGACAATAATTCACACATCCCGTATTCAGAAGCTATTGTGGAGACATTAAATCCATTACACAATACTGTGTGCAATTCTTCTTTCGTCATTTCTTTTCGTCTTCCTTTCATTCCTCCTGTTTCAATAATTGTCACACCTTGTAAATCAGGTTTTAGTTCTGCAAAATCGAGTAAGGCATAAGAAACACCAAACAACACACATTTTTTACCCGCTTTTTTACCAAGTGTAATTGCTTGTTCCAAGGCATTAAAATCAGTCAAATAAAAACCCGATAACTCATTATTGGAAGCAGCAATTAATTTCTCTACCATGTATATCAAACTTGAGTTCCCCTGTTCCACATAATTTGGAAGCAAAGCAAAAACAATTTGTTCGTTCAAAGGACCAACAAAATGTTCGTAGGTAGGTAAAAAAGACCGTTCATAAAGCGAAACATCAGCAACAGGATGTTTACTTCTTTCCATTCCAGTAGTGCCACTACTCAAAAATCGAATTTGCTCTTTCTTATTCGCCACGATAATATCGTGTGATTTGAAAAAAGATATTGGTAAATGAGGAATTTCTGAATAATGTGTTGGAGTTGGGCGGTTAACAAGTGACAAATACGATTGATAAACTGGAACATGTTCACGCTGAAATGCAAAGACATCCAATGCACATTTATTGAATGCTTCCTCTGTTTTTATAGTGAAAATTCGTTCTATCAAATCTATCATGCTACAAAGATAAATTATCTTATCTCAAAACTATGTAACAAAGGTGTTATTGGTCGATTTTGGTTAATGGTAAATACAATTCGAAATTTGTCCCTGATCCTAAATTGCTTTTCACTTTGATATAACCTTCGTGTGCCTCTGTAATTAATTTGACATAGTACAAGCCCAATCCAAAACCTTTTACATTGTGCAAATTCCCAGTTGGTACGCGGTAAAACTTGTCAAAAATCAATTTTACATCTTCTTTTTGAATACCAATACCGTTATCAGTAACTGTTAAGATAAAATAAGAAGCATTTGACTGAGTTGTTATAGAAATATGAGGCGTTTCGTTACAATATTTGACTGCATTATCTAATAAATTATAAATCACATTTGTTATGTGTACTTCGTCAATATACAAGCGATCAATGGAGGCTTCGCATTGCAAAGAAATGGTTGCGCCTGAATCTGTTTGGTTGATTTCAAAGCTCTCTTTAGCAGCAGCTAACAAGGTGTGAATCGATTCCCAGTCTTTTTTCAAAACAAGTTTTTCCTTGTCTAATTTCGCAACATTCAATACCCGTTCTACTTGTTGTTCCAAGCGTTTATTTTCTTTGTAAATGATTTCCGCATATTTCTTTAGTTTGTCGACATCTGTTGAAAAATCGCTGCGCATTAGCAATTCACTCGATAAACCAATTGTGGCAATAGGTGTTTTTAATTCGTGCGTCATGTTGTTTATGAAATCTGTTTTGATTTCCGATAAACGTTTTTGACGCAAAATAATCGAAATCGCAAAGGCAAAAAAGGACAAGACTAATGCACTAATTGCAATCAGATAAATCCATGGAGAATCAATTTGTTTGATTCGATTGATTGAATGTCCCGTTAGATCAGGAAATTTAACGGTAAAATAATGACCATCTTTTTGCCAAGGTTGCTTTATTTTTCGGATGAAAGAACTTGTAGCTGCAGTTTTTTTATACTTATTTGCTTTTGTATAATGGATCCGAGAACTAAATTCTATTGAATCGGAATAGCAATCGTAAATTCCATAAATAAAATCCTGATTCAAGCTTTGGTGGTCGAATTCACGCATCAACAAGGTTTCCAAATAATCTGGAACAACTTCATCGGACACATCAACTAAAAAGTAATTTACCGAAAGCTGTTTAACCGCTCCGTATAAATTAGCTGAATTGGTTGGAATTGGCGTTTGTTGCGCCAACTGTTCCAATACATCGCGCAGTGCAATGTGAGCTCGTTCTGAAAAACGAACGGTATTCAAACTATCTTCTTTTTCCTGAATCGTTATCGCTAAGGCTTGTGCTTGTATCGTTTTCTTTATCCAGAATAACTGGATGAACAAGATGCTTGTGATAGCAACAATTCCCAATAAAATTACCGAATTAACTGTCTTTCTTTTCATCTTGTCTCATTCTACTGGTAAAAATACAAGATTTTGGATGAATATCGTTTTTTCAAAAAATTTCAGTAAATTCAAGAAACAAACTTTAACCAAATGGGAGCTGGAACATTTACACAATTATACATTCAACTCGTTTTTGCTGTAAGAGGACGACAAAACCTTATCTTACAATCTTGGGAAGACGATTTGTACAAATACATTACTGGAATTATCCAGCAAAAAGGTCAAAAATTGTTGGCTATCAACGGAATGCCCGACCACATCCATATTCTTATTGGCATGAAGCCTACTTGCTGCTTGTCTGATCTAGTCCGTGAAGTGAAAAAATCCTCCAACAAATTCATCAAGGAGAATAAATTTGTAACTGGTAAATTTGAATGGCAAGAAGGTTTTGGCGCATTTTCGTACAGCCATTCTGCATTTTCAAATGTCATTCGCTACATCGATAACCAAAAACAACACCATCGAAATAACACCTTTCGTGATGAATACATTGAATTTCTAAGACAATTTGATATCGCTTACAAGGAGGAATATTTGTTTGAATGGATTTCAAAACACGAATAAATCTATTATCCCCTAAATAAACGTGCGACCCCGATGGGGTCGTTTCCGCTACAACGTTGTTGTAGCTATAGCTGTTTGATCCCGATGGGATCATTTTCGAATCCAACAGAGTCGAACAGCTTAACCTAAAAACATATGATTTAGAACATACTACCGACTCCATCGGAGTCGCATTGCTATTACCCCAAAAATAACCGTGCAAACATGATGCGACCCCATCGGGGTCGCATAGTTATGCCGCTTAAAATCCTTGAACCCCGTTAACCGTGGTGTACTTCAAAATGTTCTTCTTATCTGGATGAATGCGTGCGAATGCTGATTGCACCGCCAATGTCCCTTCGTGGAAACCGCACAGAATTAATTTCAATTTGTTTTCATACGTGTTGACATCACCAATCGCATAAATACCAGGGATGTTCGTTGAATAATCCAAGGTGTTTACTTTAATCGCGTTTTTCTCGATTTCTAATCCCCAGTCAGCAATTGGTCCCAACGATGGTTTCAGACCAAACAACGGAATGAAATGATCCGTTTCACGAATAATTTCTCCCTGCGTATTATGTTGGATAATTACTTTATCTAAGTGGTCTGCTCCTGCTATGCCAACAACTTCGGCTTCTGTGATCAAGGTAATTTCACCTTTTTCAGACATGTCAATCACTTTTTGAACAGAATCCAAATGCCCTCTAAAAGACGCGCTTCTATGAACTAAAACTACTTCTGAAGCTATTTTCTTTTCGGCTAAAAATATCGACCAGTCTAAGGCTGAATCGCCACCTCCAGCAATAACACAACGCTTTCCACGGTAAAACTCAGGATCTTTGATAATGTATTCTACACCTTTATCTTCAAAATCAGCTAAGTTGGTGATAGGTGGTTTTCTAGGTTCAAACACTCCCAAACCGCCAGCAATCATAACAATTGGAGCGCGGTGTTGCGTTCCTTTTACAGTTGTAACAATAAATTGCTCATCAGCAGTTTTTTCAATAGACATTGCTGCTTCCCCAAGCGTAAAGCCAGGCTTAAATGGCGCTGCTTGTTCCATCAAATTATCAATCAAATCTCCCGCCAAAACCGAAGGAAATCCTGGGATATCATAAATTGGTTTCTTGGGGTAAATCTCCGAACACTGGCCACCAGGTTGAGGTAAAGAGTCAATCAAATGACATTTCAATTTCAATAGTCCAGCTTCAAAAACTGTGAACAAACCAACTGGTCCTGCTCCGATGATGATAATATCTGTTTCAATCATTATTTCTGATAAAGTGTTGCAAAAATAGCTATTCTCCCTAAACAGACCAACCGAAAAAAGGTTCATTTATTTTTTGTTAACATAGATTCCTTATTTTTGAACGAAATAGACCGCAAGTGAATTCATTCATAGAACAATTACGAAATCGTATAAAAACACAGGGATTACTCATCTTTATACTTTTGTGCGCGGCTATTCTTCGTTTTTATCAATTCGAGACGGCACCTTTCACACACGACGAATTAAGTGCTTTGTTGCGAACTAACTTTCCTAACTTTCAAGAACTTATCGCAAAAGGCGTCGCAATTGACGGTCATCCTGCTTTTGTTCAAGTCTTTTTGTACTATTGGACCAAATTAGTCGGCTACGAAGAATGGCTAGTCAAACTTCCTTTTGTAATAAGCGGACTTATAGCTGTTTACCTTTGTTACAAAATTGGCAAACGTTGGTTCAATGAAACTGTTGGTATCATAGTTGCATCCATTGTAGCAACATCAGAATATACGGTCATGTACAGTTTAATCGCGCGGCCTTATACAACTGGTTTGTTTTTTAGCTTACTATTGCTCTATTATTGGGGAGAAATCGTTTTCTTCCAAACGCGCGCCTGGAAATATTACGTTGGCGCGGCAATAGCTGCAGCATTGTGTGCATATAACCATCATTTTGGAATGCTCACCGCAACATCAATAGGAATCGCAGGATTATTCCTGATCAAAAAATCACAACTTGTCCAATACCTCGTTTTTGATGGAGCTGCATTGCTACTTTATTTACCACACTTATCTATTTTATTGGGACAATTAAAAATTGGTGGTGTCGAAGGTTGGTTAGGAAAACCAGATCATACTTTTTTTCAAGCGTATGCCAACTATATTTTACACTTTTCATGGATCACAAAATTCGTGCTGATAGTTGTGATTGGACTAGGAATAATGCAACTGAAAAGTCACCAAAAATATTCTGTAAAACCAACGCTTATCGCTGGAATACTCTTTTTTGCAGTCTTTTTTATCGGTTACTTTTATTCCATCTATGGAACCGCCGTTTTACAATATTCTGTTTTAATAGTTGTGTTTCCGCTCTTACTCTTCTTTGTTTTTGGTTGGATAAAAGCGTGTAGTACCAAAACAAATTGGCTAATTTCCTTGCTCATCGGTGCAAGTTTTTCATTTACACTGATAAAAGATCGGCAATTCTATACCGTTTTTTATGTACCAACTTTCAAACAATTAGTCGTAGATGCAACAAAAGCAAAGCAAACCAATCCGAAAACAGCTGTGCTATTGTTTACGGACGAGGCAAAAACACGCTTTTATTCCAATGAAATAAGTATTCCAAAACAAACCGTTTTCATTACCATCGAACGTTGGGACGAAAAACGCTTTGCACGATTAATTGAATCGTTGAGCTACAACTTTGATCAACTTTACTTTGGTGCAACATCCAGTGTTCCGCCTGCTTTCTACCCCATTATTCAACAGTTTTTCCACTATACCAAATCAACAAACAATTATTATGCAGCAAGCTCTGTCGTATTTACAAAAAACAAACACGACGCTAAAAGCGAAGTAATCTATGTTGTGAATAATATATCGATGAAATCAGGTGAAGAATGGGGACCTGGTTTGAATCGGGAACTAGCAAAGCTCAACTTGGCAAAAACCGATTTTATCGATTTGTACGCTTCGATTCAATTAGCAGATAAAAACCAAGTAGCAGGATTGGTCAATGCGCTAATTGCGGAGGATAGTTTAAGGTATTACAGCGCGCGACTTTCGAATCAATTTGGAGCAACTGATACAAATGTAATTTTGATCCAATCTTTGAAATTATCAGATATTGCTTGGAACAAAATAAATAAGCCCATTTTCAATGGATACATTTGGAATATCAGCAAAGCTCCCATAAGAATTGAGCGTTTCACCATCGTCAAACGCAAAGGAAATCCATACATTTATTCGCTTTTCGAACCGATAATTACCGATTAAGCGATGTAACGTTTTGCAAATTCCCACAGAACGATTCCCGCACAAACAGACACATTCAAACTGTGTTTGGTGCCAAATTGTGGAATTTCAATGATATAATTGGATTGATCAATAACTGCTTGATCGACACCGTCAACTTCGTTTCCAAAAACAAGTGCAAAGCGTTGTTCTGGTAAGGTATTTATCTGTTGCAATTCAACCGTTTTTTCCGCTTGTTCGATGCTACACACACAAACATTTGCTGCTTGCAACTGCTCTACTACATCGCTAATCGACTCATGGTATTCCCACGTTACCGATTCCGTTGCTCCCAACGCTGTCTTTTGAATATCGCGGTGAGGCGGTTGCGCTGTGATGCCACAAAGTATGATTTTTTCAACATTAAACGCATCCGCCGTGCGAAAAAACGACCCAATATTGTTCAAACTTCGAATGTCGTTCAAGACAACAATTAGTGGAAATTTTTCTTGTTCGTGGAAGGTCTGTTCATCCACTCGATCCAATTCCCACAATTTTAACTTACGATTCATTGGGTGTAAAAATAGTGAGATTTTTAAGAACTTCTTCACGAATCGCAGCAAGGTATACTGCTTTTTCTTTTGGGCGCTCGAGCAGGCTTTCCATTGCAAGTCCTCGTCCCGAAAAACTCGGAACTGTGGGCTTTCCATTGCAATCCTTAGCGCTTTCTTTATCGGTTTTTTCAACGAATAATCTTGTTCACCATATGACTGTAGTTGTTAATAACATCCCCGTTTTTTGTTTTGTCGTTTCGGGGATTGCTCCTAACTTTACCTTTTAGTAAAATCAGTGCACATTGGCGAAAGATAAAAACGATAAAAATCCGGCGGAAACCCCGCTCATGAAACAATACAATCAAATCAAAGCAAAACATCCACAAGCTTTGCTCTTGTTTCGCGTAGGCGATTTTTATGAAACATTTGGTGAAGATGCCATCACTGCGTCCAAAGTATTGGGCATTGTACTAACAAAACGTGGTGCAGGTTCACCTTCCGAAGTTGAACTAGCTGGTTTTCCGCATCATTCGTTGGAAACATACTTACCCAAATTGGTGCGGGCAGGCCACCGGGTTGCGATTTGTGATCAGTTGGAAGATCCAAAAATGACCAAATCGATCGTAAAACGTGGTGTAACTGAATTAGTAACGCCAGGTGTAGCCTTCTCGGATAAACTTCTCAATGGTCACCAAAATAATTTCCTCGCTGCAGTTTATTTCGACAAAGAAATTCACGGGATTTCTTTCCTCGATGTATCAACTGGTGAATTTTTTACCGCACAAGGAACGCTCGATTACATCAATAAATTACTCCAAGGATTTGAACCGAGCGAAGTACTTTATCCAAAAAATAAAAACCGATTCTTTGAAGACAACTTTGGTACACGTTTTTATACATTTCGCTTAGACGATTGGATTTTTACCCCCGATTTTGCAACTGAAAAATTAACCAATCACTTCGAAACAAACTCACTAAAAGGATTTGGAATTGCCGATTTATCTGCTGGAATCATTGCTGCAGGTGCGATTTTACATTATTTGAGCGAAACACAACACGATAAATTGGGTCATATCACTCAGATTCAACGCATCGAAGAAGATAAATTCGTTTGGTTAGACCGCTTTACGATTCGCAACCTCGAATTGATTTCGCCACTCAATCATGGTGGAAGTACTTTGTACGATGTCATCAACGGAACGCGCACACCAATGGGTGACCGCTTGTTGAAACGTTGGATTGTTATGCCGCTAAAAACTCCTGCAACAATACAATTGCGCTTGGATGCTGTAGCCGATTTGGTTGCAAAAGATGACTTGCGCGAACTCATTGAATTGGAGTTGAAAGAAATTGGCGACATCGAACGCTTGATTTCAAAAGTTGCCGTCGGTCGCATTCAACCAAAAGAATTACGCAGTTTAGCTCGTATTCTGGAACACATGGGACCTTTAAGCGATTTGTGCCAAAAAAGCCCGAGTAAACTCATGCAACAACTGGCTAAAGGTATTGATCCATGCACGTCGTTCATTCAAAAAATTGACCAAACGCTTTTATTAGATCCCGCCGTTGCTATTGGAAAAGGTCCTGTCATTGCTCATAACATCCATGCCGAATTAGACGAATTGCGTGCCATTGCTTTGAACGGGAAAGATTACCTCGAAAGCATGCAAGAACGGGAATCGCAACGTACAGGTATTCCAAGTTTAAAGATTGCTTTCAACAACGTTTTCGGATATTACTTAGAAGTTAGAAACACACACAAAGACAAAGTTCCCGAAGAATGGATCCGCAAACAGACCTTGGTCAGTGCAGAGCGCTACATTACTCCAGAACTAAAAGAATACGAAACAAAAATTGTAGGTGCAGAGGAGCGTATTCATGCCATCGAAGCACGTTTGTATGCGCAATTAGTAGAAGATTTAGCGCACGACGTTGAACTCATTCAAAAAAATGCTTTTTTAATCGCGCAATTAGATTGTTTAACCGGATTTGCTGCGAAAGCTGTTACCAACAACTATTTTCAACCAAAAGTTGACGATTCTTACGCAATTTCAATCACTGCAGGGAGACATCCCGTTATCGAGAAATTACTCAAAGCCGGCGAAGAATATGTACCTAACGATGTTTTTTTAGATAAAGAAAAACAACAAATCATCATGATTACCGGTCCAAACATGGCGGGGAAAAGTGCATTGCTACGACAAACAGCATTAATCGTTTTGATGACACAAATAGGTTGTTTTGTTCCTGCACAAGCGGCAACAATAGGTATCGTTGACAAGATATTCACGCGTGTTGGCGCTTCGGATAACATCACTTCTGGTGAATCGACCTTCATGGTAGAAATGAACGAAACCTCTTCCATCCTTAACAACCTTTCTGACAGAAGTTTGTTGCTTCTCGATGAAATTGGTCGTGGAACAAGTACTTACGATGGTATTTCGATTGCTTGGGCAATTGCCGAATTCATTCACGAACACCCAACTGCGAAAGGCAAAACGCTATTTGCAACGCATTACCACGAATTAAACGAAATGGAAGCACAATTTGAGCGCATCCACAATTTCACCATCAGCGTCAAAGAAGTAGGACAAAAAATCATCTTCTTGCGCAAATTAATTCCTGGAGGAAGCGAACACAGTTTTGGTATCCACGTTGCAAAATTGGCGGGTATGCCCAAGAAAGTGATTCAACGAGCAGAATCCATGTTGCAACAACTCGAAACAACTAATCGATCTACAGATAAATCCGTTATCAAGGAAGCCATCGCGCAATCCGATATTCAAATGAGCTTTTTCCAGCTCAACGATCCCGTTTTGGAGCAAATCCACGAACAATTAATCAGCATAGACATCAACACCCTCACTCCTGTTGAGGCCTTGATGAAATTGAATGAGATCAAAAAATTGACGGGAGGGTAATCTGTTTACAAATTCTCTTTAATACACGAAACCCAGAACAAAGTCTGGGTTTCTTTTTAGTATTTTTAAGTGCAGCATTAACGCAACTGGTTAATTGGGCACTAAAACAAAAGTAATTACTTTTTTATATGAACAAAAAAGCGAATGCCTTTCGGATTCGCTTTTATTTGAAGTATTTTAAAGTGCAGGTGCTACAGCAACGGGTTGAGTAGTTGTGCACTGTATTACAAATGTATAATGTTTTATTTATATGATGAAATATTTATATCTTTGTGTAAAGTAAATTTTTACCATGAAAATTAGCATTAGCGTAACGGATAAAAAAACTTCTACAAGAATTGATTTAGCTGATTTAAAAAAGAAAGCAAATGCAATTTTTAATTCGGACGTTCGTCCTCAAATTGCAAAGGCAAAGACAATTCAAAAACCTTCGAATACAATTAAATGCAACAACCCTATTTAAGAATTTTTGCTGGCTGTAATGGTTCAGGCAAATCTACTTATTCTAAGGTTTTTTCTCAAGATGCTATCCCATTTGATTTTGATAAACGTTTTCTTGAGCGCTACAATTCTATGCCCGATTCTGAGTTGCGTGAAGAAATAGCTAAATATTTAACCTCAGAAGAATTTTTGAATGAATCTAACAAAGCCATAACTAAACTCGAATCGTTTGCTTTCGAAACCAACTTATTTCCTTTACCTATTGAATTAATAGCAAAAGCTAAATCAAAGGGTTTCAAAATCGAAATGTACTTTTTTTGTTTGAATTCAATTGAATTAGCAAAAGAAAGGGTTGAAATTCGCGCGAGAAACAACGGTCATGATGTTGATGAACAAACAATAATTTTGAAGTGGAAGGAAGGTTACAAAAATATTAATTTACATTTCAGCGACTTTGACTTCCTGACATTTATCGATAATTCATTAAACCAAGAACCAACCTTTTTATTTGAATTGGTTAAAAATCAAGAAGATTTGTTTGAGTTAACAATGTTTGTTGAAGAATTGCCAGATTATACGGAGACAAGATTGCCAGCTATTTTTAATCTTATTCAAAGCAAATAAGAAAGAAGGATAGCATCTTTCGTCCGACGCCTCCCAACAAGGAGGCGTTTCATTTTCAACTAATTTACTCCTTCAAAACCAATACTTTTTTCTTTTAGAAGTTCCATTTTTTCTGAAATGGTGGCTGTTTGTCCAATGATTTTATTCTGGTTTAATAACTTTCTTTAATTTCTCTGCCATATCAATTATACTATCCAAACTTATATCTTTTGTGTTTTTTTCTCTTTCTCGCTTGCGTAATGGGTCTTTGTGTATTTCTTCAAGTGAAGTTTTTATATAATGTACATATTCAGAATTATCTCCTGATCCGTTTTTCTTTAATTGCTCAGAAAAACCAACAATAGCTTTTGCTAATACCATTTTATAAGCATAATCTTCTATTAGATTTTTTTGTTTGGTGTATTGCTTTGCACAAAATATTGCTGAAATGATTGGTAATGGAATTAAAGATATTCTACCTAAAATCATTCCTGTTCCTTTTGTTGTATACAATATTACAATTCCGAGGGCAATTGCTCCTAAGATTGAAACCCCTCCTCCAATAAGCCAAGGATAGTACCTCCATTTAGAGCTTGACTCAGAAAAACGAGTATTGAAAGACGCACTAATTCCCTCAGCAGTTTTGTAATTCAAAGCTAACTTAGCAGATTCAATTAATTCATTTGCATCTTTTAAAATTTTTGATCGTTCATTTTCATAGTTTATTACTTTTTCTTTCTGTTTAATTATTTCTTCCTCAAGTTCTAACAGCCGATTATCTTTTTCTTGAACTTTACTAGCAAATGAATCAATTAGTTTTTCATTTGACTGAACATTCAATGAGCTTTCATTTACTAATCTTGCTTGTTCTTTTATGTTAGATTCTAATTCTGTGGAAGAATTTAATACAGTTTGAAGCTTCGAAGTTTCGTTAATCAATTTAGTTTTTTGTACAATAACTTCTTCAATTTCATTTATTATTTTAGTTGAGTTCAGCTCATAGTTATCAGAATTCTCTTTAACTTTTTTTTCTTCAACTACAATTTTTGATTTAATTTTTCTTACTTCCTTTAATTCTTCTTCAAATTGAATTTTAAGTTTAAGTACATTTTGGCATTCCTCATCAAACTCTAATTGTCTTTCTGAAAAATTTCTGACACCGAAGTTTCTTAGTAAAATTTTTAAATCTTCAAAATTTTTAATCAAATATTCTGGATAGTCAATGTTATCTAATATTGAAGTTAAATAACGAACTATATCCTTTCGTTCATTATAACTCGAGATTTGAATAAATTTATTTTTCGCTTTAGTGAGCGTGGACAAATCAATTAACAAAGCTTCAATTCCTCCAATTATACCTTTATGTGTATATTCTTGTTCAGAGCCAAAGTTTTCTTTTGAATACTCTGTTAAATTTTTAATTTTCTCACGAATACTAATTCGTAGCGTTTTGATTTCTTGAATGGTTTCGATTTCAGACATAATTTTCTATTTTTTCTTTGATTTCCCCTTCTTCTCCTCCGCAAACAACCCTCCCGTATATTTCTCATACAACTCAAACAAAAACTCCATGCGGTTTGCATCTGATGTAAACGGTTGCGTACGATACGCCAAATCAACTGCTTTATCTAGTTCGTTGTGCGCTTTTACTAAAGCGGGCGGCATGGTTAAGGGATTGTATAAATCGGCTAATGAACTTGAAGGAAAAGAAGCTCTAACATCTAAAACCTGTTGTGCTTTTTCTTCAATGGTTTTTATTTGTTTTTCTGATGGGTTTTCTGGCCATGGATAGTTGTTGTAGACTATACTTGCTGAATATTGAAAATCGCTTTTCATTCTACCACAAGTAAATTTCATCCAACTCATGTGCATTTTTGAAGTAATAATTCCAAAATTATAAAAATTTGCATTTGGAATAATTAAAGCACTTCCACTTGTAATAATTGAAGGTTGTAAAATACCAATAGGTATGTATTTTCTATTTTCAGAAGAAACTTTAGGAACAATAATATAATTCGTTTTTGGTTGTCTGATTTCTCCAAAAAGCATAGGATTATCTGCAAGTTTATTTGTAGCAGCTCTATTACTACTTAATCTAAATTGTTTGGTTTTTTCTATTCGTTGCAAAATAAACTTAGATTTTTTTATTAATGATGGTTCAATATCTTGAAGCCACAAGCACCATCTTTTTTTATTGTTAATAAACTCATCTCCTCCAGTGTAAGGTTTTATTACAATATCTATAAATGGTTCTTCAAGAATTGCTAAATTTCTTTCTTCGTCACTTAATATTAAATGTCCTTCGTCGATAGGCATACTTCCATAGTTCATTTCAGGCACATTACAAATTGGGGATTTTCTGTTTTCAACTGTAATGTCTTTTCCTTCAACCAAAAAAGGATTGATGTTTTTTACTTTTAATTCGTGTGGCTCAGCTTTGATATTTTCATACTCAAATACTCTTTTGTTATTTGTGTCAAAATTTGCAAAACCAACAATGACACAATGTACTGCAGCATTTCCTTTGGCTTCATTGCTCCATGAAAACGTTTGATGTGCAAAATGTATTTTGATTTTATAATGATTGAATAATAAACTCCACAAAATGTTTACTTGCTCACCTTGTGAAATTGAATTTGTTGAAACGAAAGCAACTTTGGTTTTGGTATTTTGAATTAATTGAGCCGCTTTAACATACCAACAAGCTACATAATCCATGACACCAGAACCTTTAATTCCTTTAAAAATAATTTCCACATCACTTTTCTGGCTACTATTTTGCTCTTTTTTTCCAATGAATGGTGGATTTCCAATAATATACGACAATTCATTATTTGAAACAACATCTTCCCAATCAATTCTAAGAGCATTGGCATTAGCAATGTTAGCAGCTTTATTTAACGGCAATCGAGCAAAATACGGTCCAAACTTCATACTCATTTTCAGGTTCATCTGATGATCCATCAACCACATGGCAACTTCGGCAATACGTGCAGGGAACTCTTCGTATTCAATTCCTGCCATCATATCAACATCCAATAGCGCAACATCCGCTAATTCAACCAACACACGGTCCTTTCCATACAAACGCTCCAACACGGCTAATTCCAACAAGCGCAATTCGCGGTAGGTAATCACCAAGAAGTTTCCACAGCCACACGCAGGATCCAAAAATTTGAGTTTACTCAAGCGCTCGTGAAAGGCGTTGAGTTTTGCTTTGTTGGGTTTGATGCTTTCAAACTCTGCCCACAATTCATCTAAGAATAATGGTTTGATGAGTTTTAAAATATTCTTTTCGCTGGTGTAATGTGCGCCTAAGTTTCTGCGTTCTTTCGGGTCCATGACACTTTGAAACATGGAACCAAAAATAGCAGGCGAGATCTTACTCCAGTCTAAGTAACAACATTCCAACAAGGTTTGACGCATCTTGGAATCAAAATGGGCAACTGGCAATATTTCTTGGAACAACTTTCCGCCCACATAAGGGAACGCATTCAATTGTTCATCTAAGTTTTTAAAGCGCTTATCCAAAGGAGTATTCAACACTTGAAAAATCTCTTGAATTTTAGCTGCTAAGTCGCTGCCATCTTCACTAGTGCGCTCCTCAATAAAATCTTCGAATTGTTGTTTATCAAAAATATTGGTGTCTTCGGCAAACAAACAAAAAAGTAAGCGAACCAAATATACCTCCAACGGGTGACCTTCGTAACCAATTTCTTTCAAACGGTCGTGCAATTTTCCCATCAACTCAGCTGCTTTCACGTTTACAGGATCTTCTTCGCGATAGACTTTTTTCTGATAGCCTGCTATGAAACCAAATAGTTCCACGTGATTGACAAAATCGTTTAACTTAAATTCAACGTATTCCTCTTCACCAGTTTCTTCCAAATCATACAAACGAAATGTTTCAAAATCGCATACCAAAACGTATTTTGGAATGTCCAATTTTTGTAATCCATGAATATATCCTTTGGCTTGTCCGTATGCTTTGGTTAGGTCTTTTCCTTTGCTTTTCATTTCAACCAACAACCAACCCTTCCACAACATATCAATGTATCCGTCATTGTTTCCGAGTTTTTTCACCTTGTGTTCAAAAGCAGCAACTTTGCGTTGATTCAAGCCAAAAACATTAAAAAATTCGACCAGAAAGGGTTTAGCATCAGCTTCTTCGCTGTGCGTACCTTCCCATTCTTTAGAAAATGCGAGTGCTCTGTCTTTGATTTCGTTCCAGGATAATGCCATTGTTGATTTTTTTATTGTAGACTAAAACTAAGCATTTTTGAGTGAACTAAGCAGCCACATCAAGCAGAAAATTGGTATTCGTTGATAATTTGGTTGAATTGTGAAAACAAGGGGAAATGTTTAAAACAAAAAAAGGGAAACTTACGCTTCCCTTTTCGTGGTGATGGAGGGAATCGAACCCCCGACACAAGGATTTTCAGTCCTTTGCTCTACCGACTGAGCTACATCACCATCCTCAATTGTGGGGGCAAAGATAGTAATAGAATTCATTCTTCCTAAAAAAAATCGAACTTTTTTTTAAATTCAAGCTATCTTTGCAAGGAATGAAAAAATTGGAACAAGCACTCGTAATCGACGCTGGGAATACCCGAATCAAAGTTGGGTTATTCGAAAATGCTGATTTAAAGGAGGTTCAACACTTTGGAAACGATGAGTTGGATACCTTGAAAAACTTCTTGTTCCCTTTTGCACACATACCAACAATAATTGCGTCCGTGCGATCCGATAAAAACACCAAATGGTTACAACGTTTGGTCAAAAATTCGATTTTGTTCCGAAACGACATGCCCTTGCCCATTCAGATTTGTTACGAAACGCCTTATACATTGGGCGTTGATCGTATCGCGAATGCCTTAGCTGCAGCAATGATAACAAAAGGAAATGCGTTGGTTGTAGACATTGGTACCTGTGTCAAATACGATTTTATCGACGCCCAAAAAAATTACCAAGGTGGAGCAATCAGCCCAGGAATTGGTTTGCGTTACCGCTCTATGCACGAATTTACCGGTAAATTGCCGTTCATTTCAGATAGAAAAAATGCACCAATCATCGGAAAAAACACCTTAGAAGCCATGCGCAGTGGTGTTATCAATGGTTTGAATCGTGAAATATTGGGGTTTATTGAAGAATACCAACGCATTTATCCGGAATTAACAATTTTTCTCACAGGTGGTGACCATCAGTATTTTGATTTAGAAGTTAAAAATGGCATCTTTGTAGATGAAAATTTGACCCTCAAAGGGTTATTAACAGCACTCATTCATGATTATTCGTAATGTTTTTATTGGTTTCAGTTTATTAATTGCTGGAATTGCAACTGCCCAAAATTATTCAAGTTCGCCTTTTAGTTCACAAGGAATTGGAGAAGATGGACCTTTAAATGATGGCCAGTTTTCGGCACTTGGTAACGCTAAATCAGCTGTGATCGATTCAATCGTTGTGAATACATACAATCCTGCAAGCTATGCTTTTTTGTCAAAAGGACAACCGTTGTTTGCAATGGGTTTGTCGAGTAAAATTTCTCATTACTCACTCAATAATTCAACTGCACGCGGAACTATTGTTGGACTTTCACAAATTACATTGGTTATTCCGCTTAACAAACGTTTGGGAATTGCGGGTGGTTTACAACCGTTTGCACGAAAAGGTTACTCATTAGGAACAAACGCATCACTTTCAACTGATTCTGTTTATTATTCATACATTGGTTCAGGATCGGTAAGTAAAGTTTTTACTGGTTTATCGTATAAATTAATCGCTACAAAACGACAAGATTTTGCAATTGGTGCAAACTTGGGCTATTTGTTTGGTGGGGTTTCCAACGAACGTCGTGCAGTTTTAAAAAGCAATGCGCCTGCTGGAGCGGTTGATATTACCACATTTCGCATGCACAGCTTGACCTACAATTTTGGAGGTGCTTATCGTTTGAAATTGGACAAAAAAGGAAACAAACAAATCACCTTAGCAGGAACATTTACTCCAGAACAAACGTATGCCGCTAATTTAGATTATGGTCTTTTTTATGGTAGCAACGCAGGAAGTCAAACAACATTTGACACCTTAGTACCGTTGGTTCAAGATAGAAGTGGAACAGTTACTTACCCACAATCCTATTCTGTTGGTGTCAATTATACTTTTCGACCCAATCATGAAAAATTGCAATTGAAAAATCCGTTTCAATTGGCTTTTTTCCTAGATTACAATGCTACAAATTGGAAAAACTACAGCACAACTTTTACAGAAGTTACCGCGCCAAATTTCACTAATTCCACTACGTTGAGTGTTGGTTTTGAATACATTCCTGTCATTCAAAATGCTGTTAGCATGACTGGTTTCAAAGGTTTTGCTTCACAAATCAGGTACCGCATTGGTGGTTACAATGCTGCTTTGCCTTACACGTTCAACAACCGTCAAGTAATCGAAAATGCTGTTTCGTTTGGTTTTGGAATTCCGTTGTCAAGCAACAAAACAAATTCATCTGTTAACCTAAGTATGTTGCTTGGAAAACGTGGTACAGGAACTGCATCAGATATTTCAGAACGTTTTTATAGCATCAACATTGGTATTGTACTTGCTCCTTCTTCGTATGAACGTTGGTTTAAAAAATACAAACTGGATTAACCATGAACTTTTCGTTGCAACGTGTTTTTTTCTTTTTTCTAATTGCATTGGGCATACAGTCCTGTGTGAACGATATCCAGAAAATCAAGAAAATCACTTTCAAATCAACGGATCCAGATGAAAAAACAGCTGATTTGGTGTTGACCTACACCGATTCGGGTCAAGCAAAAATTAGATTAATTGCTCCATTAGCTGAATCGTTTGCTAAACCAAACAAAATAATCAAATTTCGGGAAGGAATAAAATTAGAGTTTTACACCAAAAAAGGCGCTTTACTCTCTACTTTAACTGCAAAATACGGAGAAATAGACGAATTAAATGGCTCCATGTTTGTGAAAGATTCAGTTCGCATGTTTAACACCGTTAAAAAACAAGAACTTCAAACGGAAGAACTATTTTGGACACGAAAAGATAGCGTAATTTTCACCAATAAATTAGTCATTATTAAAACACCAAAAGTAATGTTATACGGAGATGGAATCAGAGCAAAACAAGATTTTTCTTCGTATAAATTCATAAAACCAAAAGGGAAATTTGATCTCGATTAAACAATTATTACGATGAAAACATACAACAAGATAATGGAATTGTTCTGGTTGGTAACCGGTGTTATCGCAACACTTTTTGTTACAATCATGGGAGTAAAAGAAGGTTTTTCTAACTGGTATTTCTACTACATTTTCGGAGGAATGTGTTTGGGAACATACCTCATGCGCAGAACGATGCGCATCCGTATGGAAAAACACCAACAATTCTTAGCCGACAAAGCGCAAGAAAACCAACAAGCTAAAAAATAATTTGGTGCATTCGTGTAACTAAAAAGCAAAAAAGACGTCTCATCAAGTAGGTATGAAAATAAAAACGCTTTTAACCTGTTTGACTGTCTTCCTAGTTGGATTACAAACTGCTTTTGGGCAAAAAAAATTGAGCGGAACAATTACCGATGAAGCAAATCAACCAATCCCATTTGCGCAGGTTTATGTAAAAAACTCAAGCGAATTACGTACTACAGCAAACGAGAATGGTGTGTACACCTTGCAATTATTTGAAGGTGAGTATTTCTTGGTGTTCAATGCCCCAGGTTACTCCGAACGTGAAGCATACATCACTATTCAACAAACTAATGTCTTGAGAGACATACAACTTTTCCCGAAAAACATTCAAGAAATTGCAGAAGTAGAAATCACTTCAAAAAATACCAATCCCGGACGTGAAATCATGCTCGAAGTGGTCAAACGCCGCGATAAAATGAATCAATGGAATTATGCACACTCGACTGATGTTTCCATCAAAGCAACCGAATTTATTGACCGAAAAGAAAAAAAACAAAAAAAGAACGACAAACAACCTGTGACAAACGATCCTTTTGAATTGGAAAAACAACAAATTCAAGCATTTGCCAACAACATCAACTTGTGTGAAGTACAATTAAAACGTGATTTCTCACCACCAACCAACGTCAAAGAGTACCGAACTGCATACGAAGTAAGGGGAAGTGACAAAAATTTGTATTACACAACAACCGTCAAGTCCAACTTTAACTTTTTTGAAAACAACATTCAACTGTCCGACTTAAATAAAGCGCCCATTAGTAGTCCGATTTCCGGTCCAGGCATTTTATCGTACAAATACCGTTTGGTTGCGCAATACATGGAAAATGGGCGGAAAATCAATAAAATAAAAATCATTCCCCGCATGAGTTCAACCTCATCGTTATCGGGTTATATTTATGTCATTGATTCTATTTTTCTAGTTCAAAAACTGGAACTGACCTTGGATAAAAGTAACTTACTCAAATACGATCACTTTACTATCACTCAAACGTATGATAATCAAGGTGATTCGCTCTGCATTTTGCGGGAACAATCGTTTCAATACGGAGTGAAGTACAAAGATGAATTATCTAACTTTAGCACCGTTGCACAATTTTCAAATTACAATTTTCAACCTAATTTTGGTGTAAAGCACTTCAACAATGAAGTAGCAGTTACAACTCAAGAAGCCTATGATAGGGATTCTAACTTTTGGAATAATAACCGTAAAATTGCTTTAACACCGGAAGAGCAACGTTTTGTAATTGTGCGTGATTCGATCAATGATTTGGTCAACCGCAAAGAATACCTCGATTCGGTTGACAGCGTCTTCAATAAAGTCACCTTTCTAAAGGTTGCATGGTTTGGAATTGAACACCGAAATCGTGCACAAAAAACACAATGGAGTTTTAATTCAGTTGCTGCTATGGCGCGCCCTCTTTACCCTGCTGGTCCGCGTGTTTCTCCTGGATTTAGTTACTTCAAAAAATGGAAAGATCAACGCACAATTGATAGTTACTCCGAACTTTCTATTGGTGTACTCAACAACGATTTGAAAGGATCAACGTGGTTTCGGTATTTATACGATCCCTTCCACCAAGGAAAAGTTGGACTCGTTTTCTCCAATGAATTCGATGCAATTGTTCCATTCGATGCCATCACGCAAGTCTACAAACGCAGTAATTTTATCGAAGCAACCAAATTGCGATTGATGCACAATTACGAATACTTCAATGGTTTTTATGTCGATGTGGAAGTGGAATTTAACGAACGTCGTTCTTTGTCAAAATACAATCAAGTGGGTATTTTTGATAGTGTCATTCCAAACGATCAATTCAAGGAATTTCAAGGTTATCAAGCATTATTAGGAGAAATAACGGTTAGTTACGTTCCTGGTCAGAAATACATGCGTGAGCCAAATAGAAAAGTTATCCTTGGTTCGAAATGGCCAACATTTTACGCTTTTTATCAACGTGGAATCCCTAAATTATTTGGAAGTGATGTCGATCACGAATACGGAATAATTGGACTATTTCAAAGCTTTCAAATTGGAACAATTGGATCGTCCAATTATCACATTAGAGCCGGTAAATTTTTGAGTTCGAAAAACTTAAAAGATGCCGATTTCAAATACCAACGACGAAGTACCCCTTTCTGGTTCAGTAATCCATTGTATTCTTATCAAAATCAAGATAGTTCACTTCCTTCCAAGGAATATTACCTTGAAGCACACTTTGTTCACCACGATAACGGTGCAATTATCAATAAAATTCCGTTCATGAAAAAAACAGGAATAGGTTTGGTGTTTGGAACAAGTGCCTTGTATGTAGCAGAATACAATTACAGATATTACGAAGTTTTTGGCGGATTGGAACGGAACTTTAAATTTTCAAAAAGACGCTTGCGTGTTGGAATATATGGCGTTGCTTCAGATGGTAATAAAGTTAACTCGCAATTGACCTATAAAATATCCTTTGCAGTTTTGGACGACCGCAACATGAAGTGGAATTTTTAATTCCTTTCTTAGAACGAATTGAAAAAAATCAGTTAACTTTGTGTCCGCTTGACAACAAGCAATGTTCTTTGCATAAACTTATGAAGAAAGGTGGAGGGATAGGCCCTTTGAAACCTTGGCAACCTGCCGTAATGGAAAAGGTGCCAAATCCAATCAGTCACAACTGAAAAGATAAGTTAATCTGTGTAAAATACACTTCCCTCTCTTCATAGTTCGCAAAAAAATAAAATAGAACTATGACATCAATTATTGACAGTTTAAAAAACCGTATCCTCGTGCTTGATGGCGCAATGGGAACAATGATTCAACGCTATAAATTGGAAGAGGCTGACTTTCGAAAAGGCTGGTTCGAAAACCACCCTTCTTCGTTAAAAGGAAACAACGATTTATTGTCCCTGACTCGCCCAGAAATTATCCAGCAAATCCACCGCGAATATTTAGAAGCCGGTGCAGATATCATTGAAACAAATACGTTTTCGGGAACTTGGATTGCACAAGCTGATTATGGATTGGAAAATGCTGTATACGATATCAATTTTCATGGTGCTAAAATAGCTCGAGAAGTTGCTGATGAATTCACGAAATTAACGCCAAATAAACCACGCTTCGTTGCAGGTTCTATCGGACCGACGAACCGAACAGCTTCCATCTCACCCGATGTAAATGACCCAGGTTTCAGAGGAATTACTTTTGATGAATTGGTCAATGCATACACCGCTCAAACAGAAGCATTGCTTGATGGAGGCTGTGATATATTATTGGTTGAAACGGTGTTCGATACTTTAAACGCAAAGGCTGCTTTGTTTGCAATTGACGAAGTATTTGAAAAAAGAAATGTCCGTTTGCCAATCATGGTTTCTGGAACAATAACAGATCAAAGTGGTCGTACGTTAACCGGTCAAACTACTGATGCATTTTTGGTGTCTGTTCAGCACATGCCGTTGTTAAGCATCGGATTAAATTGTGCACTTGGCGCAAACATGATGCGTCCATACCTGCAAATATTAAGCAAACAAGCTCCCTTTGCAGTAAGCGCTCACCCAAATGCAGGACTACCAAATGAATTTGGACAATACGATGAAACTGCAGCAATGATGGGCGAACAAATTGAAGAATACCTGAAAGAAGGAATCATCAATATCATTGGAGGTTGTTGTGGTACTACACCCGATCACATCCGACGTATGGCAGAGATTGCAAAAAATTACCAACCAAGACCTTTACCAGCAAATTTATTGAAATGAGTTTTTTACGATTATCTGGGCTCGAAGCCATAACCATAACACCAGAAAGTAATTTTACAAATATTGGTGAACGAACAAACGTAACCGGTTCGCGCGCATTCCTTCGCATGATCAAAGAAAATGATTTCGAAGCTGCTCTTTCTGTTGCAAAAGAACAAGTAGAAGGTGGCGCACAAATCATTGACATCAACATGGATGAAGGTATGATTGATGGAAAAGAAGCCATGGTGAAGTTTTTAAACCTCATTGCTTCTGAACCCGATATCGCACGTGTTCCAATTATGATTGACAGTTCCAAATGGGAAATCATTGTTGCTGGTTTAAAATGTATCCAAGGAAAAGGGATTGTCAATTCAATTTCATTAAAAGAAGGTGAGGAAAACTTCATCCAACAAGCCAAACTCATCAAACGATTTGGAGCTGCAACTGTTGTTATGGCGTTTGATGAAAATGGGCAAGCTGATAGTTACGAACGACGCATTGAAATATGCAAACGTTCGTATGACATACTCGTTGAAAAATTAAACTTCCCAGCTGAAGATATCATTTTTGACCCCAATATTTTTCCTGTTGCAACAGGAATGGAGGAACACAACAATAATGCATTGGATTTCTTCAGAGCGACAAAATGGATTCGTGAAAACTTACCTGGAGCTCATGTTTCAGGTGGTGTGTCGAATGTGTCGTTTTCATTCAGAGGTAACAATGCAGTGCGCGAAGCGATGCACGCTGCCTTTTTGTATCATGCTATTCAACACGGAATGGACATGGGAATCGTTAATCCGTCGATGTTGGAAGTTTACGATGAAATTGACAACGAATTATTACTGCGCGTTGAAGATGTTTTGTTAAACAGAAGAAACGATGCAACAGAGCGCTTACTTGACTTTGCTGAATCGTTTGTTGGAGAAGATAAAAAGAAAACGGTTGATCTTGCTTGGCGGGATGTACCTGTTGCAAAACGCTTGGAACATGCTTTGGTAAAAGGAATAGTTGACTTCATTGAGGATGACACCAACGAATGTCGTTTGAGTATGGAACGTCCTATTCAAGTGATCGAAGGACCATTGATGGATGGAATGAATGTTGTTGGTGACTTGTTTGGAAGCGGTAAAATGTTCTTGCCACAAGTAGTGAAATCAGCACGTGTGATGAAAAAAGCAGTCGCTTATTTGTTGCCATATATCGAGGAAGAAAAAGACGGCGTTGCTCAAGCAGCCGGAAAAATAATCATGGCAACTGTAAAAGGCGACGTCCACGATATCGGAAAAAACATTGTTGGCGTAGTCCTTGCTTGTAATAATTACGAAGTGATCGATTTAGGAGTCATGGTTTCGGCCGATAAAATAATCAAAGCAGCGATCGAACACAAGGCAGATGCAATTGGGTTAAGTGGTTTGATTACGCCTTCATTGGATGAAATGGTTTACGTTGCTCAAGAAATGGAACGCGCAAATCTTAATATTCCTTTGCTTATCGGCGGTGCTACGACATCGAAAGTTCATACTGCAGTAAAAATTGAACAACATTATACCAAAGGACAAACCGTTTATGTATTGGACGCTTCTCGCTCTGTTACAGTTGTCGAACAATTGTTAGGACAGAAAAAAACGGACTTTGTTTCCGAATTGAAAACGGAATACCAACGCATTCGTGAACACCACGAAAAACACCGTAGCGCAAAAGAGCTTATTGGATTAGAAGCTGCTCAAAATAATCGTTGGCAATTAACGTTTGACGAAACAACAATAAAAAAACCGCATCACCTAGGTATTCAACACATTGAAAACCAAGATTTATCTGAATTAGTTCCCTACATTGATTGGACGCCGTTTTTTCAAACTTGGGATTTACATGGAAAATATCCAGCTATTTTAACAGATGAAATAGTTGGCGCCGAAGCACAAAAACTGTTTCAAGATGCACAACATATGTTGCAACAAATCGTCGCTGAAAAATGGTTAACAGCAAAAGCTGCATTTGGTATCTTCCCTGCAAACAGTGTTGGCGATGACATCGAAATCTATGCTGATGAATCACGTTCAACGGTGCTGAACATTCAACATACTTTACGCCAACAAACAAAGAAAACAGCTGGTCAACCGAACATTGCATTGTCTGATTATATAGCTCCGAAAACAAGTGGTAAAATCGATTATATCGGTGGTTTTGTCGTTACAACTGGTCACGGTATCGATGCGCATGTTGCACGTTTTGAAGCCGAACACGATGATTACAATGCCATCATGTTAAAAGCTTTAGCGGATAGATTTGCTGAAGCATTTGCTGAATTTTTACATGCAAAAGTGCGGAAAGAAACGTGGGGGTATGCGCGTGAGGAACAGCTAGAAAACAACGATTTAATCGCAGAGAAATACATTGGTATTCGTCCGGCTCCAGGCTACCCTGCTTGCCCCGATCACACAGAAAAACCAGGTTTGTTCAACTTATTAAATGCAACGGAATTAACAGGAGTTAGTTTGACAGAAACACTAGCCATGTGGCCAGCAGCTGCAGTTTCAGGTTGGTATTTTGCACACCCTGATGCGAAATATTTTGGATTGGGTAAAATTACATTTGAACAAGTAGAAGCTATTGCTAAACGTAAAAACGTGCCTACAAGTGAGATGCAACGTTGGTTAGGAAGTAATTTGAATGAGTGAAATAGAAAAGTGATGATTAAAAATCAATAGAAATCGTCACTTTTCCACCCAGCCCTTTTTCAACTATATCAAAAAGGGTTTTCAGTGTGATATTACTCCCGTCATTTTCAATGCGAGAAATATAAGTGCGCTTTTTATCTACTAAATCAGCTAGTTGATCTTGCGTTAGTGATTTTTCTTCGCGCGCTTTTTTCAATAATAAACCAATTTTAAAAGACTCAAATTCACGGTCTAATGTATCTCGACGTTGTGTCCCTTTACTACCAAAAACATCGTCTTTAATTTCATTCCAACTTGTAGTTTTCATTTGTTTTGATTTTAAAAATACTGTTGCATTAACTTTTCAGCTTTAATTCGTTCATTTTTGGGTGTTTTTTGATCTTTTTTTGCAAACCCATTTAATAAGATAACTAGCTTATCGTTATCAAAAAAACAAAAAACACGCCAAATATTTGAAGCTAATTGAATTCTTGCTTCATATAATCCATTAGTTCCTGAAATAAATTTTAAATAGTTCGAGGGAACCCGTTCAAGAGTTTCAATCGCCTCAATAACTTTAAATATTTTATTTTGAACTTTAACAGGTTGTTTTTTTAAAAATTCACTAAAGTGATTTTCATATTGAACAACAGAACGTACTTTTTTATTTTCCATAGCAAAGGTAACTTATAAGTTACATTTTAGCAAATTTTATTACTACAGGCGAGTTCGTTCTAGCTAAATTTAAAAATAAAATTGAAAACAACCAATAAACTAAATTAACTTTAAGTTTAGATTTTGTAATTTAACCTCTCAAATAAAATTGAGGTGACTAGTACATGAAAATTGTTTTTGCTTTTCTTCTTTTACTCAGCTGTAGCGTATTCGGACAAACGCCTCCAAATGCACAATTCACTGTCAATCAAAACGCTGTTTGTTTAGGAGCTGCCATTCAATTGAATAATCAGTCAACAAATGGTTCCGCTGCTATCACAAGTTGTGCGTGGGATTTTGGCGATGGAAATGCTGCAACAACGACTAACGCTTCTCACGTTTATAGTGCGCCAGGAACATACACTATAACTTTAGTAGTGCAAGCAGCTAATGGTCAGGCCGACGCAGAAGTAAAAGTAAACTACATCACCATTCATGCATTGCCAATTGCCAATTTTACAACTTCAGCAAATGGATGTGCACTTCCTGTTGGTATCAATTTCACCAATACGAGCCTAAATGCAACTAGTTATTCGTGGGATTTTGGAAATACACAAACGAGTAACCTACAAGTACCTACAACAATTAATTACACATCAGCTGGCGTATACTCCGTTCAATTAATTGCACTTACACCCTATGGTTGTGTTGATACAATTGTAAAACCAATTTCAATTTCAAACTTCCAAGCTGTTATCAATGCGCCATTAAGTGTTTGTCAAAACGAAGTGGTAAATGTGAGTGACAACTCAACAACTGGTGTGACCAATTGGAGTTGGCTTTTCACTGGAGGAAATGCTCTCAACACAAACACAGCTAATCCATCGATAACCTATCCAAATGCTGGTTCTTATAGTATTGTATTGACAGCTATCAACACAACTTCAGGTTGCACAGCGACAACATCACAACAAATCATAGTGCTACCGACACCAACTCCATCGTTCACTGCAAGTCCTGTAACTGGTTGCGCACCACTGCAAGTAACGTTTAATAACACTAGTGTTGGGAGTGGAACTTTTTCTTGGGATTTCGGGGATAATACTTTTTTTAACGGTCAAACCCCACCCACACACACCTATTTTGGTAATGGAACTTACACTACTACTTTGTACATGACGGGTCAAAACGGTTGCTCTGATTCCATTGGACTTCCTGCAGTTACGTTAACATCACCTGTTGCAAATTTCACCAGCAATGTCGTAAACGGTTGTTCCCCACTCTCTGTTCAATTTACAGATCAATCTACATCTGTGAACCCAATTGTTTCTTGGGCGTGGGATTTTGGTGATGGAACTACTTTTAACGGTCAAAATCCGCCGCTTCATTCTTTTGGAGTTGGTGTTTATTCTGTACGACTGATCATTACAACTCAAAGTGGTTGTGTTGACACCCTTCTCTTTTCCAACATGATTGAAGTTGGGAGTATTGACTTGGTAAATTTCAATATTAGTCCTGCAGCTACATGTGCGAAATCTGACGTCAACTTCACTAATTTATCGGTTATCTCTGCTCCACACTTTCCAAACGAAATTACCTACTCATGGAATTTTGGTGATGGTGGAACCTCAACTTTAGCAAACCCAACCTATAAATACTTAAGTGATACTGGTTATTTCGATGTCAGCTTAGTTGTTGCATTTAGAGGTTGCTTAGATACCTTGACACAAACAAATGCTGTTTACATAAAAGCACCCATTTCTTTTTTTAGTCCCAATGACTCGCTTTTTTGTAATCCAACGTCGTTCCCAATTGTTGTGCAGTTTGATGACGATTCGAAAATCGGAAAATTATCTGATGATTGTAGTATGATTTGGAAATGGGGAGATGGAACAACTACCAATTTTGACGATCCCGATTTTGATGATCTGAATTTAGGATCAACAAGCCATAGTTACTCTACTTACGGCAGCTATACCATTACACAAATTATTTACAATTATACAACAGGTTGTTCGGATAGCACGAATAAAACGATTGTGATTTCATCTATATCAGCAAGCATAGCGCCTTTACTTACAGACAGCGTCTGCGTTGGAACCTTGTTTGCTGTTGCGCAAAACAGTAACTCAACCGACCCTTTCAGTTCTTTTGTTTGGGACATGGGCGATGGAAACACAATAGCTGGAGCAAATCCAAGTTATTTTTATGCAACTTCTGGAACTTATACCATTAAATTAACCGCAACAAACGTGGTGGGTTGTGCTGATGATGTGACTTTTTCACCATTTACTGCTTTAGCAAATCCAGTTGCCAATTTAATTCCAACTGATAATGCTGGTTGTGTTCCTCTTGCTGTTCAATTCACCAACGGTTCATCAGTTATAAACAACGGTGCGCCTTTGTATTCGTTCATCATTAATTTTTCGGACACCAATGAAAGTGACACCAGCTATTCCGTCAATACTTCTTTCAATCACACTTTCCAATTTGCTGGAAGTTTCCCAATATCATTAATTGTTACCGATGAATTTGGTTGTGTGTCAAATCCAGCGATTAGTTCAATCAATGCGACTGATCCAATAGCAAATTTCATTGCCGACAGTGTCGTCTGTAACCACGAGGCCGTTCCTGTGTTAAATGGTTCGATTGGATTTAATCCGATGAGTTATCAATGGATAATTGATGGAAGTCAACAAGCAACTGGTATCAATTATTCGCCAATCTTTCACGATGTTCCAACAAGTGGTCAAACTTTTCAACATCATACAGTACTCTTGATTGCTATTGATGGAAACGGTTGTAAAGATTCTCTCTCACAACAAGTAATTGTTTCGCTGCCTTACATTGATTTAGACTTCCAATTAAGTGGTGCCGCAACAAATGCAAACGGTGATTACTTATGTCCTCCCGTATTTGCAACTTTTTCAAACAACTCGAATTCATATGGAGCAATTTCATCGTATCAATGGTCGTTTGGTGATGGTAAATCGTCAACCTTAGAAAACCCAAGTAACACCTATGTTTTTCCGGGGACTTATGATGTTGCGTTAAGCATAACGGATGAATTTGGTTGTCAAACTGATAGTGTTTTATCTGATTTTTTAACGGTTTTTGGTCCAACTGCAAATCCTTCGTGGACAATTACAGATTCCATTTGTGGGCAAGAAGTTCTTTTTGATTTAGGCGCAAACACTGGTATAACATCTGTCCTATGGCATTTAGGTGATGGCACAACAGTTAATGATAGTCTATTGTTTTCTCATACGTACATTGCCGTTGACACGTACCAACCACTTGTTTCAATTTGGGATCAAAACCAATGTCAAATTGATTATTCGTTGAATCCATTAACTATCGCACCAAATGGCGTTAATGCCTTGTTCAGCGCCTCCGATTTATCAGTAGAAATGGGCGAATTGGTCACATTCAACGATCAGTCAACTGCACAAAACCCTATTGTTTCTTGGACATGGGAAATGGAAAACAGTAGTAGTATTTTCTTCACTAATACTCCATATGCAACTGCTTTTTTCAATGGCGGTGAAGCAATAATCACATTGATAATCACTGATAGTTTGGGTTGTACAGATAGTTACGAATTAAGTATTTCAGTTAATGGTGACTTTCAATTGCCCAATGTCATTACGACAGATAATGATGGAATCAATGATGTTTTTTCTTATCAATACGACATTTTCAAATCCTTTGATATCGTGATTGTAAATCGTTGGGGAAACACAATCAGTCAAAAAGCTTCTGAAACAGGAACAATTTTCTGGGATGGAAAAACAAATAAGGGTGAACCAGTTGTAGATGGTGTTTACTTTTACGTTTTTGAAGGAACGCTTTTCAACGGAACCAAATTAAAAAAGGACGGTTTCATACAGGTAGTTAACAACAAGTAATCTCGCACATTTTAGTTAATTTTGAATCATGTCCATAAACAGCATCGAACTTTATACCGACGGTAGTTCCCGCGGAAATCCTGGTCCCGGAGGATACGGTGTCGTATTAAAATTTAATGGTGCCGTGAAAGAATTAGCAAAAGGTTTTCGTTTGACAACAAATAATCGGATGGAACTCCTAGCTGTCATCGAAGGTTTACGTGCAATTAAAACTACCCAGCACCCTATTCGCGTTTTTTCAGACTCAAAATATGTTATTGATGCGATCGAAAAAGGTTGGTTGAAAAATTGGATCAAAACAGGTTTCAAAGGAAAAAAGAACAAGGACCTTTGGTTGGAATATCATGCCATCGCTGCCAATTTCAACATTTCATTTTCATGGGTAAAAGGTCATAATGGTCATCCAGAAAACGAACGCTGTGATGTATTAGCTGTTCAAGCTGCTACAGGAAGTAATTTAGGAATTGATTCGATTTTTGAAGCCACAAACGATGCGTTAGATAACACCATCCGTTTTTAATAAACAAGCATTCAAAAAAGTATATACCAAAGGATGAGGTAAATCACGTGTGGAACTGATTTGCGGGCAAAAACCACAAGCAACAAAGAAATCTCTATTCTTAATACTAATCACTTCAGGTTCTTCAAACTGATTGTAAGCCTCAACATCGATTTCACTACTAATCAACGTTTCAATTAATTTGGGATACATCGAAAAACGTGCTGCTGTTAACTCTTCAGTACTACGTGTTTCATACAGATGGCGTAAAACTGTTGAATGAGGTACTATAGATATGTATTCGAACTGATTCCCTTCAACTAAATTATCTGAAACAAGTTTTTCTCCTTGTGCATTCAAATTATTGCGTTGTACCAATACGTCTAACAACGATTTAAATCCTTCCCCAGTAATGAAAACTGGAACAGCTTGTTGCATCAGTTGGTCAACTACACCGTTCAAAAAAAACTGATTTAAAAAAGGTCCTGGAGCTAACCAAAAACCATCATAATTAGATAATTGAGCTGATTTCATGCTCAATATTTCATTAATTTTTATCCAATAGTAAGATAATTCGACTTCAAGAAATAATGCTGCATGATCCAACGCTAAATTGGTCGCATGATGCGTATTAAAGGAAAAATTAAAATCTCCGATTATGCCTATTTTCAATTGCTGCATGGCATCAATGTATTAAATAGTAGCTTGTCGATTGGTAACGATTAACGTTTGAACCATCCTGTCAATTCAGCGTTTTGAATTGGTAATGAAACAACATTCGTTCCAACAGTGCGCATTACCATGCAATCAAACGTACAAACAAACTTAGAGTAATCTCCTGCTGCATCAGATACTTGGGACACATCACTAAATGTAACATTTTGAAGAGGTGTTGCAGGATCTGATTTCCAAATTGCACCAGTTCCATCTGTGTAAATTACTTCAAAACCTTGAAGTGCATCCGTACTATAATTTGGTGTTAGATTATTAGTGAAAAAGTCATTAAACAATGTGATAGTTGGTTCTTGTGTGATTGTTCCATCAAATGTTACTGCTCCAAAACCAACTTTAATAGCAACTTTCGAAACTGGTGACTTCATTTCAGCAAAATACACTGCTCCAGAAGGTGCTGGTAATGGTAAAATGTATGTTTGTTTGGTTGGATATAAATTATAACCACCAACATTTTGCGTCAATTCAACATCTGTTCCATTAATAATTCCAACAAAATGCGACGATAAATCTGCTTTTTGAGAAGGAACAGGAACTATTTCGTGCTTCGGACAACCTGTTAAAACTAGGGATGCAAGCGCAAAAAGAAAGACAATTTTTTTCATTTTTTGGTTTTTTCGAACGTATATGTATCTGAAACTTAGTCCGAAAATACAATTATTTTTTCAATTACTATATGAACGCAGTATTTAGGATGTATTATTTTATAATTATGCCCGCAATAACATCGTTTTTTCAGGTAACGAATAAAGTGGAATAAAAACTGGATGGTCTTCATTTTTAGCCACATCCAACGAGTACATGGTATGTCCATCGGGAAAACAAACCTCATCACATGCGGCATCAAAATCCAATACATGACCACGATACGCCAATTCATTCAATAACAAATTCATCGCATGTGACGAAAGAATGATGTCAGATGCATAATCCATACCTGCTTCATATACAATACAATTCAAAACAACATCCGTTGTGTTACTTTCCATTTGAATGCGTTGAATTAAAATGCTGTCTACTAATGTTTTCATCTTTTTCGTTTTTGATGAAGCAAATGTAGGAGCAGTAGTTCGTAAAGTACTTACGTTCTTCTTTTGCAGTTGATTTTTTTTTCAAAATGCACCAAATAAGCTTCTCTTTGCTTTTTTTTTGGTACTTTCACATCGTACGAAAAAGCAGTATCATTATGAAATATCATCAAATACCAGCAGCACTTTTTATAGAAAATAGAAAGAAATTTACTGCTCAAATGACGAAAAATACGTTGGCAATATTCAATTCCAATGATATCTACCCTATCAGTGCTGATTCTACTATACCGTTTCAACAACACCGCGATATTTTTTATTTGAGCGGCGTTGATCAGGAAGAAAGTATCTTAGTGTTATTCCCAACTGCTTCAAACCCTGCTCACAAAGAAATCTTATTTCTAAAAGAAACAAACGATCATATTGCTGTTTGGGAAGGCGCAAAATTGAACAAAGAACAAGCATTTGATGCAACCGGAATAAAAACGGTATACTGGTTACAACAATTCGACACTATCTTGAAGCAACTTATGGCAGAGGCTTCAGGAGTATATATCAATACAAACGAACATCTGCGAGCGGATACAACCGTACAAACGCGTGAAGATCGTTTTGTGCTAAAACTAAAAAACGATTATCCAGCACATCAAGTTTACAAAAGCGCACCTATCCTTCATGCTATTCGCTCTGTGAAAGAAAAGATTGAATTGGATTTGCTTCAAACAGCTTGTAATATTACCGAAAAAGGTATTCGACGCTTGCTGCCATTTATCAAACATGGTGTTTGGGAATATGAAATAGAAGCTGAATTGGCACACGAATTTCTTCGTAACCGTTCCAAAGGTTTTGCATACACACCGATAATTGCTTCGGGTAAAAATGCGTGTGTCCTCCACTACATTGAGAACAATGCGCAATGCCAAGATGGCGAATTGATTTTATTGGATGTTGGTGCAGAATATGCAAACTACGCATCCGATTTAACGCGATGTATCCCTGTTAATGGGCGCTTTTCGGAACGACAAAAAGCAGTTTACTCGTCTGTACTTCATGTAAAAAAGGAAGCTCAAAAATTATTAGTCCCAGGAACTATGATGGCAGAATACCACAAAGAAGTTGGGTTATTAATGCAAGCTGAATTAGTGAAATTAGGTCTCATCGATCAAACAGATATAAAAAACCAAGATCCTAATTGGCCAGCATACAAAAAATACTTCATGCACGGAACATCGCATTTTCTAGGTTTGGATACCCACGATGTTGGATTGTGGAATGTTCCGATTCAAGAAAATATGGTTTTTACTTGTGAACCAGGTATCTATATTCCTGAAGAAGGATTGGGTATCCGCATCGAAGACGATATCGTGATTCAAGCAACAGGTGAACCATTTAATTTAATGGGGAATATTCCTATTGAAATCGACGAAATTGAAACATTAATGCATGAAAAATAATACCAAATTAAGCTACAGGGTTTTCGGAAACGGAAATCCTGTATTGCTTTTACATGGATTTTTAGAGGATGCAGGAATGTGGGACGCATTTGTTTCCATGAATCATACAAAAACAGTATTGATCGATTTGAATGGACATGGTCAAAGTAAACTTGACAGCAATTTAAATCGTTCTATAAAAAATATGGCGCTGCAAGTAATGGAAATTGTTGCCGAAAACAATTGGCAAAACGCACAGATTGTAGGACACTCGATGGGTGGCTATGTCGGTTTAGAATTAATGAAATTAAATCCCGAATTTGAACACCTCACGCTATTAAATTCTCACCCATGGGAAGATTCAAATGAAAAAAAACGTGACCGTAATCGAGTCATTCAATTGGTGCAAACAAAACCAACTTTATTTGTCGCTGAAGCAATTCCAGCTTTATTTGCTGAGCAAGAACAATTTCTAACAACCATTGATAATTATATTGACAAAGCACAACGAATGGATCCAAATGCAATATGTTGGGTTACCGCTGCAATGCGCGATCGGTTAGACAATAGTCAGCTGTTGATTGAACATCCAGAAAAATTCACTGTGATTCAAGGCGAAAAAGACAGTTTAATTCCAGCAGCTAAAATAGCTGAATTTTGTAAATTAAACGATGTGACTTATTTGGAAGTCCCTAATTGTGGCCATATGATTCACGAAGAAAACACTGGCGCTTTGAAAGAAATGCTTGAATTAATCTTGCAATAAAAATAACTTTAACTGCAGTGAATATTGAGTGAGTATATCAAAAAATCAAGTTAACGGTTGATTGGTCCATGTTTTCAGTGATAAATCCAACAGCAATAATTAAAAATACCGTATATTCGATAAAGCTACTCAGACATAAAACAAACAACCATGGAAACTAAAAAACTTCGTGCACTAATCGTTGATGATGAAGAATTTGCACGTAAAAACCTGCAAATGATGTTGGAAGAGTTCTGTCCCGAAATTTCCATTGTTGGAACTGCATCTGGAAAAGAACAAGCACTCGAATTAATTGCAAGTGAACAACCAGATGTTGTTTTTCTAGACATACGAATGCCTAGCGGTGCTGAAGGATTTGAATTATTGGATGAAGTGCCCGAAAAAAACTTTTTGATTGTTTTTGTAACAGCTTTCAAAGATTATGCAATTCGTGCGTTTAACGCCAGTGCTGTTCATTACATTCTAAAGCCAATTGATATCGATGATTTACGCATTGCTGTTGAAAAACTAGTTGATGCAAAAAGTATCTTTACACAAGATCCTGAAAACTACGTCACTTATTTTAGAAGTTTGAGTCAACTATCCGATTTGCTGTTACGCAACAAAACAACTAATCGTATTGCAATAAGTCATTCAAAAGGTTTGAAAATTGTTGAAGACGATACAATTACTCATCTTGAAGCAAACGGAAATTGCACCACCATTTATTTTGAAGATGGAACGCGTTATTTGGATACTCGAACGCTAAAAATTTATGAGAACATACTCAACCCAGCGAAATTTTTCCGAGTACACAAATCGCACATCATTCATTTAAAAGAACTGAAAGAATATATCAACGATGATGGACATTTTGCAATATTAAAAAGTGGACTTCGTGTTCCAGTTGCACGAAACAGAGTTGCTGAATTTGTAAAAATGCTCAAACAAGGATGAGAATTCTGCTACTTTTCGTTGCGTTTTTCATACATGCTTATTTATTTGGGCAACAATATGCATTTATAAAATATTCCAATAGTGTTGGACTGCCACAATCGCAAGTACAATGCATCACGCAAGATAAACAAGGTTATCTATGGGTTGGCACATCTGGTGGACTAGCACGTTTTAATGGTAAAACTTTCTCCACTTTTGCTTTGGAAGAAGGATTATTAAGTAATCGTATTTCATCACTAGATGCAATAAAGGAATTCATTGCAGTCGGTCACGAAGGTGGTATTAGTTTGATTAAAAATGGAAAAGCACGCCATTTTTCCTTTAATAAATCTGACCGAAATATATTAACAAAAAAAATTGTTTTATTTCAAAACCAATTAGTAATCGCAACAGAAGGTGGTGGGATTTATATTTTAGTTAAAAACAAACTTGTTAAAAAAAACTTGCGCCCAGAAGATGCAGCAACCTGTCGTGACATCCTTGTAGTGAACAACAAAATAATAGTAGCTACGCGAAATGGACTTTACCAGTCCAGCGATTTAGAGCACTTCGTTTTCATTCCGCAATTTGGCACTAAAAGTGTATCTGGATTGTGTTTGGCAAATAATCGAATTTATTGTGCAACATTTACAAAAGGTATTTTCAGCTGTACACTTGACTTTTTAAATATCGAGCCGCTTAAAACACAATTCCCAAATAATTACATCACGGGAATTACTACAGGTAAAGACAATTCCGTTTGGCTACATTCACTAGAAGGATTAATGTGCTTCAAAAATGATGAAACGGTTACCACCTTCACCGAACAAAATGGATTACCAGGAAATTCAATCAATTGCGCGTTCAACGATAAAGATGGCAATATGTGGTTTGGTAGTGATGGAAATGGGCTTTTACGTTTTTGTGGACATTCCATTTATTCGTACACAACAAAAAACGGATTAGAAAGCGACTTGGTGCTGTCAATTACTCGAAAAAACAACGCGCAATACTACCTTGGAACATACGACAAAGGGGCTTTTTTAATGACAAAAAATGGTCAGACTACTAAACTTAAAGTGCCTGGTACAACTATTTGGGACATTGAAAAAATAGAATCAGATACTTGGTTTGCAACAGATATTGGCTTGGTTCAAATGACTCAAAATGAAAAAATTACGACTCATAATTTTGATAATAATCCTGCAACTATTATGTTGATTCAACGGTTGAAATCAGGTAAAAATTTAGTAGTCGGTTATAACGGAATTGGTATAATAAAAGCTGGGAAATTAGTCAAGAAGCCAATAAAAAACGCAACGTTTCAATACATAGGTTCCATTCGTCAAGTGATTGAATACAATGGGAAATTGTTGTGTGCAAGCTCGAAGGGATTAGCGCAATTATCGCTTGAAAAAAAGACCATAAACCTGATCAAATTTTTTCCAGCAGGAGTCAATTCACTTGCAATTGATGCGTTGAACCGTTTGTGGATTGGAACTGAAAATGGATTATTCGTATACGATGGGATCAAATACAATGAAATTAAAATTGCAAAAAACAGTGGATCTAAGTTTATAAATTTCATAGAAAAAAAGCAAGAAACATTGTTTGTCGGTACAAATAATGGCATTTACTTATTTGATTGCACTGCCGAAAAAACAAAACCTCTCGCACATTTTGGACTAAATACTGGATTGATTAGTTTGGAGTCCAATATCAATTCAGCATACTGCGATGGAACTGATTTTTGGTTTGGAACAGCAGAGGGTTTGGTATGTATCAAAGATGCCAATAACACTGTTTTTACAAATGAGCAACCAAGACTAAACTTTAGAAAGTTATTAATCAATTATCAAGATGTTGATTTAAAAGATTTTACAGATAAATTTGATGAAAATGGTTTTCCACTTAGCATTCGATTACCTTATAACAAAAACAACATAAGTATTGAACTCGATGGTTTATTGATGCGCGACCCGGAATCAATTCTTTACCAATATTGGTTAGAAGGACTCGAAACAACTTGGTCACCAGCAATCGCCAACGCAACAATTTTCTTATCAAATTTACCTGCTGGTTCGTATAAACTTCATGTACGAACAATAGATGAACTTGGAAATACCTCTGAAGAACAATTGTTGCTGCTTGAAATCACACCTCCTTTTTGGCAAACTTGGTGGTTTTATATGCTCATCTTAGTCAGCATTGGTGGAATTATTCGCTATTATTTTGTTTGGAAAATCAAGCAGGTGCGTGAAAAAAATTACAAGGAAAACCTTGAAAACCAAACTCGTTTATTAGCCTTAGAACAACAATCGTTGAATGCGAGTATGAACCGACACTTTATTTTCAACTCATTGAATGCAATACAATACTTTATTAATACGCAAGATAAAATATCTGCCAATCGTTTTTTAACAAATTTCGCGAAACTCATTCGTAAGAATTTGGACAGTGCCGCAGAAAACAACAATACAGTGACTTTAGCACAAGAATTAGAGCGTTTGGAGTTGTATTTATCTTTAGAATCTATGCGCTTCAACGAACGATTTAGCTATTCCATCAATTACAACGATATTGACATTGATCGCGTAATTGTCCCCGGAATGCTCTTGCAACCCTTTGTCGAAAATTCAATCATTCATGGTATTTTGCCAAACGAAGCAAAAAAAGGAATCATTACCGTTACTATCAAGTTGATAAAAGATCAATTAGAAGTTTGCATCGATGACAATGGAATTGGAATAGATTACAGTCTTGCGAAAAAACAAGGGATTGAAGGTGATCACAAATCACAAGGAATGGAGATTACATCCAAACGGATTTCATTAATTCGAAAAATGTGGAAAAAAGATTATGAATTAATTGGACCTTTTCAAGTCATGAACGAAAACGGTTCAATCAATGGAACGCGCGTTTTAATCAAAATACCGTATGAAAATTTTGATATTTAAAAATAGATTTCCTATATTTGTTTGTAAAGTTTATAAAATGAACAAAGTATTCATCTTCGCGGCATTCGTTTTGACAATGGTAAGTTGTCAGAAAGAAGTTATTGTTCCCAACCAAGAACAAGGGGCAGTTGAATTAAGAGATGGAACTGCTACAACTTCAAATGATTCGCCAAATATCATCACGACTACAACTACGACATCTCCAACTGAACCTGTAGTTCCAACTGAAGATCCAGGTGAAATCACTGATCCAATGCGAAAAAAAGACAAAAAAGATTCATAAAAAAAAGCGCTTTATAGCGCTTTTTTTATTTTCATTTATTTTTTTTTGCGATCAATCAACTTGATTCCATCCCTGAGCGCGCAATTTTACCAATGAATCGTTTTTATCCACCAAGTATTCACCTTCGGTTTTATCGGTAACATAACCAATTACTGTCATGTTTGGATTTCCTTTGATTTTTTCATAATCTGCTGGTGCAATTGCAAACAACAATTCATAATCTTCGCCACCATTTAACACACATGTAACAGGATCCAAATTGAATGAAATTGCAGCTGTAGATGTAACTGTATCAATCGGTAACTTATCATTATAAACACGCGCACCTACTCCACTTTCTTTGCATAAATGCAAAACTTCTGACGCTAAACCATCCGAAATGTCAATCATTGCTGTTGGTAATACGTCCAATTCTTTCAAATATTGTAAAATGTCGATACGAGCTTCTGGTTTCAATTGCCGTTCGATGATATAATCAAAGCCATCTAAATCGGGTTGAATTGTCGGGTTAGCTTCAAATACACTTTTTTCGCGCTCCAATACTTGCAAGCCCATATACGCTCCTCCCAAATCGCCACTGACAACCAATAAGTCATTGGGTTTAGCTCCAGATCGGTAAACAACTTTGTCTTTTTCAGTTTTTCCTATTGCTGTTACAGAAATCATTAAACCTTGTAACGAAGATGTAGTATCACCACCTATCAAATCAACATTGTAAACAGAGCATGCTAATTTAATTCCTTCGTATAATTCTTCAATTGCTTCGACAGGAAAACGACTTGAGACTGCAATTGAAACAGTTACTTGTTCAGGTGTGCCATTCATCGCAATGATATCAGATAAATTAGTGACAATCGCCTTATAGCCCAGATGTTTGAAAGGCATGTACATCAAATTAAAATGAACGCCTTCTAATAAAAAATCAGTTGTAACTAACGTAACTGTGTTTTCATCACGTTGAATTACTGCAGCATCATCTCCTACAGCTTTAATTGTTGAATCCACTTTGTTTTCGAATGATTTTGTTAATAATCCAATCAAACCAAATTCACCCAATTCACTTATTGATGTTCGTTGTTCGCTCATTTTATAAAATAATTTCAGCAAAGATAGCCCATTACAATTAACTTTGTATATTCGAGGAAAACTAGTTTGTTTTTAAAAAGTATGCTTCTACTATGAAATTATTGAATAAATACCTGATATATATTTTAGGTGATAAAAATAAAGTTGATAGTGATCGTTATTTCTTAACGTTAATTCACGTTACAATCATTCTTTTTCTGATCCCATTATTCATCATGCATGTGAAATTCCATTATTCACTGCGTCCAATGCTCGTAACTATATTAAGTATTGTGACAATAATTGTACTCTATTTTTTAGTGCGTTTTAAAGGGCAGCTCTTTATTCCAAAACTCGTACTAACTGTATTTGGCTTAATTGCATTAGACTTGATTTGGTTTGATGAATACTTATCAGTAGGACCAATGTTGTATTTTATTTTCGCTTTTGGAGCATTAATTGTCTGGGTGTGGAATGGACGGATGTTACAACTCTTAATCGCTTTTTATTTTTTGAATATTTTAACCCTTTACCTTATTGAATCGAATGGTAATTTTCATTTGGAACAATTCGTACATTACCAATCAAGAAGTATCGATATTTATTTGAACTTCACTTTATACTCGCTTTTATTGATTTTTTTATTTCAAAAAATAAAAGAAGATTTTCACCGTGAAAAGGAACGAGCAATTAAATCGGATTTAATGAAATCAGCTTTTTTAGCAAACATGTCACATGAAATTCGAACACCTATGAATGCAATTGTAGGATTCAGTGAATTGTTAAATGATGAAGCCGATGCAGAAAAAAGAGCGCAATACATACAGATTATTCAAAGCAGTAGCGGTAACTTATTAAAGTTAATCAATGAAATCGTTGATTTATCAAAAATTGAAGCTGGTGAGATGGACTTAACACGTTCTAATTTCAGCATCAAATCGATTTTTGAGGAAATGCTCAATGTCTATCAAGTTGAAATCAACCACAGAAATTTACACGATATACAGTTAACTTTTGAATTACCCGATGGTGATTTTATCATTTTTTCGGATCCATACAGACTCAAACAAATTTTATCCAACTTACTAAGTAATGCTGTCAAACATACAAGTAGTGGTAAAATAGTCTTTTCTTGTAAAAAATCTGGCAAACAACTCTTGTTTGCTGTTGCTGATTCTGGCACAGGAATTCCTGATGAAGATCAAAACAAAATTTTTGACCGTTTTATCAAATTCAATTACTTGAATAAAAATAGTGAAGGAACTGGAATTGGATTATCAATTGTTGAGAAATTAGTCCACCTTTTAAATGGTACAATTTGGCTTAAAAGCATATGGGGAGAGGGAAGCACGTTCTTTTTTACAATTCCTTTTGACAAAACGACAGTGACTCATGTCCCAATTGAAAAGAAAATTACCAACCCTAATTCCAATGAAAATTTCGTCCAAAAATCAATATTAATTGTTGAAGACGATGAAATAAATGCCTTGCTACTCAAAGAGATTATCAAACAGCACTTTAAAGCGTATGACCATGTAACAAATGGGGAACAAGCCTTGGTGTTTTTAAAAAACAACCCGCTTGTTGATATCGTTTTGTTAGACATGAATATGCCCATTATGAATGGTTACGAGGCTGCAAAAGCAATAAAAAAAGCATTTCCTACTATCAAAATTATTGCTCAAACTGCAAATGCTGTTCTTGGTGATCGTGAAAAAGCTATAGACGCTGGTTGTGATGAATACATTGCGAAACCAATTGACCCAACTCAATTGCTCGCTTTAATTAATTCTATTAAGTCAAACAATTAATAAATTAGTTTTTTAAACAGTTGATTACCACTATTTTTGTTTTATTATATTACAACACACCTTTTTCAAGATAAGTATATGAATGGACTACACCACATAATAAAATATGTATTGGGAAACAAACAAAAAGTTGATAGCGAACAATATTTCTTAACGCTCGTTACCATTACCGCCGGTTTTCTATTAATTGCGTTGTTTTTCATGCACCTTTACTTTCGTTATTCAGATGGTCCTATAATCGTTTCCGGAATTAGTATGCTTGTCCTTTTTTTTCTATACTATTTGGTGCGAATAAAAGGGAAAGTTTTCATTACTAAACTAGTGCTCACCATCTACGGTCTAGCCGCATTGGATTTTACTTGGTAAGTAAAATTCATGTCAATTGGGCCAATTCTGTACTTCGTTTTTGCTTTTGGAGCGTTAATTGTTTGGGTGTGGAATGGACGCATGTTGTTCTTTCTATTAACTATCTATATCAGTAATATATTATTACTCTATATTTTAGAAAACACCCACCTCGATCGTTTATCTTCTTATCCCAACTTTGCAACGAGAAGTCAAGATATTTACCTCAGCTTTACTTTGTATTCTTTTTTATTGATTTTCCTTTTTCAAAAAATTAAAGAGGATTTTAACAGAGAAAAAGAACGGGCAATAAAATCGGATTTAATGAAATCAGCTTTTTTAGCAAACATGTCGCATGAAATTCGAACACCTATGAATGCAATTGTAGGTTTTAGTGAATTATTAAACGACGAAGATGATGCTGAAAAACGTGCGCAATACATTCAAATCATTCAAAGTAGTAGTAGCAACTTATTGAAACTCATTAATGAAATTGTTGATTTATCAAAAATCGAAGCAGGTGAAATGGCTTTGTCACTTTCAACATTCAGCATCAAGGCGATATTCGAAGAAATGATGAACATTTATTCGATTGAATTAGCTCACCGCAACAAAGCACATGTGAAATTGTCCTACGAATTGCCAACTGGTGATTTTCACGTGTATTCCGATCCATATCGCTTGAAGCAAATCTTGTCTAATTTGCTCAATAATGCAGTGAAACATACCAATACTGGTGAAATTATTGTTAGTTGTCATTTGAAAAAAAACGACCTGCACTTTTCTGTTAGCGATACTGGAACTGGAATTCCATTAGAAGATCAAGAAAAAATATTTGATCGTTTTACCAAATTCAATTACCTAAATAACAATTCAGAAGGAACAGGAATTGGGTTATCCATTGTGGAAAAGTTGATCGGTCTTTTATCGGGAGAAATTTGGCTAAAAAGCACTTGGGGAAAAGGAAGTGTTTTTTACTTTAAAATACCTTATACTAAAGCTAAAAACCAATCGACTTCAATAAAAGAAGTACAACACACTGCCAAAAAAGTTACATCTATAAAAGAAAATAACCTGTTAATTGTGGAGGATGATGAAATAAACACTTTGCTTATTCAAGAAATGCTAAAAGCCCATTTCAAAAATTTCGTTCATGTAAAAAACGGTAAAGAAGCGATCGATTGGTTGCAGTCAGGAAACAAATGTGAATTGATATTAATGGACATGAACATGCCTGTTCTAAATGGATACGAAGCATCAAAATTTATCAAAGAAGCATTTCCGAACATAAAAATTGTCGCTCAAACAGCCAACGCAGTGCTTGGAGATAGAGAAAAATCAATCGATGCTGGCTGTGATGAATACTTGTCAAAACCAATTGATCAAACGGAGTTAATTCAAACTATTCATCGTTTGTTACCAGAAGATTCAAAACAATAAACACGTTCTTATGAAACTACTTCCATTTGCATTGATCATCTTTCGATTATTATTGGCTCCCGTAATTTTATGGTTGGCTTACAAAGGAAATGATTTTAAAATATGGATCGTAGTTGCTTGTTATGTTGCGCTCATTTCAGATATTTTCGATGGAATAATTGCGCGCCATTACAACGTATCAACCGCAAAACTACGCTTGTGGGATAGTAATGTGGATTTGGTTTTCTGGTTAGCGGCATGTTGGTGTATTTGGGTTTGTTTTCCTAATGAAATTACAAATCGGTGGATAATTATTCTTCCATTACTCATTATTGAATGGATTCCTGATGCCATTTACTTTTTGCGTTTTCGAAAATTTGGCTGTGCGCACAACTATGCATCCAAACTCTTTGGACTATTTTTATTAGCAACATTCACGAATTTGTTTCTTGCAGACAACACCGTTTTATTAACAGTTACTATCCTAGTAGGATTGGTGTCTCAACTTGACCGGATTTTAATTGCACTCATTTTACCTGCACGCGTTTGTGACGTACCAAGTTCGTATCATGCTTATCTGATTCGAAAAGGAATTCCCTTTAAAAAATACAAGTTATTTCATGGGGAATAAAAAAAGCCTCATCAATTGATGAAGCTTTTTTGTTGACCCACTAGGGCTCGAACCTAGACTCTTCGGAACCAAAAACCGACGTGTTGCCAGTTACACCATGGGTCATTCTGACATGCTTATCGCTAAGCAGGTGCAAAATTAGAACATAATTCTTTTTAAACAAGTGTTCTTGCAAAAAAAACGAACTTTTTTTTGTGAAATTTTGAAATTCAACCCATTAGCAATTTTAAACAAAAGAACTGTTATTTCATTCCAATATATTTATATCTTCGCAAGTCAAATTATATTTTTTACGATGCAATACAATAAACTGAATAATTTAGTAGGTTGGTTGGTGTTCCTAATCGCAACAACCGTTTATTTTATGACAATCGAGAGCACTGCAAGTCTTTGGGATTGTGGTGAATACATTACAGCAGCTTACAAGCTAGAAGTTGGTCACCCTCCAGGCGCACCGCTCTTCATGGTACTCGGACGTTTGTTCTCGTTCTTTGCTGAACCAGCGATGGTTGCAGTATGGATCAACCGCTTGTCAGCATTGAGCAGCTCGTTTACCATTTTGTTCATGTTTTGGTCAATTACCATGCTTGCAAAAAAAATGTTGCAACGCAACAACCGTGAATGGTCAAAAGGCGATCAAATTGCAGCACTTGGTGCAGGTATAGTGGGCGCATTAGCATACACATTCTCTGATTCATTTTGGTTTTCAGCCGTTGAAGGTGAGGTTTACGCCATGTCTTCGTTGTTTTCCGCAGCGATTTTCTGGGCAATTTTGAAATGGGATGCTGAAATGACAGCAATCAAATTCAATGAATTGACCGGGCCACAAAACCCAAGTCGTTGGTTGATATTGATCATGTTCTTGTTTGGATTGGCAATCGGTGTCCATTTATTAGGTCTACTTGCTGTCCCTTCTATCGCATTTGTGATGTATTTTCAATTGTGGGAAAAAGTAAACTTGAAAGGAATTATCATTACAGGGATTATTTCTGTTGTTTCACTTGCCTTTATTCAAGAAGGTGTAATTCCTGGAATAGTTGCTATCGCCTCTAGCTTTGAGGTGACTTTTGTGAATACATTTGGTTTACCATTCTTTTCAGGAACTGTTTTCTTCTTTATCGTTTTAATCGCTTTGGTTGCTTGGGGAATCAACTACGCAATCAAAAAAGCAAAACCATTATTGAGTACTATTTTATGGGGATTTGTGGTGTTATTAATTGGATACGGATCCTTTGCCGTAATCGTAATTCGCTCGAATGCAAATACCCCTTTGGATGAAAATGACCCTGAAAACTTAGTGACACTTCATGCATATTTGAAACGTGAACAATACGGTTCTTGGCCAATTTTAAATGGAAATCATTGGAATTCATTACGTGAAGGAGAGGTAATGGTTGACGGAGAACCTCAATTGCAAAGTACTGACTCTTGGGGTGATTTATCGCCATTCTACTTAAAACGTAATGTGGTAATGCTTGGTAATAATGATATCAAAGCATTCAAAGACAAAGCAAAAGCAGAAGCTTATGCAAAAGCAAAAGGAAGACAATATACTGTTGTTGAGAAATACTTTTCGTCAAATGAAAAAGTTCGACACAACAATGTACCTGTTTACTCCCAATCTACCTTCTTGCCGCGCATGTATTACCAAGGCGCTCCAAGTGATCCGAAAATCATCGCCTATAAAAATTGGTCTGGTTACGATCCAAATGATGGAACTGCAACGGAACTTGGTAATGATGGTTTACGTTTGCCTTCTTTCAGTGAAAACTTGAATTACATGTTCGGGTACCAAATTAATTGGATGTACTGGCGTTATTTCATGTGGAATTTCTCAGGAAGACAAAACGATATACAAGGTCATGGAGATGCCTTGCGTGGAAACTGGATCTCAGGTTTCGCAACAATTGATAACGAACGTTTGGGAGATCAAGATGCTGCACCATTTTACACAAAAGAAAATCCAAGTCACAACAACTTCTTTATGTTACCATTTATTCTTGGTATTGTAGGGCTTGTTTTCCACTTCTACCGCGCACCAAAAGATGCATTTGTTGTCTTTTTGATGTTCTTGTTTACAGGATTGGCAATCGTAGTTTACTTGAATCAAAAACCTTTTGAGCCACGCGAACGTGACTATGCCTATGCTGCTTCCTTCTATGCTTTTGCATTTTGGATTGGACTAGGTGTAATCGCTATTTATGAAGCATACAAAAACTTTACCCTTGCTGATTGGAAAGGACTTGGAAAAGGAACGGCTGCTTTGAGTGCATTTGTGTTCATCATAGCTGCAAGTAGTGGATTTACGACTTTTACAACATGGATAATCATTGTTGCAATTGGCGCTGCACTTCTTGGATTAGGATTTGTTTTACGCAAAGTCATACCAAACAATACTATTGGTGCCGCTTTGATAACTGTTATCGCAGGAATTGTTCCGTTTATTATGGCAGAACAAGGTTGGGATGACCACGATCGTTCTGGAAAAACTTCTGCACGTGATTTAGCAAACAACTACTTGATGTCTTGCGCACCAAATAGTATCTTGTTTACTGTAGGTGATAACGATACGTTCCCACTGTGGTACTTACAAGAAGTAGAAGGAAAGCATACAGACAAACGTGTTTGTAACACCAGTTTGTTTGATACGGATTGGTACACAGATCAAATGATGTTGAAAACATATCAATCTGATGCACTTCCGATCAGCTTTAGAGAAGATCAAATTTTGATGTGGGAAGGTGGAACAGATCAAGTTTATTTCGTCAACAACAAAACGTTATTAGAAGCTGGAGTTGCCAAAGAAACACTTGACGGTATTTTCAAAGCAAAATTGAAAAGCAACAAAGCTGCATTTGTGACAGCTTACGCTTCGTACCAAGTTGCTTTGAAACAAATGGTAGACGCTATCCAATCGGAAGATGCTGCAACGAATTCACGTTTGAGTGAAATCCGTTCATTGTTTGCAACAGGAATTGATTCTGTTAACGCTTCTGTTTTGATGGAACAAGAAGCTGCTATTGCTGAAATTTTTGACGGATACCGTTCAGGCTTAATAACTGGTGATGCAAATCAATTAAATACCATCGCACAGACAATGAATTCGTGGGAAGATAGCTGGTCAATATTGCCGTTAAATGTCGCTATGGACTTTATCAAAAATGATAACAACATGGTGAATATGAATGGCAATCAACTGCGCGTTTTCCCTTGTAAAGGATTTACCTTACCTGTAAATGCAAACAATGCGCTTTCATCTGGAATTATTAAACCAACTGAAAAAGGGTTGTGCTCAAAAACTATATCGTTCACGTTTGACAAACAATACATCACGAAATCTGATTTGATGATTTTGGATATGATGAATAACAACCAATGGAAACGAGCAATGTACTTCTCTTCTGCAGCTGGGACAGAAGTATCCATGGCTTTGTACAAATCTGGTTTCTTGCGTCAAAATGGAATGGCTTGGGAAATTTCCCCTGTAAAATCAGATCCAAACGAAGCAATGAACGTAGACGTAATGTACGATAACATGATGAACCGCTACATATACGGAGATTTGAAAAATCCGAATGTGTTGACAGATTATTACGCGCGTCGCCAAACAACGATTTACCGTCAACAATTTGGTCAATTGGCTAACTATTTTGTCATGAAAGCAACCAACGAGCAACGTGCATTGGATTTCTACAAGCCAGAAACGTTGAGCCGTATGCGTGCTGCAGGTCAAAACAAATCTGCTGATTCTATTGCAAAACAATTGCTTACCGCTAAAGACCGAATCAACAATTACCATAGTAAAGCAATTGCGTTGATTAAAAAATCATTAGAAATTATGCCTGCTGATGTTGTGTTGGATTATGGTGAACAAGCGAATCGTTCACGTGCAATACAAGGACCTGATGGTTCGGAGCAAGTTATGTACGAAGACGGGAACTTACACCAATATGTGGTGACTCTTTACCGAGCTGGAGCTAAATTAGAAGCTGAAAAATTGGGTGCCGTTGTTGCATCTCAATTAGAAAGTATTATCAATTATTTCAAAGCAAGTGATGCAGCATTCGCTGGAAGAAGTGCTTCTGATTTCTCTGCTGCGGTTGCTGGATATTTGCAAATGCTTCAACTTGCAGGAGATAAAAAATTAGGAAATCCATCAGGTACGTTTACTGCTCGCTTAGAGAAAACAGTCAATGCTTTGTACCAAACTGATTTGCCTCGAATTTACAACGATTTGAAAACGTATGTAATGGAAAATGGCGAGTCGAGTGGTGGAAAATACTCTTCTTATATTTCCGATCTACAAGGAACAATGGAAGCATTAGGATATACATTTGGGATTCTTGAAAGCCAAGCTCCTGCAGGAAATGGCGGCGGAACTATTCCAAGTCCTTCAATGAACGATCAAGCAATCATTGATGAATCAGATTTAGCTACTCCAGAAATGGACGAAACTGCTGCTGTTAGAAATTAACTAAATGTTTCGACTTTTTAAACCTTCACGATGGATTGATTGGATTTTTCCAAAATTCACGTGGAGGTTTTTTGTTGCTGATAAAAAAATATTCATCACATTTGATGATGGGCCAAATCCTGAAATAACGCCCTTCGTATTAGATGAGTTAAAAAAACGTAATTGGACAGCTACTTTTTTTTGTGTCGGGGAAAACATCACGAGATATCCTGATTTAGTCGAACGTATCAACAATGAAGGACACGAAATAGGCAACCATACTTTTCGTCACGAAAAAGGTCACAAATACACAACCGAAGACTACATTGCATCATTTCGCCAATTCGAATCGATACAAGCAACGACTTTGTTTCGACCACCTTATGGTCGAATAACTAGAAATCAGGCGAAAATCATTGAACAGACGCACAAAATCATTATGTGGTCGTGGCTGTCATACGATTACGATAAGAAATTAGCGCTTTCAACGATATTGAAAAAAGCCAAAAAGATTCAACCAGGTGCTATTCTTGTGTTACACGATAATCCTAAAATATCGGAACGCCAACAAGAATTGTTACCTCAATTGTTTACTATTCTAGCTGAAAAGGGATTTTACTCGTCGAAAATTACGCTTTCGGACGTTTGTAAATAGGAACTGTTGAACACGGTTCGCCATACATAAATGACGAACAAACAGGTTGAACTTGTTGTAAAAACAACGACATAATAGCAGCAGGATTTGGAATATCAGAACAACCTTTCACAATCAGTTTTCCATCTTGATAGTGCGACACATCCAAACCTCGAATTGCTTGCTCCATTGCGGTTTGTTTCGCATTTGCTTCACCACCAATAGCAATTGACTTGGCTATTCTTACCAAATAAGAGGTGACCAAAATGTAAGACCACGAAGGTAAAATTGCATCTATAGAACAATGCAAATAAACGTGCTTATCTTGAAAAACGGACCAATCAAGACTTTTGAGTTGTTCACGAAAATCCTTTTCTTTCAAGACCATTTCATTCCATAAAAAAGGCGCAAAGTCAAAAGCTTTCAATTCGGAAGCACCTGGCATAAAATCCGCTAAATCAACAGCAATCACACCGCTTTTTTCTACACGATTTATTATTTCATTCATACTGCAAAAATACAATGAATTAATTTAACACAAATTACCTCTTCCATCAAAATGAGTTTGCTAATTTTGCTAAAAAAACAAAAAATGGTACGTCACATAATTGCTGTTACATGCATACTGTTAAACCTAACAAGTTGTACATCAACTGATGAAAAGAAAATCATCAAAATTGAAAAAAAAGTCATGTACCAGCCGTTGGAAAAAGTTGTTCCAACAAAAAAATTAACGATCGATGTGAGTGGTATGACCTGCGAACATGCTTGCGGCGGGTCAATTCGAATGGCGCTCAAAGAAACTAATGCCGTTGACCGTGTTTCTTTTGATTTTGAAACAGACCGTAAAACAAACAAAGCATTTATCGCCTATGACGATAAAAAAATAAGCGAAAAAGAAATCGTGACTATCATTGAGAAAATCAACGACAAACAATTCACCACAGGTAAAGCGGAGGTGACTTCAATTACTGAATAAGGTTAAAGCATAATGAAATTAACACACCGCATCGTTGGAGAAGGAAAACCGCTTGTTATTTTACACGGACTTTTTGGCAATTCAGACAATTGGCAAACACATGCAAAAAAACTGGCTGAATACTACCAAGTTATTTTAGTCGACCAACGCAATCACGGACATTCAGCTTGGTCAAATGAATTTTCTTACGAACTTTTAGCAGCTGATTTGCATGAACTCATAAAAGATTTAGGTTTATCCAACGTGTCGATTTTAGGTCATTCAATGGGCGGAAAAGTAGCGATGCGGTTTACGCAACTGTATCCTGAAATGGTGGAGAAGTTGATCGTTGTAGATATTGGTGTTAAATCCTACCCCATGCACCACCAAGAAATCCTTGCAGGTATTCACGCTGTTTCAGCTAGTGCAATGGACTCACGCTCAGATGCCGAAAATTTGTTGTTGCCATTTGTGCCAGCTATCGGAACAAGACAATTTCTACTGAAAAATTTGTACTGGAAAGAGAAAGGTCAATTAGCTTGGCGGATGAATTACCTGGTTTTGGAGGAGAAGATGGATGAAATTTTAAAAGCCTTACCGATTGAAGAAAATTTCACCCCTACCCTTTTTATTCGCGGAGCACTTTCCAATTACATTTTAGACGACGACTACGAAATGCTGGAAGAGGTATTTCCAGATGCACAATTTTTAACGATTGAAAACGCAGGACACTGGGTGCATGCAGAAGCTCCAGATGTATTTATGAATGCAGTTTTAAGTTTTTTATTGCGCTAACAACCGATGATTATATTTCATAAACTTTAATCAACAAAAGTTTCACGGATTACTTTTTTACAAGCTTGTATTTCCTTGTCTTTTAATGAATCAAATATTTTAACAATTCTAACTTTATCAATTGTTCTGATTTGATCAATAACAATCCAGCCTTCTTGATTATTGTGATTTATGTTAACTCTTGTTGGATATTTTCTGCTTGTTGAAGTCATTGGTGCGATAACAACCGTATTTAGATGATTATTCATTTCATTTGGTGAAACAATGACACAAGGTCGCGTTTTTTGAATCTCACTACCCAAGGTTGGGTCAAGATTAACCAAAACTATTTGATATTGTTTCAGGTCCATTCGTCGAAGTTTTCATCATCAAAAACATCGTCCATAAGCAATTGGTCATCACCTTTTTCATGCATCTCTTGAAATGCTTTATCCCATCCTTTTCGAGGTTCAGAAATTGGACGCAATACGATTTGTCCTTTTTCAAGAATAAGTTCAATTTTGTCAGTGATGTTATACCGCTCCAAAATTGCTTTGTTTAAACGAAATCCTTTAGAATTTCCTATTTTGATGATTGAAACTTCCATAACGCATTATTGGTGTAATTACAAAGTTATTACAAATAAAGCAATTTATTTTAATAAGTTACTATTTATTTTTTTAACTAACTTAATCCTGATTCAACTTTTTCACCATCGTCAAAATGGTTGCTAAAGCAACAGTTTCACCTGTTTCATCGTATACATCAACCAAAAATTTAACGATTCCTTTAGCGATATCATCTTCCGAACGTTTTTCCTGATCGATCTTTTCTTTCACCGTAAAACGTACGCCAATTGTTGCACCAGGATAAACTGGTTTAGTAAATCGTGCCTCTTCAATTCCGTAGTTCAGTAACACAGGACCTTTCTTTGGATCGACAAACAAACCAGCTGCTTTTGATAACACAAAATAACCATGTGCAACACGCCGCTCAAATATCGTCCCTTCCAACGAAGTCGCATCCATGTGCGCATAAAAATTATCTCCTGAAACATTTGCAAAATTGACAATGTCTGCATCCGAAACAGTATGTTTAGCCGTAAAGACTGTATCGCCAATCACCAATTCTTCAAAATGTTGTCTAAAAACGTGCGGATTAGCTTCTGGCATTGCAGCACCGACTTGGAATTGTTCGGTAATTGCTGAAATTGTAGTTGGATGACCTTGTATTGCTGTGCGTTGTAAATAATGTAACACACCACGTTTACCGCCCATTTCTTCGCCACCACCAGCTCGTCCAGGACCACCGTGTGTCAATAATGGCATTGGCGAACCATGTCCCGTACTTTCTTTGGCACAGTCAGCATTCAACACCAAGATACGTCCATTAACACACGCTGCTTCAACCACAAAATCGCGTGCCTCTTTGTTATCAGCAGTAACAATTGATGTAACTAACGAGCCTTTTCCTAATTTTGTCAAAGCTATTGCTTCATCCAAATTTTTATACGGCATCAGAGTAGAAACTGGTCCAAATGCTTCGATTTCGTGAGCTGCTGTATTTTCAAAAGGTTTGTCATTCAAGAATAAAATCGGCGAGAAAAACGCACCATTATTTTTATCCGCTCCCACAACATCAAAATTATCCAAATCACCAAAAACTATTTGTTGTGACTGTGCGAGTAATTCAACATTCTGACGGACGCGTTCTACTTGCAAACGTGTTGCTAATGCACCCATGCGCACACCTTCCACCGAAGGGTCACCAATTGTAGTAGTTGCAAGACGACTCGAAATTGCTTGTTGAGCTGCTTCCAAATAATTTTCAGGAACCATAATACGACGTACAGCAGTACATTTCTGACCAGCTTTTACAGTGATTTCTTTGGTAACTTCTTTGATGAAAATATCAAATTCAACTGTTCCAGGGGCAACTTGTTGACCCAATACCATTGCATTCAATGAATCAGCTTCTAAGTTAAAAGGAACCGATTCTTCAATCAATCGAGGATGAGCTTTCAATTTTTGTCCTGTAAAAGCACTTCCCGTAAACGTGACAACATCTTGTGCGGTAACATGATCAATGATTCCTTTACCAGAACCTGCAACCAATTGCAAAGCACCTTCCGGTAAAATTCCTGAATCAACGATATCTTTTACAACTAATTCAGTCAAATAACTGGTGTACTCTGATGGTTTAACAACTGCAGGAACACCTGCCATTAAATTCACAGCAATTTTCTCTAACATTCCCCAAATTGGAAAGTTAAATGCATTGATATGCACCGCGACTCCTTGTTTTGGTACCATGATGTGATGGCCGATAAACGTTCCGTTTTTGGAAAGTGGAGCAGCAGAACCATCTACATAATAAGGTAAATCTGGAAATTGACGACGTAACGAAGCATTGGCAAATAAATTTCCGATTCCTCCTTCAATATCAATCCACGAATCAATTTTAGTGGCACCAGTATATGCAGATAATGCGTAATAAGCAGCTTTTCTTTCCATCAAATGCAAGGCCAATGCTTTCAGCATACGACCTCTTTCTTGAAAAGTCATTTTACGTAATTGTGCTCCACCAACTGTTCTTCCATATTCCAAGATCGCTTTGTAATCTAACCCATTACTTGAAACAGATCCAATTGTATTTCCAGTGATGGCATGAAACAATTCTTGTTCAGAACCTGCTCCAGCGACCCATTGACCGCACACATAATTTTTAACTTGTATCATGATATTATTGTTTGTCATTTTTGAAAAATCAAAGATAATGGAATTTATTACTTCTTAGAACAACAACAAATAGTGATATTTAATTGTACGAAACACTTATTTATATTGAGTTAATAAAGAGTTTACATAAAAATAACAAACATCGATACATGTGCCTATTCACTTAGTAAAAGAGTAGTACAGATAAACTTGTCAAAATGACACTTTACTATAAAATGCAACAAATATGGTCTATAGGTGATTATTTTTTCAATCCTTTTTAGTATGTTTGAACCCTTAACAAATAAAAGTTTCAAAAAAGACTAAATTATGAGCAAGACAAAAACAGGAGGAGGTTTTTCAGCATTGGTTGCCTCATTAGCTATCGTTATCGCAGTAGGTATTGGTATAGCAATCTACCATTTCATCTTAGGTGATAAAGCAAATTTCGTAGATGGTGATGTATTAGAAGGTCATCCATTAAACACATTAGGTACTGTTTACAAAGGTGGAATCATCGTACCGATGTTGATCGCGGTAAACATTATTGTAATGATTTTCGCTGTTGAGCGTTTTGTAACTATGGCAAAATCAAGAGGTCGTGGTAACATCAACACATTTGTTGCTAAAATCAAAGGGTTGTTAGCAGCAAACAATGTATCAGAAGCTATTGCTGAGTGTGACAAACAAAAAGGTTCGTTAGCAAACGTTGTTCGTGCTGGTTTAGTGAAATATGAAGCAGTAAAAACAGATGCTTCTATGGACAAAGAACAAAAAGCGGAAGTTATTAAAACAGAATTGGAAGAAGCTACTGCATTGGAATTACCAATGTTATCTAAAAACTTAGTAGTTATTTCAACATGTGCTTCAATTGGTGTATTGATCGGTTTGATTGGTACGGTAATGGGGATGATTCGTTCATTCGAAGCAATGGGTGCTGGTACGCCAGATACATCTAAATTATCTGTTGGTATCTCTGAGGCCTTGATTAATACGTTCTTAGGTATCTTCGCTTCTACTTTATCAATTGTATTGTACAATATCTTTACAACAAAAGTTGACCAAGTAACGCATTCAATGGATGAAGCTAGCTTCTCTATCGTTCAATCATTTTCAGCAAACAACAAATAATATCTTCGGATATTCATTTATAAAAGATAACTAGAATGGCAAAAATTAAAATGCCCAAAGGTACCCCAACTATCGACATGACGCCGATGGTGGACTTGGCTTTTCTTTTGGTTACATTCTTCATGCTTGCTGCAAACTTTCGTTCTAACGAACCAGTTGATGTGAACATTCCTTCTTCTATCGGAGATGAGGAAGTTCCAGAAAAAACATTGATTTTGGTAACGGTAGACAAAGGAGGTAGACTTTTCTTCAACGTAACTGGTGATAGTACTGTACGCAAGTCAGTATTTTCTCAAATGGTGAAAAAATACAATGCTAAAGTGGATAATTCTCACTTGGAAGAGTATTTGAAAATCACCAGTATCGGTTGTTCTATGGCTGAATTACCAGCTTACTTATCAACTGATGGCGAAGGAAGAAAAAAGTTTCAAACGCTAGGAATTCCTGCTGATAGTACGAACAATCAATTAAAAGATTGGATTTACTTTGCAGATATAGCAATGAGAGAGTATGGAAAAACTGCGTTTTTGAAAGCAAAAGACGAAGCGAAACCTAATGAAGTAGTAAATCCAAAAGACTTTTTACCGAAGTATGTATTAAAAGTAGAAGGTCAAGCTGAGTATGTTCGTGCGAAAATGGCTATTGAGACATTTCGTGATTTGAACTTGAATAATTTGCATTTTGTTACCTCGCTAGAGAACAAACAATAAAAACAAATAGAAACATGGCACAAATAGTAGAAAACGGCGGTGGCGATAGCGGCAAAGGGAAAAAGAGGCCTAAAAAGAGCTCTACCCATGTCGACATGACGCCCATGGTTGACCTTGCGTTCCTTTTGTTAACGTTTTTCGTTTTGACTTCCACTTTCTCGAAACCGAAAGTGATGAGTTTGGTTTATCCAGCGAAAGAGATAATAGATAATCCAAATCCACCAAAAATTAAAAACGCAATTACTTTTTTGATTACAAAAGATCGGGTGTTTTATTACAAAGGTGAATTCAATCCTGATGATGGTCCTAAAACAGAATTAATTGAAACTAATTTTGGTCCTAATGGAGTGCGCAAGTTGTTGGCAAAAGAAAACGAATATGTTATTCGTGAAAAATTAAAATTGGATGGTCAGTTAACACGAAAAGAAATTGTGGATTCTGTAGCGAAGCAAAAATTGATTGAAGCGCAAAAAACTCCACAAGCTTTGAAAGTTTTAGTGAAAACTGACTTAAAAGCTTTGTGTGCAAATTTCATTGATTTAATTGACGAATTGTACATTGCAAATATCGGAATGATTGCTCCAGTAGACATCATGAAAGATGAACAAGCATTAATTGACGCTAAAATAAAGTAAAATGATAGCAATTTTTATAATTACAGGTCTCGTTGCCGCTTTCTCTCTTTATGACTATTTTAGTTCAAAAAGCTGGCAACAGGTTACTTCTTCTGAACGAAACGATATTGTTTTCGAAAACAGAAACCACGAATACGGTGCATACCAAATTCGTACGGATTATAACAAGCGTCTTATTTGGATTGTTTTAGCGATCGCCTTACTTATAGGTGCTGCTTTTACTACCTACAAAATTATTCAAGGAATTGAAGAGCCCATAAAAGAAGAAGCAACTGTCGATTTAACAGCGTTTGCGCCTGAAGCAGAAGAAGAAGAAGAAATTGTTGAGCCGTTGGATCAAGAAATTCCACCTGCACAACAAACAATTCAATTCGTTGCTCCTGTTATTGATAATAATGCAACAGATGAAGAGCCACAAATTCCAGATCCAGATACTCCGGCTTCTACCGAAACACAAGAAGGAAACGATGCTTTTGGTGAAGTAGTGAAAGATGAAGGTGAACCAACACAAACTGAGAAACCTAAAGAACCTGAAGTATTTGAATACGTAGAAGAATTTGCGGAATTCCCTGGTGGAGCTGCTGCTTTGAAAAAATACTTGAGCGAAAAAATCGTTTACCCACCAACAGCCGTAGAATTGGGTGTTCAAGGTACTGTTTTTGTTCGTTTCATTGTTTCTGAAAGAGGTAATATCTCGAACGTTCGTGTTACTAAAGGTATTCCTGACTGTGACGAATGTAGTGAAGAAGCTATCCGTGTATTCAAATCAATGCCGGATTGGAAACCTGCTAAAAACAATGGTAAAAACGTGAACAGTTATTTCAACTCGAAAGTAACGTTCAAAACACAATAAAATAAGTTTCAACTTTTTTATAATTCCCCGATATGCAACACGATCGGGGATTTTTTATGACTATGGAAAACATAAGACACATCATGGCTGCATTTATGATTCTCGCAGCTGTTGCATTTGGAATTGCTATTCTTTCAACAGATATTTTATCTGACAGATTGATTGGCTCCAAAAGAATTGTATTTATTTGCATGATGTTTGGTTATGCTGCATACCGCGCATTTCGTTTGTATTACGCTATCAAACACAAGAAATAATGAAACGCTTTGCTACCCTTCTATTAGTTGGATTTACTCTACTTGGATGTAGTCGACCAGAAGACTCTAACGATGGTATTAATCGTTATGTAACAACCATTTATGCTGATGAATCGTTCCGTCCATTCATGGAAACAAGTGGAATGACATACGAAGGACGTTACCCTGAGAAAACGATCGCTTTTGAATTTGTAAGCGAACAAAAAGCATTGCGTGCACTTATCGACGATAAAACGAAAACTGCTATTGTAAGCCGTGACTTCACGAAGGATGAAAAAGTACAATTAAAAAAAGGCAAAATAGTGGTCAATACAACGTTACTTGCAAAGGATGCCGTTGTGCTTATTATCAATAACGAAAACCAAGATTCTACCTTGACTGTTGACGAATTGAAATCCATTTTACGTGGCACAACAAAACGCAATTTAGTCATCGACCAATCGCAATCGGCAAATTTCCTTTACTTATCCAATTTGATTGACAAACAACCCTTTGGGAAAAACGTTTTTGTGCATCAATCCAACCGATCGGTGATAAATTATGTTCAGAAAAACAAAAACACCATTGGCGTTATTGGTTATAATTGGATTGGCGATTTGGAAGATCCAGTTGTCCAACAATTCAGAAAACAATTCAAAATAATGCGCATAGCGCGCGAAAGCAACCAAAAATACTACGAACCCTACTTCCGTACGATAGACCGCGATGAGTACCCATTGACACGTTTCCTTTACGCCATCAACAAAGGCGCATCAGACGGATTGAATGCATCTTACATCAACTTTATTGCCAGTGATATCGGACAACGCCTTGTGGAAAAAGCAGGCTTAATTCCAGCTCGAAAAACAGAACGTCAAATCAACATAATCAGCGAATAATATGAAACCTAACTTACTCATCGTAGCAATGTTGCTCTTCTCCTTTTTTTCGGTTGGACAAGATGTTTTCGTTGAAAAAAAAGATTCATCGAAAGTTGAAATTTACGAATACGTAGACGAATTTGCTGAATTTCCAGGTGGTCTCGAAGCCTATAAAAAATACTTAGCTGAAAACATTATTTATCCTGTAAGTGCCGTTAACAAAAACATTGAAGGGACAGTTTATGTTCGTTTCATTGTTTCAAAAAGTGGTTATATTACCAATGTACGAGTTGTGAAAGCTATTCCTGATTGTGATGAATGCAGCGAAGAAGTAATTCGAGTGTTCAAATCTATGCCGCGTTGGAAACCTGGAAAATACAAAGGTGAAATCGTTAATAGTTACTTCAATTCTAAAGTCACATTTAAAATTCCAAAACCTGAAATAAAACAATAAATAATCAGAAAGAACAAAGCAAATTCTATTTGGAAAATGGCTGTATAACAAGTAAACAGAACGTCAAATCAATAAGTCAGCGAATAATATGAAAACAAACTTACTCATCATAGCAATGTTGCTCTACTCCTTTTTTTCTCTTGGACAAACAGAAACGAAACAAGTAGAAAAATTTCCAAATCAAGAAACTGCTTTCGATCAACTTGCAGAATTTCCCGGAGGACAAGCAGGACTCAATCAGTTTATCGCTGCAAATTTTATTTATCCACCTTTAGCACTTGAAAATAACATTTCTGGAAAAGTGTATGTAGTTTTTGAAATTTTGGCTTCCGGAGAAGTGTCAAACATAAAAATTGCAAACGGTATCGACAATTGTACTGCTTGTAACGACGAAGTTATTCGCATCATTCAAAAAATGCCAAAATGGAAACCAGCTATGAAGGGTGGTGAGCCTGTAAATAGCTATTTTAAATTACCCATTACCTTTTCAAGTATCGAATAATTTCAAAGCAAACGTTAAATAATCATTAAGAACAAAGCAAAATTTAGTTGAAAATAGTAAGTTTGGCAAGCAAATTGATATACCCTCATTTGAATAGATTAAAAATTATGAAAAAAATACAACTTTTCGCATGTTTCCTCCTTGCAGGAATTAGCTTACAAGCGCAAACGCTTCAAGAAGCTTTGAAGAAAACAGAAAACGAACGTTTTGAATTAGCACGCGCTGACTTCCAAAATTTAGTGAAAGCGAATCCAACAAATGTAGAATATGCTTTTTTCTATGGAAACTTCTTTTTAACAGTTGGTGAAAAAGATGCTGCGATTGCTGAATGGAAACGTGCTGGGTCATTGAATGCAGAAGATAAATTAGGAAAAATTGCAGCGGCAAAAGCAATTTATTTTGCTGGTGATACAGCCGTTGCAGGGAAAATGTTTTGCGATTTAATCAAAGCAACCAAATCAAAAAACGCATTAGTTTTTCACCGTATCGGAGAAACGTACTTTACAGCTCCGCTAAAAAATTTAGCGACAGCTGAAACGTATTTGCGTAATTCGGTGAAGCTGGATGATAAAAATATTGATGCAATTGTACTTTTAGGAGATATCCTATTGGCGCAAAGTTCTGGAAACGCAACAAATGCTACTGAACAATACAACAAAGCTTTAGCATTGAATCCAAAAGCAGCAAACATCATTGTACGCAAAGCAAAAATTTACCAAGGAGTTGGGAATTACGATTTGGCAAACCAGGAATACCAAGCTGCACAAGCTGCTGATCCAACATACGCTCCTGCTTACGCTGCAAATGCGGAATTAAATGTGTTGTTTGACCGTTACAACAAAGCAATCGAATTGTGGAAAAAATACATCGAATTAAACGACAATGTGGAAGCACGTTACCGTTACACTTCGTCGATGTTTGAAGCAAAAAAATATGCAGATGTGCTACCTGAATTGGATAATTTAACTGCAAAAGGTTTTGAGAATTTGTACACAAAACGCATGCGTACCTATGCGTTGTACGAAACAAACACAAAAAGCGATACTACTGTTTTTAAAGCAGCATTGAAAGCAAGTGATGAATTTTTCGCTACAACTACACAAGATAAAATCATTGCTTTGGATTACAAATACCGAGGGCAAATTTTAAACAAATTAGGACAAGATTCATTGGCTGTTGCTGAATTAGAAAAAGGTTTGAGCTTGGATACGAAAAATGCACACGAATATTTAGGAAGCATTGCAAAGATTTACTACAAAGCGAAAAATAACGACAAAGCAATTGAGTATTACACCAAAAAACAAGCTATTGCTCCAGAGAAAATGGATGTTAACGAATTGTTTGACTTGGGACGCGCATATTATTTTTCAAAAACTCCAAATTATGTATTAGCGGATAGTAATTTTGCTCAATTAACACGCTTAGCTCCAAACTTTTTAGGTGGCTATTTTTGGAGAGCGCGCGCTAACTTCAAATTAGAAGATCCTAAAAACAAACTTTGGTTATCAAAAGTTCACTACGAAGCATTCATCAACAAATTGAAGCCAGAAGATTTAACCAATCCTGCTCAAAAAAACAACATCATGGAAGCTTCTAAATACTTGGGAGATTACTATGTGAATTCACCAGAAAAGAACAAAGAAAAAGCAATTGAAAACTGGAACAGAGTGCGTACACTTGATCCAAACGACAAACAAGCGAAAGCATTCTTTGAATCACCATTAGGGAAATAAAAATTCAAAAAAGGTCAGTTAACGCTGGCCTTTTTTTTGTAACTTTTTATGTTATTAACTGTCATAACTCTAAAAAACATACAATGAAAAAAATAGTACTTTTAAGCGTTATTGCATTCAGTCTTTCGACACATGCACAACAAACAATTCCAAACGCAGGTTTTGAAACTTGGACAAATAGTTTTATTTACGAAGAACCAACAGGTTGGGCAACATTAAATCCAGGTATTGCTTTGGGATTACCTACAACAGTTTCTAAATCGACAAGTGCACATTCAGGAACTTACGCAGCCAAACTTAAAACAGTTGGCGCTGACTTTGATGGAGATAATGTAGTGGATACTATTCCAGGAATTGCATTTCTTGGAACCTTAGACATTATTTCGCAAACAACGAACGAAGGAATTCCATTTTCTGGTATGCCCGATACGCTTGCAGCATGGACCAAGTACAACTCCCCTAGCGCAAACGATCAATTTTTAATTATTGCAACGTTAACCAAGTGGAATGCTGCTTTAGGAATGAGAGATGACGTTGCAACAGCAACTATTTTTTCAGGAACAAATACAAGTATTTACACTCGTCAAGCTGCAGATTTCAATTACTTCACTACCGACTCGCCTGATACGCTTACTTTAATGATTTTATCAAGCGCTGGGCAAGTTCCTGCTGTCAATACCGAATTATTTGTTGACGATATTTCATTTATTTACAACAATACCAACAGTTTGAATGAATTAGCGTTCAATGCGTTTCAAGTTTACCCGAATCCTGCTAACGATAACATGACTATTCAAGCAAAAACAGCAAGTGAAATTAACTTAACAGATGCAATGGGAAAAATCGTTGAACGAATTGTGGTTACACCTAACAGTCCAACACTTGTAACTGTTGCGCACTTGAGCAATGGTTTGTATTATTTACAACAAGGCGAGCAACTGGTAAAAGTAGTCGTGCAACACTAATGTTACATGTTATAAGAACTATAAGCTGTCTGAAAAGACAGCTTTTTTTGTTTTAAATCGATTTCGTTTACACATCAATCAAGTAAGAAAGTACAAGAATCAATCAATGCTACCAGTTAAGTTATTTTAAAAAAAGTAATGAGATAAAACTGTAAATTGGATTATAAGTTCAAGCAAAGGCTTGAATAAATAGTAACAATTTAAAACCCAATGTCATGTTAGCTTTATTTATTATCATGGGAATTATTGCTGGTTATTCAATCATTGAATATTATTCATCAAAAAACTGGCAATTTATCACTTCAGAAACACGGAACGAAGCCGTTTTTGAAAACAGAAACAAATCGTATGGTGCTTACGAAATCAGAAAGAACTACAACAACCGCATCATTTTAATCATGATTGGTTTTATTGTTGGGATTGGTGGTATTTCTGCGACAACAATTGCTTATGTGCGAACGATGACAGTTGCTCCAGCTAAAACAACAGAACATACGACAATTATTGAGCTAATACCTGAGGATGAAAAACCAATTCCAGAAAAAAAAGTAGAACCAGCAAAAACATCACCAATAGAAAACCCGGAAACAACAATTTCAGAGGGCGCAGCAGGAAATCCTGCAACAACTTTTGAATTTATCGCGCCGATTGTGAAACAAACTGGCGAAGAAAACCCTATGATTGGAGATCCGAAAATCCCAGCTGGCACAAGCACCGTGATTGGTGGAACTCCTTTTGGAATACCCGGCGGAACATCGGATTCTGTTAGCGTTACTCGAGTCGGAACAACGACTGTAGAACCGACAACTTTCCCAGAGGTTTATGCAGAATTTCCTGGCGGCATCAATGCCATGAGAAAATACGTTGAACGAACAATTGATTTATCTGGCATTTCCGGAGGAGCGAAAGTGTACATGCGTTTTGTAGTAGATGTTGACGGATCGATATCAGGTATACGAGTAGCGAGCAAAAAAGGCGACTGTGAGGGTTGTGAAGCAGCAGCAATTGACGTTATCCGATCGATGCCAAAATGGAAACCTGGCAAAATAAATGGCATTCCTGTTAAGAGTTATTACAACTTCCCCATCACAATCAAAAACGATTATTAATGCTGAAAAAGCCCTTCTTTTAAGAGGGGCTTTTTCCATTTAAAAAAATGAATTATTGTTTTTTCAAAAAAACGTTGGAATAAAAAAATAAATGATGTATTTTTGCGCCCAAATTAGGGATACACTTAAAAGACAGGAAAATGTCGCAAATACAAGGTAAAATTTCACAGGTTATCGGGCCAGTAGTCGATGTTGCATTCGATAAAGGATCAGCACTTCCGAACATTTATGATGCATTAATCGTGCGCAAAGAAGATGGAACCAATGTTGTACTTGAGGTACAATCTCACGTTGGTGAAAACGCTGTGCGTACTATCTCAATGGATTCAACAGATGGATTCAGAAGAGGAATGGATGCTGTATCTACAGGTAGTGCGATTAAAATGCCAATTGGTGACCAAATCAAAGGTCGTTTATTCAACGTTGTTGGAGAAGCTATTGACGGGATCAACAAAGTTGATAACTCAAATGGTATGTCTATCCACCGTGAAGCTCCAAAATTTGACCAATTATCAACTGCTACTGAAGTGTTGTTTACTGGTATCAAAGTAATTGACTTAATTGAGCCATACGCAAAAGGAGGTAAAATTGGTTTATTTGGTGGTGCCGGAGTTGGTAAAACAGTATTGATTCAAGAATTAATTAATAATATCGCTAAAGGACACGGTGGACTTTCTGTTTTCGCAGGAGTTGGTGAGCGTACTCGTGAGGGTAATGACTTGTTACGTGAGATGTTAGAGTCAGGTATTATCAAATATGGTAAAGAATTCCTTCACTCAATGGAAGAAGGAGGATGGGATTTATCAAAAATCGATTTAGAAGAGATGAAAGAGTCAAAAGCTACTTTCGTTTTCGGACAAATGAATGAGCCTCCTGGTGCTCGTGCTCGTGTAGCTTTATCAGGATTAACGATGGCGGAATATTACCGCGATGGTGACGGTGAAGGTCAAGGAAAAGATATCTTGTTCTTCGTTGATAATATCTTCCGTTTCACGCAAGCAGGTTCAGAGGTTTCTGCCTTATTAGGTCGTATGCCTTCAGCGGTAGGTTACCAACCAACATTGGCAACAGAAATGGGTGCCATGCAAGAACGTATTACATCAACTAAAAACGGATCAATTACTTCTGTTCAAGCGGTATACGTACCTGCGGATGACCTTACCGATCCAGCACCAGCTAATACATTTGCTCACTTGGATGCAACAACGGTATTGTCACGTAAAATTGCTGAGTTAGGAATTTATCCTGCTGTGGATCCATTGGATTCTACATCACGTATTTTGACACCAACTATTTTAGGTGAAGAGCACTACAACACTGCTTCTCGTGTTAAAATCACATTACAACGTTACAAAGAATTACAAGATATTATTGCAATCCTTGGTATGGATGAGTTATCTGAAGACGATAAATTAATCGTTCACAGAGCGCGCCGTGTACAACGTTTCTTATCACAACCTTTCCACGTTGCTGAGCAATTTACTGGAATACCAGGTGTGTTGGTAGATATTCAAGATACAATCAAAGGATTCAACATGATCTTAGATGGTGAAATGGATAAATACCCTGAAGCAGCGTTCAACTTAAAAGGTAGCATCGAAGATGTTGTTGTTGCTGGTGAAAAAATGTTAGCTGAAGCTTAATTTTAATAAACACAACATGCAAGTAGAAATCATCACTCCAGAAACACGCATCTTCTCAGGTGAAGCTACTGCGGTTCAATTCCCAGGATTAGATGGGTCTTTTCAAGTATTGAATGGACACGCGCCGATCATTTCAGCTTTAGCTGCTGGAACTGTGAAAGTTGATTTAGTGGAGGCATTTCACGAAACAACTAAAACTACTAAAAACATTACTGCTGAAAATGGTGGTAAAATCATAAAAGTAGCGATCAAAGGTGGTGTGATGGAATTGCAAAACAATAAAATCATCGTATTAGCTGAATAATACGAAACAATAAAACAATAAAAGAGGGATGTTTACGCATCCCTCTTTTTGTTATAGACTGTTAGAAAAACTTAAATTTCACTGAAATAAACGATTCTTTGATTAACTTCGTTACTATTATATGAATTATCTAGAGAAAGTAAATAAAGAAAACACACCCAATCACATTGCAATCATCATGGATGGTAATGGAAGATGGGCAAAGCAGCAAGGTCACGAACGATTATACGGACACTCTATTGGTGTTGAATCTGTTCGCGCCGCATTAAGCGCTGCAAAGCAAATTGGTGTAAAATACTTAACTATCTATGCTTTCTCGACAGAAAATTGGAACCGTCCGCAATACGAAATTGATGGTTTAATGAATTTGCTTGTTTACACCATAGCAAACGAAGTAGATGAATTAAATGCAAATGGCGTTCGATTGACAAGTATTGGAGACACAGACGGCTTACCAGCTAATTGTCGTTCAGAATTACAGAAAGCAATTGATGCAACAAGTCACAACAATGACATTCAACTAATTATCGCTTTGAATTATAGCTCACGGTGGGAAATTAGACATGCAATCAAAACAATTAGTGAAAAAGTAAAATCAAATGAAATTAATTCGGCAGATATTACGGATGAATTGATCAATGCACATTTGAACACAGCTGACATTCCCGATCCGGAATTATTGATCCGCACAAGTGGTGAGCACCGCTTGAGTAATTTCTTGTTGTGGCAAAGTGCCTACACTGAATTTCACTTCACCCCTGTTCTTTGGCCCGATTTCAAAGAAGATGATTTATACAAAGCAGTATTAGACTATCAATCCAGAGAACGACGCTTTGGAATGGTATCAGAACAATTATAAAATATGACGAAATTTCTTTCTCTACTCTTTTTGTTGATTGGGTTTGTTGGGTATGCTCAATATGATTCATTGTCCAAAACAACTACAATTGGAGCGACATTAAACTTTAATTACGAAACACCACAAAAATATGAATTGGGGGGTATTCGTGTAGAGGGTGCCGATAATTTTGACCACCAAGCAATCAAATTAATTGCAGGTTTACGTCAAGGACAACCAATTACATTACCAAGCGACCAAATTAGCCAAGCTATTAAAAACTTGTGGGAAGAAGGCTTGTTCTCATCGGTAACAATTGAAGCAGAGAAAGAATTTGCTGGAGTAGTCTATTTGGTTATCAAACTCACGCCAAGACCTAAGTTGTCCCGCATGAAATTCAAAGGCGTTACACGTCGTGAAGTTGATAAAGTTCGTGAAGAAATTAAATTGTCATCCGGTAAAACAATTACTGAAAACCTTATTTTCACAACACAAAACAAAATCAAAGGATACTTCAGAGAAAAAGGATATACTAATGTAAAAGTTGCCATCAGTCGTGTAGTTGACACTCTCATAAACAATTCAGAAATCTTTGTCATCGACATCAATAAAGGTGAAAAAGTAAAAATCAAAGAAATCACATTAGATGGTGCAACAGCTCTCCCAATGTGGAAATTAAAAGCAGCAATGAAAGACACCAAACAAAAATCTTGGTGGCGCTTTTACAAACGTTCGAAATACAATACAACAGCATACGATAGAGATAAAGAAGCAGTACTGAATAAACTAAAAGGAACTGGTTTGCGTGATGTTGCCATCGTTAAAGATTCAATTTATCAGATTGATGATAAACACATGGGGATTTACCTGAAATTTGTAGAAGGAGAAAAATATTTTTTCGGGACAATTACTTGGCTAGGTAATACCAAATTTTCAAATGGAATGTTGGATACAGTTTTAGGTATCAAATACAATGATAGTTACGATAAACCATTACTTGATCAACGATTAAATCAAAGTCAAGATGGGCGTGATATTTCTTCATTGTATATGGACCGTGGGTATTTGTTCTTCAACATTCAAGCAATTGAAACAGGTGTGAATAACAACCATATCAATTATGAAATGCGAATCATTGAAGGAAAAGAAGCACGTGTTCGCAACATCATCATCAAAGGAAATACGAAAACAAACGAACACGTTATCCGTCGTGAAATCCGAACTAAACCAGGGGATTTGTTCAGTAAAAACGATATTATTCGTACACAACGTGAACTTGCGCAATTGGGTTATTTCAACGAACAAGGTTTTCAAGTCTTACCTATCCCAAATCCACAAGATGGTACAGTTGATATTGAATATACTGTTGAAGAAAAATCAGCAGACCAAATTGAATTGTCCGGTGGATATGGAGCAGGGCGTGTGATTGGTACCTTGGGATTGACTTTTAGTAATTTCTCCATCAAAAACACCTTTAAAAAAGAGGCATGGTCTCCCCTTCCTACTGGTGATGGACAACGATTATCTATTCGTGCACAAACGAATGGACGTTATTACCAAGGTTATAACTTCTCGTTTACAGAACCGTGGATGGGTGGAAAAAAACCAAATTCGTTTACGTTCTACGTCAGTCATACCTCTTTTTCTCAAACAGGTACATTACAAAAATCAAATCCTAACTACAGAGGGGTCGGAATCACTGGTGCTGGAATAGGTTTAGGTCGTAGAAAAAAATTCCCGGATGATTACTTTAGTGCTTACTACGAACTTTCGTATCAGTATTATGACGTTCAAAATTACCCGCAATTGTTCCCTAATTTCGCAAACGGATACGCAAATGATATTGCATTAAAATACTCTTTACAGCGTAATTCGGTAAATTCACCAATTTATCCTGCAGAAGGTTCTAAACTATCATTTACAGCAAAAGCAACATTACCATACTCATTGATGGATAATAAACCTGATGATTATGCCACTGCTCAAGATCGTTATCGTTATTTGGAATATTTCAAACTAAAATTTACGGGTGAATTCTATTTTCCTTTGACAAAAGATAAAAAATTAGTCATTTCACCTCGTTTTGGTTTTGGATTAATGGGTTCGTATAACAGCGCTAAAGGACTAACGCCATTTGAACGTTTTACACTAGGAGGAAGTGGTTTGTCTGGTGTTAACCAATTTGGAGGTCGTGAAATCATTGCATTAAGAGGTTACAATGACAATTCGCTTTCATCGACAGGAGGTGACCCATTAATTGCAAAATATACCATGGAATTACGCTATCCAATTTCATTAAACCCGCAAGCAACTTTCTTTGTGTTAGCATTTGCAGAAGCAGGTAATACGTTTACTGATTTCCGTAAATTCAATCCATTCAATGTAAAACGAACTGCAGGAATGGGTATTCGAATTTTCTTGCCTATGTTTGGAATGCTTGGATTGGATTACGGATTTGGTTTCGATAAATTAGACCCACATTCATCAGGATACGGACTAGAATCAGATAAAATGATTGACCAAAAAGGATACTACGGTAAATTTAGCTTTACTATTGGTATGAATTTAGGGGAATTGTAATCACAATAAATATTGTATATTCGTCGTTCCATAGATTTGATTTAACAAGTAATGAAAGTACTATTAGGCATATTGATGATTTTTGGCATAGCATTTGCCAGTTCAGCACAGAAGTATGGTTTTATTGATTCAGAGTACATTTTGAATAAATTACCAGAATACAAGGACGCAAAAGAGCGCTTGGATAAATTAGCTGATCGTTGGACCAAAGAAATTGAAGAACGCTATGAAGTAATCAAAATAAAAAAGAATAATTTTCTACGTGAAGAAGATTTATTACCTGCAGATGAGAAAAAGAAACGCGAAGAAGAAATCGCAACTTTGGAATCGGAAGCCATGCAAATGCAGAAAACACGTTTTGGAGTAAACGGTGATTATTTCCAAAAAAGACAGGAATTGATCAAGCCGATACAGGATAAAATATACGAAGCAATGCAAGCTATTGCCTCAAAAAGAAATTATAGTTTTATCTTCGACAAAGCAAATCAAAGTAATCTTATATTTGCAGACAGTAAATTTGACCTAAGTAACGAGGTATTAAAAGAGTTGGGGGTAACCTCGAAATAATTAACAAGTATATCTAAAAACAAACAACAACAATGAAAAAATTAATTTTCGCTATCGTAATTGCATTGGGCGCTATCGCTTCTGCAAGTGCACAAACAAAAATTGCTCACGTTAACTCACAAAAGTTATTGGATACAATGCCATCACGCAAAGCAGCAATCAAAGAAATCAATCAATTAGAAGCTGCAGGTATCAAAGAATTACGCGATATGGACAGTGCTGTTCAAGCTGCTTACCAAGTTTACATGGCAAAAAAAGCTACGTTATCGCCTACTGTTGATCAATTCGAGCAACAAAAAATTCAACGCATGCAACAAAATTTGGAGCAACGTCAACAAGAAATTGACCAACAGTTACAAATTTTATCTGGTGAATTGAACAAAAAAACATTGGATTTGGTTAAAAAAGCGGTGAACAATATTTCAGTTGCTAAAAAATTAAATTACGTTATCGATGAGACAACAACTTTGTACTCGGCTGGAGGAATTGATATTACAAATGAAGTAATCGTTGAATTATTGAAATTAGATGCTGAAGCAAGCAAAAAATAATACAACTTATCACATATTTTTAAAGGGACTTCGGTCCCTTTTTTAATTTCACCTGATTTATATACCCTGGTAAATATAATTATGTATCTTTGCAAGAAACACCGTTCATGGAACGTTCAACTTTTGTAAAATCAATGTTAGGATTTGCCGCACTTGGTGGATTGTCTTCAGCAATTTCACTTAAAAATCAACTTGGAGAAGTCGATTATACTTTTCCCGTTTTGTTTATCGGTCATGGTTCACCTATGAATGGTATTGAAAATAATTCATTCTCTAGGCAATGGAAAAAACAAGTGGAACATTTGCCTGATCCAAAAGCTGTATTAGTCATTTCCGCTCATTGGTTGACAAATGGAACCCACATTACAGCGATGGACTTCCCACAAACGATACATGATTTTGGTGGTTTCCCACAAGCTTTATTTGATGTGCAATATCCAGCGCCAGGTTCCCCGAAAATCGCGCATGAAACCAAAGATTTAATCCATTCAACCACAGTTGGGCTAGATCACGAGTGGGGCTTGGATCATGGAACATGGACAGTTGTAAGACACATGTATCCGGATGCTAAAATTCCCGTTTTACAATTAAGTATTGATTTTTCAAAACCAGCCGCTTATCATTATGCGTTGGCACAGGAATTAAAAGCCTTACGTAAACGCGGCGTATTAATAATTGGTAGTGGAAATATGGTGCACAATTTAGGTCGTGTAGCGTGGGATAAGCTCAACCAGGTTGGTTATGGTTATGACTGGGCGATTGAAGCGCATGAATTATTTAAAAAATTAATTAACGACCGTAATCACCAAGCACTAATTGATTATCAAAAATTAGGTAACAGTGTACAACTAGCAATTCCAACACCAGACCATTATTTACCTCTCATTTATAATTTGGGATTATCCGATAAAAAAGAAGAACTTTCATTTTTTAACGATGAATTAGTAGCGGGCTCATTGAACATGACTTCTGTTCAATTTGGGTAAATGATAATCGTTGCTTACATTTGATGCATGGAAGTAACTGGTCCAATTGGTGTTTTCGATTCTGGCTATGGTGGATTAACTATTTTAAAGGAAATTCAGCAAGCCTTGCCGCAATACGATTATTTATACCTTGGTGATAATGCACGCGCTCCATACGGAAACAGAAGTTTCGATGTCATCTACGATTATACGTGGGAAGCTGTACAAGCCCTTTTTGATCGTGGATGTTCTTTGGTAATCTTAGCTTGTAACACCGCTTCAGCTAAAGCACTTCGCTCGATACAACAAAAAAACTTACCTGTAACTGCTCCAAACAAACGTGTTCTTGGCGTTATTAGACCGAGCGCAGAAGCGTTGGAAAGTTATTCTAACAGCAAACATGTTGGCATATTAGCAACCGAAGGAACGGTTAAATCTGAAAGTTATCGCATTGAATTGGCGAAATTTGCTCCCGATTTAAAGGTCAATCAACACGCATGTCCCATGTGGGTCCCATTGGTTGAAAACAATGAATATACCTCGGAAGGCGGACATTTTTTCATCCAACAAGACATTGATTTACTGTTAGCGAAAGACGAAAAAATCGATACTATTTTATTAGGTTGTACGCACTACCCTATTTTACAATCCGTAATTGAATCAAAATTACCGAGTAACATCCAAGTAATTTCACAAGGAGCTATTGTTGCTGCTAGTTTAGTTTCCTATTTAGCAAGACATCCCGAAATAGCTGAGAGTTGTACTCAAAATGGTTCCACACAATTCCTGACAACTGAAAATGCTGTTGTTTTTAATGAAAAAGCAAGTCGACTGATGGACACGACTATTGAAGCAACAAGTATTCACCTATAATTCCTCGGTTTTCAGCTTAAAAATTGCTAGTTAAACCAAATTTAAACATGAAGTTAGCTAACGCATTCGCTGAAGAATAAGCGCCGTAATTGTAGAAGCAACCGATGCCCAAACCGGTGGTTGAAATATTAAGTAGATTATTGATTAAAACACCTCCTTCAAAATATCCTTTAGAAAAGGATTGAAAATTAAAATTGTGTGCGCTTTTTTGGTCAAACGTTCCAAATCCAATAGCATGATGTAAATTAACTTGAGGACTTGTCCACTTCACACCTGTTTTTATTTTTTTGAAGCTAAAGCGCATGAAATTACTTGCTATGCTTGTATTGTAAAAAGATGAAGGTTTTACGGTCTCAAAAGTATTTGCTACGCTTAAATTCCACTCACCACCAGTACCTGGAGCAACAAAACTCAAATACAGTGGCACTTCACCTACAAGATGACCTAATGAAACTAAGTATGAGAAATTTCCTGTTCCGCGAATTGGAATCGTTTGGTAAATGTCCATTGCATAACGTTGGTAATGGAGTGTTGATTGATAAATAGAGGGAATAGAAAAGGCGGCTTTTGCACGTATAGTCGGCCATTTTGACACTGTTGAAATTCGTTTTTCTCCAATGTATTTTACCTTATCCCCTATTTTCCAAATACATTCCACAACAGTTTCTGCAACTTCAAATGGAGAAGCAAGCGTCGAAAAGGTTGGGGCTAACTGGATAGAATAATTATCTAACAAGTAGATGCGTTGGTAATTTATTCCAGTATAAATTTTGAGATTTGGAGTCAAATAAGCAGACAGACCGATTTCAGCCAAACGCTGTCTTTCCATGTTTTGAATATATAAATTGCGGTAATAAGTGCTGCTTTCAAGCTTTTTCTCCAAACTATAAAAACTAGTTCCACCACGTTCAAATACATCATCTTGAAAGCGAATGTGCGCATTAACGAAATGAGTTTTATTAATTTTGATGGTGCCATAACCGCCATATTTCAATTGCTTATCCTTGAAACCATAGCCAACATACGAACCAACAAGAAAACGTTTTGAAAACTTAGAACTCGTTTCAATTCCTAAACCTAAGCGAAAACCTTCGTAACCGTTAAAATTAATCAAACGCGCTAAATCAAATTGTATGTATCCTGTTTGCAACTTTCCTTCAGCAAGCGTTGAAAAAACACTTAGCACCTTTTCAAAATTTTCTGCCTTACCAAGACTATCAATTATTTTATAGGTGTTCTGTTCTTTTTCCGATAATTCGTATTTGCGCGTTTGTTGCCAATGTACACTATCTTTTTCACCCGCATCGTCTTTCGTCACAACCGTAGCTGCATTGAAACGCACATCTTTCAAATCTGCTCCCAATTTTATTTGATCGATATAGGTTGTGCCTTTACCAATAGCATACGCGTCTTTTAAATCTTTTTCGAAAACAATGGAATTAAAAATTACTTCGGTTGACAGTTTCACAGGAAACCATTTCTTTTGATTGATGAATGCGTATTCTTGAACAACTTTTGGTGCTACGGGCTGTGATTTATCTTCTAAAGCAGGCTCAACCATAACTTTTTCGAGCGCATATCCTTGGGAATTGATATACAAAACTCCTTTCAAACCATCAAAGTTCTTGCCCAAGCGTGGACGAAAACGAATGGTAAAAGTTGTATCGCCAATTCCGTTGATTGTTTGATCTTCTAAAATAAACAAATACCTTCTTACGCCGCCAAAAGCAAGCGGATTGATATAAGATTTACCAAAAATGGAAAATTGATTTTCATAGAAATTAAACGTTTGCAATTCAGAAGCGAAGGTTGAAAAAAGTGGATTGGTAAATCCTGATACTTTGTAAGCAGTTATTTCTTCTTTTTCACGAAATGGCGGCTCAAATGATTTTTCAGTAGTACTCTCCATTAAAAACAAATACTGTTTATTAAAAAAGGCACGCATTGATATCAATGATGAATCTGTTGTCGTATCTGGAATAGCGGCTAATGCATCCGGATTAATCGTAATAACCAATTTGCTATAACTTGTGTATTGAAAAGAAAGGTCACTCATTGGGTGATTTTTCTTTCTGTTTTGTATCGCAAGTTCCATGATACGCTCTGCAGGATTAATTCCTGGTTGAATGGTTACCTCATCAATAGAAGTTCCCAAGGCGCGCAAATAAACCTGTTGTTGGAAATCATACGCAATTGTTGTGTCTGCATATTCATTCATCCGAAGCGTAAATGATTGACAGTCTGGCGGAAGGGTGAAAAAACCATCGATATCGGCTAAAAAAGGTTGCCCATTGAACGGATAAATTTTGACAAACGGAATGGAATTGGATGTTTCAGTTTCAAGCACTTGAATGCGTTGCGCATAGGAAAAAACAAAAGAAATGAGTCCAAATGTGAGTAGTAAATAGCGCAGCATAAAATTAATGTTCTTTGTATAAAGACTTCTAAAAGCAATTAAAGTTACAAAAGCTTTTAATTTAATTGAATGTTTGCTGATACTTAGCTAAATTCGTGCCATGAATTGGTCCAAACTACAAGACATCAAACAAATTATGCGCACGCTCACGTTTGGACGATTTTCCAATTTATTGCACCTTTATTGTTCATTTTGGTTAACGAAATGGAACGTTACTAAACGCCACAAAGGCATGCCATTTGCACTAAGTATCGAACCGACAACTGCGTGTAATTTGAGTTGTCCTGCTTGTCCCAGCGGGTTGAAATCATTTTCACGACCAACAGGAAAAATAGACTTGGCATTTCATGAAAAGGTCATTCATTCGCTCAAAAAAAGTGTCTTTTACATCAATTATTACTTCCAAGGCGAACCTTTTTTACACCCGCAATTCTTGCGATTGATAACGACTGCAAAAGCGGCCAATATTTATACCGCTACATCGACTAATGGACATTTTATTACAACAGAAAAAGCAAAAGAAATTGTTTCATCTGGACTAGATCGTTTGATTATATCAATTGACGGAATTACGCAAGCGACCTATGAATCATACAGAGTTGACGGTGAACTTGCCAAAGTAATTGCAGCAACCAAAGCACTTGTCGCAGCAAAAAAAGAACTTCGTTCAACTACACCTTATTTGATTTTTCAATGCCTTGTTTTAAAAACCAACGAGGACCAAATTGAAGCCATCACAGCATTGGCAAAATCGTTGGGCGTAAATGATGTGCGCTTTAAATCAGCTCAATTTTATGATTTTGAAAATGGAAACGAACTCATGCCGACAACAGCAAAATACTCAAGATATGTTCGGAAAAAAGATGGTACATACCGTGTAAAATACCACGGAGGCAATCATTGTTGGCGCATGTGGTCATCAAGTGTAATCACTTGGGACGGCAAAGTCGTTCCGTGTTGTTTTGATAAAGATGCACTCCATCCAATGGGAGAGATAACAAACGAATCGTTTGAAACGCTTTGGAAAGGTGAAACTTACACGCAATTTAGGCAGCAAATTCTAGCCAACAGAAATGATATTGATATGTGTACCAATTGTTCCGAAGGAGCAAAAGTTTGGGTAGAATAAATTATAGTTTTATTCACGTTTTTAATCCCCTGTTTTTCGCATACTAAATGAGATTGATTACCTTTGTAATTCGATAATAAAACAACAAACATGGCAGATTTTTTTTACCAAGATCCTTATCCAATTTTAGCAGATTCAACGACTTATCGCAAAATCTCTTCCGACTTTGTGCGCGTTGAAAGATTGGGTGATCGTGAAATCATTTCAATTGATCCAAAAGGATTGGAACTATTGGCGCAAGAAGCGTTGAGTGATGTTTCTTTCTATTTAAGAGCGAGTCACTTGGAAAAATTACGTGCCATTTTGGACGATCCAGAAGCGACAGATAACGACCGTTTTGTTGCCTATAATTTATTGCAAAACGCGACGGTTGCTGCTGAAGGTCAATTACCATCTTGTCAGGATACTGGTACAGCAATTGTAATTGGTAAAAAAGGTGAAAATGTATACACCGGTGTCAACGACGCTGAATACCTGTCTAAAGGAATTTTTAATACGTACCAAGAAAAAAACTTACGCTTTTCGCAAGTCGTGCCATTAAGCATGTTCGAAGAGAAGAATTCGGGGAGTAATTTACCTGCTCAAATCGACTTGTACGCTACATCTGGATCAAAATACGAGTTTTTGTTTTTGGCAAAAGGTGGCGGCTCAGCGAACAAATCGTTCTTGTACCAAAAGACAAAATCATTGTTAAACGATGCTTCTTTGGAAGCTTTCGTGAAAGAGAAAATAATGGACCTTGGAACTGCTGCTTGTCCACCTTACCATTTAGCTTTGGTGATTGGTGGGACTTCTGCAGAGGCAAATTTATCCGCAGTGAAAAAAGCATCAGCTGGGTATTTTGATCACCTGCCAACCGAAGGAAACATGGGCGGACAAGCTTTCCGCGATTTGGAATGGGAAAAACGCGTCAATAAAATTTGTCAAAAATCGACTATTGGAGCGCAATTTGGTGGGAAATATTTCACACACGATGTACGCGTGATTCGTTTGCCTCGCCATGCTGCATCTTGTCCAGTTGGACTTGGTGTTTCGTGTTCTGCCGATAGAAATATCAAAGCGAAAATCACAAAAGACGGCTTATTTTTAGAGCAACTTGAAAAGAATCCACGTCGTTTGTTGCCAGAAATGCCGCCACAATTACAACCACCAGTAACGATTGATTTGGATCGCCCGATGGCAGAAGTATTAGCAGAATTGTCACAATATCCGATTAAAACGCGTTTGAAGTTGAACGGAACGTTGATCGTAGCGCGCGACATGGCGCATGCAAAATTGAAAGAGTTAGTAGACGCTGGAAAACCATTGCCAGATTATTTCAAAAATCACCCTGTGTACTATGCTGGGCCAGCAAAAACACCAGAAGGAATGCCTTCAGGAAGTTTTGGACCAACAACAGCAGGAAGAATGGATGCGTATGTTGACCTATTCCAAAGTTTAGGTGGAAGTATGATTATGTTAGCAAAAGGAAATCGTTCGAAAGACGTGACCAATGCGTGTCAAAAATACGGAGGATTCTATTTAGGTTCTGTTGGAGGACCAGCTGCAATTCTTGCAAAAGAGAACATCCTTTCTGTTGAAGTAATTGACTTTGAAGAAATGGGTATGGAAGCAGTTCGCAAAATCACTATCAAAGATTTCCCTGCGTTTATCATTACCGATGACAAAGGAAATGACTTTTTCGAAAATTTATAGTAATACTGACTAAAACAATAAAGCGGTGTTCTATATAAAACACCGCTTTTTTTATTCTACAGAGAATTCTACTTCTTTCTCTTTTTGCTTTTTATTCTCTTCTTTGAGTTTGTCACCAAACTTGGCGATTTTGGATTGTTTCTTCTTCTTTTCCTTTTCAAGAATAGCAGGATCAACTTCTTCTTTGCCAAACTCAATTTTAAGTTCTTCGCGTTGCTGTACTTTTGGTTGATAAGCTTTGATTGTTGTGTCTTTTTTAAACAGGCCAAGTTCTGATTTTAAAATTGACATCGCCTCTTTTTTAGCTTGCTCGCGGTTTTCCTTTGCTTGGTCTTTGCGTGCTTTTTGATCCCAAATAATTGTTGGATCATCCAATTTGCCAAACATACGGACAAATATGCGCACACCAGTTTCATCGTCAATTACTTCACCAAATTCCGATTCGTCTTTGTTTATTTTCAAATCGCGTAAACGGAACGAAAAACGATAATCAATAATGTTTTCAAAGGAATGAGAACCTTCCAACGTCATATCTAATGCCGACGAATGGATATCCATTTTTGGAATAATCAAGGTGGAATTTCGAATGTAAATCGTGTTTTCTAATTTGTCAAACGTCAAATTACTTAATTTTGATTGCAGTACATCAATTTCTTTGGGACTAAAAACAACACGTGTTTTTGGCGATTTTAAATCCGCCGTTAACTGTCGAAACGTCTCAACATTTTTGAGTTTCCCGTCATATACCGCTAACTGGATTTGAGCGACGATTGCTTCTTTGATAATCCCTGTATTGAAATCAAATGGCGCTTTCAAATCCAACACAACTTCTGCTCTTCCGGAAATATTATCCGCATTGATGACATCTTGTTCAAAATTGTTCCACTCGTTGAAAACACGTTTAAAGTCAATGGATGTTGATGCCAATTTCGTGGCAATTTCAAAACGTTCCGGTGCTGATTCTTGCACTGTTAATCCACCACTTACAGCTGCACCTGCACTTGTTCCTGTTAACTGATTGATTTGAATGATGCGATTACCAACTTTCATGTCACCATGAATTTGGGTAAAGTGATGTTGGTTTAAAACTAATGTTCCCAAATCGAGTAAAACGGAACCATCAATCATCGTTGGCAACAACCATTCTTTTTTGTTTGACGCAGCATTTCCACCTGATGTTGTTTGAATACCAACGGTATTGGTGAAATCCTCCAAATCAATTTTTCTACTTTCAGCTGTTACCTCAACCGCTAAATTTGCTCTGTCTTGTAAAAAAGCGTCAACATGATTAAACAGACCATTGATTTTTATGTCCGATTTTCCTAATTGAACACGCAAATTTTCGAGAACAGCAGCTGTTTTATTCAGCATGATTTTTCCGTTGATATTGCTGAACTTTCGTGAATCATCAATTAATTGAAAATGCACATTGTTCAGTTGAGCGGCGCCATTTCCATCAGCCACTTCAATTGTTGAACCAGCATCTGAAAGTAAGGTAACTAATTTAAAACGGCTATTTACCCCTACTTTACCCGAAATTTTATTGATTTTCGGCAAGTGAAAAAGTGCATGGATCATTCCTAAATCAACTGAGCCGTTTGCATTTCCAGTATAGGTTGGCGCATCAAATTGTTTGATTGCAAGATTTCCTTTGAATGGTCCACTAAACGAATGAAAAGAAACATTATTCAACAGTAATTCTTCGTTTCCTTTTCCTTTCAAGGTCGAGTATTTTCCATCTAAAAACAAATTGCTTATTGTTAACCCTTGTGAAGGTTCTGTTAATTTCCCTTTGTTAATGGAAAACTGACAGTCAATTTGTGGATAGGCATCGACACCAAGATCAGTCGCAACATTTAACAGAAAACGTGCAGTTCCACTTCCTTTAAACTTGTTGACTTGTTTGACTTCTTTCCAAGCTAATTTATTGGCAACATCTTCCAGTGCTAATGATTCCGCTTTGATTTGAGTTTTAAAAGAAGAGCTGTCGAGAAAAAAGTTTACATCAAATGGCAATCCTGCTAAATTAATTTTACCGCTAGGCAACGAAACCGTTCCCGCTTTTTGATTGACAATTAAATCGATTGATGTCGTAGCAGGTTGATTAATGACAAAAGGTACCAATCCATTTTGAATGCGGTGAATAGTGAACGCAGCATCGGTGTGAACTGTAAACTCTTCTTCTGAGAAATCTCCATTTAAGGCTACGTCTTGAAAGGTAGTTGCGTATTTTTGACCTTGTAGTTTGTTCGCGTAAATAAAACGTAAATCAGCAATTTCAACTGCTTTCAACGACATGTGGAACTTATCCGACGAGCGTTCATTAGCTGGTTTAAAAATATCGTAGTTGACTTCGCCCTTTTTATTTACAACTAATTTTATTGTTCCTGGGGCTACATTAATCTGTTTGACATCGTACTTTTCATTCCAAATATCCATTGGATCGAACTTCAATCGAATTTGTTCGGAATATAAGAGTGTATCTTTTTTGGTGCTATTTGGTAACGCGTCTTGAATGAAAATTTCATTGAAATCGATGGATAGATTTGGGAATGTGGCCCAAAATGTCAAGTCAACTTTTTTGACTTCCACCTTCGCTTTCAGGTGATTATTTATCTCGCCTACAGCAATTTGTATGATTTCATCTTTGAAAAAATAGATTGCACCAGTAATTAGTAACATTATTGCAAGAATGCTACCGAAGAACCAGCTACTTATTTTCCGAACGCGTTGCCACTTTGTCATAGTAAACTATACGAACAAATTGAAATTTTGTTACATTACTTATCCGAACAATTACCGTTTTTTATAAAATACCTGTAAATCGAAAAATCAATTGAATTTTGTACATTCGCTGACGATGAATCTTTATTCAACAAAACAAAAATGGAAGTTGGTGCTACTCTTTGTAGCATTGGTGCTTGTCGGTATTTCACTTTGGGTATCTAATTCTACGGTTCAAAAAGTATCGGACAGGGAATTATTACGTGCTAAACAATGGGTTGATGCGATAAAAAAGAAAGCTGAATTAGTTGAATTTACAAACAAAACATTCAATCAACTGCGTAATTATGAACGCAAAAAGATTCAATTGTACATCGATGCATCAACCGAAATTTCCAAACCCATTGTTGGTGATGCCTTTCCTGATTACACCTTTCCGTTAAAAATAATCGTTGAAAACAAAGACATCCCCGTCATTTTAGTTGATGATAACAACATTGTTTCTGGTTCCGTAAATATTGATTTTGACACAACTTCCTTGCGAAAAAAACACCCGTCATTCTCAGAAAAAGAATTGGTCGCAGTGTATGAGGATAGTTTGTTGCAACTCGCACGATTATGGAGTAAAAAAAATCCTCCCTTACCAATTGAAGTAGCTGATGGATTAACAATGACTTATTATTATTCAGATACCAAACAAACCATCCAATTGGAAAGAGAGCGTGATTCGTTAATTCAAGCTTTTAATAATGAGTTGATCAAAGATGCCCGACTAATTCCTTTGGTCTTAACGAATCAGCAACAAGATTCATTAATTGCAACCAACATTCCAAAAAAATTAACCGATCCTGAACTGCTTAAGAAGACCATTCAAGAACTAGCTTTGGTCAATAATCCCATTGCTATCTCTTTTGGCAAGCACCAAAACTATCAACTTTTCTTTGATAATTCGGACGAATTAAAGCAATTACAATTTTACCCATACATTCAATTCATCATCATTGGACTGTTTATTTTGATTGGTTATTTGTTGTTCAGTACCTTTCGAAAAGCAGAGCAAAATCAGGTTTGGGCCGGAATGGCGAAAGAAACAGCGCATCAACTTGGCACACCGCTTTCATCCTTAATGGCTTGGGTTCAATTGTTAGAAGCCCAACAAATTGATCCGAGTATTATTGGTGAAATGCAAAAAGATGTTGAACGCTTAGAAGCGGTATCGCAACGATTCTCAAAAATAGGCTCCAAAACACAATTGCAAGCAGCAGACATACATGAAACCGTCATTCGCGTTATCAATTATTTGCGTCCACGCATTTCACAAAAAGTGGCTTTGACATACGAATTATCAAATGAACCCCTCGTGATTTCCCACAATGCCCCTTTAATTGAATGGGTAATGGAAAATATCTTGAAAAATGCTGTTGATGCAATGGAATCAAAAGGATCGATTCATGTATTAGTTTCCATTGCTCCTGAATGGGTGAATATTGATATCACAGATACTGGAAAGGGGTTGTCACCAAAACAGTTCAAATCGATATTTGAACCAGGATTTACCACCAAAAAACGAGGCTGGGGTCTTGGACTTTCTTTGGTCAAACGAATTGTCAAAGAATACCACAACGGAAAAGTTTATGTCCTTCGTTCTGAACTAGGAAAAGGAACTACGTTCCGTATTAGTCTTCCATATCGTTAAAATCCTTGTAAGTCGACAGCACGCATCGCAATGAATGCTTTTCGTACCGTTTCTCCTACATTTGGCACATCAATGTGAATGATATAAACGCCCGATGAAATTGGAATACCTACCCGATTAATCAAGTTCCAATCGATAAATGTTTGCACATTATCTTTTTTGAATTGATTGATTAATTTGCCCGAAACGTTGTAAATGGTAACGGTACATTTTTCAGGTAAGTTGATAATTTTTATGCGTTGATCGACTTTGTTGCGTTCGTATTCTGAAAATGCATAATACGGATTTGGGACAACATTTATTTGTTTCAACACTTGAGAAAGTGAGATTTGATCATTCAATTTTGTTTCATACCCATCCATGCCCCACGCATACATTGGTAACCCATTATTCAATCCTGTGGCAGTGTAGCGTTCGTATTCTTTATTGATACGCAACTTGATGCGAACTGTTGTACTCAACAATTCTTTTCCTTCAGTCAATAAGGGATTCACTACCCACATACAATTGGTAAAAGCATTGCGGTAACTTGTTGCAGAAGCCGTTTTTAACTGGTCGTAAACCCAATTGTTTTGTCCATCGTATGCTGGACAATTGGTTCCGTTGATATCTACTCCAAAAACGTAAACCGGATGTTGTCCCCCTAAAACGGGCATGTTGTTGTTGTACAGGTCACTCGTTGGATTCCATTTCATGTCTGACCCATTAAATCCACCTAAAAAGGAGTTTTCACCAAATGCCATGTGCAAGCGTTTTCCTGTTTCCAAGTCGATTGCGTAACCTGGGAACCAGCTCATTCCTTTTGTACCTGTTCCATCAGGATTTCCGTTTTTATCGACGCTCAATTGTTCACGTAATGTACCTGCTACTGCATTACCAATAGCTAAATTGGGATCTGCACACAATTCCAATACAGCACAACGCGTCCATTTCGAGCGATCATTCGTGAAAACGATGTCTACCGAACTCGCTCGAGCCAAAGTAGCTTGTGCTAAAGTAGATGCAAAAGTTGAAAAAGCAGTAGGAACAGCATACGGCATGTACGCACATTGTCTCCCGACGAGAGAGAAATGAGTTATTCCGCCATTGAGTAATTTCGCGTATTTTTTCAGCGGATCAACAGTTGAATTATCTGGAAAACAGGTTGGATTGTTATAACCCAATGCAGGATTGTCTTCGGAGGCTTGTGGTGCATATGTTCCTGAACGAATCCAATTAGTTGGCGCAAACGAATCGTCATCGGAAACAAATGACAGCCAATTCTTAGTTGAATCTACTACCTCCATTGTTGCAGCAATTGGATCAGTAAACAAACGGTATTCGGGACCTTGAACAGCTGAACTAACAGCATAGTAAGGTATGTTGTTGATTTGAACAGAAATCCCCCATTGTGGAATTAGTTGTTCGTTATCGACAGTAATAGAAGTTTCGGCTGTAACAGAATCAATAACCGCGCCGCCAACGGTTGCATGTCGGTAAATTACCCAATTTGCAGAATCGATTGGCAAACCTGGATTATTGTAAAATTTACACGTGAAATAGCCCCCTACAACATTCAATGGATCGACAATTTTTACATTGATTGGTCCACCATTTGCGGCGTACGTTACTTCATCAGCTGAACCAGTTGTGATGATTTCATCTTCGCTTTCTTGCGTTAGGTTTAAGAAATTCATCCCGTTTCCTCGTCCATCTATACGTGTGATTTCAGGTTGCAATCCATAAGCAGAAAAGAAAGCTGTTCCATTAGCTTCTGGGTTACTTTTGTGTGGAATAACAGTAATTGCTTTTACTTCACCAATTGCAGCTTTTCTACTAGCTAAAAACGGTAATTTTTGACCTGTTAATGCATTTGGATCAGTTGGGTTGTATTGTTCGTAATTGTTATGTGCATAAGCAATTGCTAAATAATAATAGCGCTTGAAATTCACCAATTTTTTATCGCCAGTTGCAAATAAATCAGATGTTATGCGAAACGAATGTTTGATGCCATCGTTAGCGCCATCAACTTTTTCAACTGGTATTGACGCTTCCAAATCTTCGTCGTATTCAAAGTTAATCAAGCGAGCAACACCATCTTTTTTATCACATTGTGCTGCTAAACGTGCACGAGTTGGATCGCTCAAATCGGAAACACTTACCTGTGAACTAGCTAATTGATAAATCATGTATCCTTGGAAACGGTAATATTTATCAGGATTTGGCAAGGCAGAAACGATAAACGGATCTAATTCTTTATACGATTCATTGGTATTGTTCGATGGACTATCATTGGACAGGTACAAGATCACTTCTCTATCCAATTCTTGCGCTGCTAAGTCAGGAGCGTGTGGACCTTCCAATACTTTGAAACAATTTTCGAATAAAGCTTGAGCTTTGTCATCAGCCCGCTGCAATGCTTTGACAGAAGCAAATGGATCTCCACCTGGTGAACGCGCCCAAACAACACCAACAGTAATGTTATTGATTGCTCCTGGAGTTAACACAAATGGACCCGCTGATTGTAAAAAACGACGGTCGTAGGGAAGATTCCCTGCTGTTTGCTCTGTCCAAAATGGTTTTGGAATTCCGTTTGTTCCCCATCCTTGTGGATCAGTATCACCTGGAAACATAAAATCACAAGGAGTAGTAGCATCGGCATCAGGGTCAGAAATATGTCCGCTTCCACCGTAGTAAAATGGTGTGTTATCCTTCCATTTACCTTGTAAGAAATTGTAATAATCCGTTGCTGATGTTGGATCAGTTTGTGCAGGATTTGCACCACCACCTGAGTTGATGTAATACAAGAAACGGCGCATTCCAAAGCGTTCATTGTCGACAATACCATCACCGTATCCGATGCCATTTAAGGCTTCATTAATACCAATTCCAAATGCATTATCAATCGAATCATTGTCTTGATAAGGTCCTTCAAAAAAATCGACCCCAACAGCAGGAGGAGAAGCTCCATACCCTTTGTAGCCATTGTTATCCGCATCAATTTGAAAACCATTGTAGACATAACCCAAACCTCTATTTACATCACAGCCTACATAATCATCAAAAGGATTGCCCAATGCACCATCGATGAAAATCCCAAAATACGTATCAAAAAGCGTTTGTGTTCCTCGGTTTATCAATTCGTAATTATAAAAAGTCATGTTATTGATGTCGTCATTTGTTGCAAATGCAAATGCTTGGGCACGAATTTCCATACCAATTGGTTCACCTCCCGATTCGGTATGGATATTTCCTTTGTCATTCATGACCCACCAAAGGTTAAAATCTCCGTAAAGGGAAACCCTTCTGTCAGTTTTGCAATCTTTTGTTCCAGTTATATCGTACCATGGATAGTCACCTTTTGATGGTTCGTAGGTTCCGTTATTATCGCGGTCAAAAAAGGGCGCTAAATAATAATCTTGACCTTTGGTCACATCTCCATGAGCTGGCCAATCATTGATGAAATCTGGAATTTTATAATTAGGGAATTTTGAGTTTTGAATGTTCGTGCCATTTTGGTTGTCCAATTCTCCTGCAATAAACCAAGCATCAAATTCACGAACTTTATCCTGAGACGACATGTAATGATTGTCGTATTTGTAACAATCAGCGGCATCAATTTCAGCAAAATCTTTAGAAAGTGGACCCGTCCAATAATCTGCGCCATCTCGGTAACGCAATGCTGCTAATTTCAATTGACCATTGACATCTTTTCCACCTAACCAAAGTGCAGAAGTAAAAAGCGCCATAATTCCAGAGTTTTTAGGGACTTCGTATTGCGCGAAATTTTGACCTGGAATTTGCCACAAATTTCCCGCAGTATGAATCATCGCACGGACATTGTTGTATTGTAAATACGTGGATTTATTTGGTGGCGCGCATGATGCTCCTTTTTGCTGTGAACTAGTCGGTTTCAGTGCAGCTTTCACCCCTTGAAAAGGTTGAGAAAACAAAACTGTATGAATGAACAATACACCTACGACTAAAACACGATACATAACGAGTAGTTTAAATTCTTGATGAAGATATAAAAATCGAACGGGAAAGTTCCCATTTCAAAGCTTATTTCTTGGAAATTTCAGCAGTAAAAGCAATCAGCAATTGATAAATCGCATTGAATTTCTCAAAACTTAAGTGCTCAAATGAATCGTCCACATCGTGGTAATGTTTATTTGGCCCCATGGTGTACATGAAAAATGCAGGAACGCCTTTTTCTGTGAAAAAATAATGATCCGAATTGGCTGCAGGTCCACGCGAGGCAATCTTAGGTAAAAATTGATTATTCACATTACATGCTTGCAGTTGCTGAAATTCTTTCGGGAACAAAGTAGCATTAACAATTGTCACACCTTCTTCTCCACTACCCATGATATCCAAATTGAATAAAAAGCGGATTTTATCCAATGGTATTTTTGGGTTTTCCACAAAAAACTGACTCCCCAATAAACCAACTTCTTCACCAGCAAACGCTATAAAAACAACGTTCACATCGCTTGGGTTTTTCGCATAATAAGTTGCCAATTCCAACAACATGGCTACACCACTTGCATTGTCGTTCCCTCCAGGAAAGAACGTTTGTTGTCCCATCCGACCCAAATGATCGTAATGCGCAGTGAAAACGATGTATTTTTTTGACTTTTTCTTCGCAGGAATAAAAGCAAGCACATTTTGTGTAGCGTGCGTTTTAATTGTTGCATCAACAACAAATCCAACCGTCCAATTTTCATTGGACCAATCAACTGCATTTGCTTGCACTTGAAACAAAGGAAAACGTTCTTGTTTTTGTTCGACCGACCACGTGAATTTTGAAGTCACTAATTCAACGATTGGGTAACTTGAACGCAAACTGTTCATCAATTCATGCGCCATTTTCAAGGTGTCACCTGAAAATTTAGCTTGAAAAAAAGCAAAAGCAAATTGCTGTTTCGAAGACGACTTACCCGTTTGTGTTAATTGAAATAATTTGTTTTTGAATAATTTTTGATTGGCAACTTCTTCCGGAGTCACTTCAACTAATTTCAGTGCATGAGCTATTGCTGGACCCGAGTTGGGTGCTACAACAAATTCTTTTCCAGGAATTAACTGTTTGCCATTCACGGTCAACCCCATCCTATTTGGAAAGGTGTTCACATTAAAATTGAAAGCTTGGAAATAACCTTTCTTATCCAACGGTTGACATCCCGCTTGTTGAAAAGCAGTTGCAATATAATTTGCAGCAATTGAATCTCCTCCATTTACATATCCTCTTCCATGAAAATCACTTGAACACAATTTTATAACTGTTTCTTTTGCATGTTCAACTTGACCAACAACTAGTATGGGTAAGAAAAATAAGAGGATAAATCGCTTATGCATAGCGGCGTTCTACTTTTTGAATGAATTCTAAAGCTATAGAACTCGATACGTTCCAATTATATTTATCCGCAATCGAAGAAACGAATAAGCGCGCTTCTTCTTTGCTGTCCATGTTGTCCAATTGTTCAATAATTTCGTGGTACAAATCGTTTGAACTAGCCAATAATTCGTTAACAATTTGCATGCGTTCGTTAAAACCAAAAGCACCTTTCAACGTTTCTAATCGAACTGAAAGCATACGTGCAGCTAGTGAATCATCAGCAGTTGCAAGTCGCTCGTAAATTGGGTGCAATGCAACAGGTTGTTGGCTAGTTGCAGGAATTATCATTTCTTCGTGTACTTCCGCTTCAGTTTGAACAGCTACATCGGTTTCATCATCAGCGAAATCAACAAAATTTTCATTGTTTTCTGTATCATCAAAAAAGGCGCTATCTTCAGATATTGTTGTGATTTCTGTTTGTTCAACAACTGGTTCATTCGTACTACTTGCTGGTTCATTTGCAGCGAAAAAATCAAAAGAACTTGCTATTGAATTTTCATTTTCTAATACTAGATCTGATTCAATAGTTTCTTCGGGTTCATCGGTTGAAAACAAATCAAAATCCATTTCTAATGCACTTTCATCCAATTTTGAAGCTATGAAATCAGTTTCATTGGTTGGTACTTGTTCTTCTACTGTAGCCTGAACCTCAACTTGTGTAGGCTGAACTTTTAATTCGTATGCCTTGTATCGAATGATAATTGCACGTTCGTTTAAATCTTGAGCAGCAGCTGCAAAAGCTTCAATTTCGCCCATCGATGCAGTTCCTTCGTTGATTTTATCAACGAGTTGTTGCATTTCTTCCAATAATGAATTCATTGTCATATCGTGTTCCTTTAATAAGTTCTTATCAATATTTCTATTTTTGTAAGGGGAATACCTTTTTAATTGAATAAAAAGCTAATTTTCCACTTACAATTTACTTTTCAAATTGTAGGCTAAATTAATGAATAGACAACTCTTTTGGACCGTTGCCGCGAATAGTTGTTTAATGTCAATTGTTGAAAACACGAAATAGACTATGTTTTTAGAACAATTTCCGAGTGAAGGAAAAAAAAATGGGTGGATAGAAGTGATTTGTGGATCTATGTTTTCTGGTAAAACAGAAGAATTGATTCGTCGCTTAAAACGTGTTGAATTTGCGCAACAAGCTTTATTGCTGTTGAAACCAAGTATTGATAATCGTTTCGATGATGAAAAAATTGTCAGTCACAAAGGTTCTTCATTTGAAGCAATCGCTGTTGCGTCGTCTCAAGAAATCATGGAGCATTGGCAAGGACAACGTGTTGTAGCTATTGACGAAGCACAATTTTTTGATCTCGATTTGGTTACCGTTGCGCATGATTTAGCCAAACAAGGTGTTCGGGTTATCATAGCGGGATTGGACATGGATTATCTTGGAAAACCCTTTGGTCCAATGCCAACTTTGCTGTGCACCGCAGAATATGTGACAAAAGTTCACGCAATTTGCGTTTCTTGTGGTAATTTAGCACAATTCTCACACCGTACATCCAAAAAAGATGGACAAGTTTTAGTAGGTGCTACTGAAACTTATCAGCCGGTTTGCAGAACGTGTTACAATAAACTCACGGATTGAAGTTAAATTATTCCATAGCAACTTGTTCCGAATGCTTTGATACACAAGCATCGGGTGAAATACATGCCGTTGTTACACATGTTATTACCGATTCACGAAAAATAATCGCACCTGAAGGAGGCTTATTTTTTGCACTTCAAGGTACAACTCGATCCGGAAATGATTTTGTAGCAGACGCCTATAAAAAAGGTGTACGCATGTTTGTTGTTGGTGTCGATTTCAAAAATTCAACCTATACAGACGCGGTTTTTTGGAAAGTAGAAAGTCCTTTGCATGCTTTGCAACAATTGGCAACTTTTCACCGAAAACAGTTTACTTACCCTGTAATAGCAATTACAGGAAGCGTTGGGAAAACAACGTTTAAAGAATGGGCTTTCCATTGTTTATCACCTTACATGTCTGTAGTACGAAGTCCAAAAAGTTTCAATTCACAAATTGGTGTTGCATTATCGTTATTAGAACTGCATGCGGGTGCTTCCATTGCATTGATTGAAGCAGGAATTTCGGAAAATGGTGAGATGGCTGTTTTGGAAAAAATGATTCAACCAACAATAGGTGTATTTACAGCATTTGGTAAAGCACACGAACAAAATTTTGGCACCAAAGAGCATCATTTCTCGGAAAAAATAAAATTGTTTAGTAATTGTGCTACGGTATTTGTAAGCCAACAGATTTCCTCTTTGGGTTATTCACTACCGAATAATTTCACTTGTTGTACCGCAACAAATGAACACCAATTTTCAGCAGGATTTAATGAGTTACTTGGCGTTCTATCAGCGCTTTTAACTCATTTCAACATTCCTAAAAGTAGCCATGCGGAACTGTTTGCGCGTTTGCCAAAATTAGCTTTGCGCATGGAAATTATTGATGGGGTAAACAACAATATCATCATCAATGACACCTATAATCTTGACAAAGATGCTTTGCAAGAAGCACTGCATTATCAGTTGCAATTAGCAGGAAAAAAGTCATGTATCGTCATCATTGGTCTAGCTGAAAATAATCCCGATTTAATCAGTGAATTAGCTGCAATCATAGCACCTTTTCAACCATTCAAAACATTGTTTATTCAAGCAAATGAACACATTCCATGGAATGATTTTTCTGATGCTGTCATCCTTGTAAAAGCACACCGAAACCGTAATTTTGAACAAGAAGTTGCGAAAGGAAAAGCGCTTAAACACCGAACAAGTGTAACTGTAAACTTAAGTGCAATCAAACACAATACTGAATATTACCGCAAACATTTACCTGCATCCGTCAAGTTGTTGTGTATGGTAAAAGCAGATGCATATGGCGCTGGAGCTTCGGTAGTTGCACCTTATTTGGCGCAATTAGGAATCGATTATTTTGGCGTTGCCTTTGCGGATGAAGGAGTTCAATTAAAACAATTGGGGATTGAAAAGCCGATAATTGTCATGAATCCTGATCCAGAACATGCTGAATTGATCATTGCTCATCAGTTAGAACCTGCAATCTATTCATTTGCACAGTTGGATGAATTTATTCGTGTGTTGATTCAACAAGGAAAAACAGCATACCCGATTCATTTAAAATTTGATACGGGAATGCATCGCTTAGGATTTTCACCCGCAGATAAAGAACAATTATTGAGTATCATCAATGCACAACCAGAAATCACTATAAAAGGTATTTATTCGCACTTAGCTGATGCCGATAATGCTCAAGCATCCGCATACACACACAAACAAATTGAACTGTTTGAAGCGATAATCTCTTTTTTTTGCGACAACTTGAATACAGCTTTTTGTGCCCACTTACTCAATTCAGAAGGCGCTTTAAGATACCCAACTGCTGCCTTTGACATGGTGCGCATTGGTATTTCGTTGTATGGATTTACCGAAAATCAGCAATTAAAAAACGAATTAACTCCTGCAATTAGTTGGTCGAGCGCTGTTTCTCAGGTCAAGTCGATTCAATCTGGTGATTTTATTGGCTATGGTTGCAGTTTCCAAGCGAAAGAAGATATGACAATTGCTATCATTCCAGTTGGTTATGCCGATGGATTTAGACGCAATTTGAGTAATGGTGTGGGACATGTGATTATCAATGAACACACATGTGCAGTTGTAGGGCGAGTGTGCATGGACATGATAATGGTTGCCGTTCCTCCCAACACAATCAAGGAAGGTGATTTTGTTGAGATTATTGGGGAAGTACAAAGCATGGAGCAATTTGCTGCATCCATGCAAACAATACCCTATGAAGTAATGACGGGGCTTTCAAAGAGAATGCAACGTATCTATGTTGAAGATTAACAACAGCAACAATAATTTATTAAAATGAAAGAAAAAGTTCCCTTTTCGCGCTACCAAGTCTTTATGACTGCATTATTAGCGTTGATACAATTTTGTGTAGTATTGGATTTCATGGTTCTATCCCCTCTGGGAACATTTGTCATGAAAGACTTGTCATTGCAACCCAATCAATTTGCTGTGGTCGTTTCGGCATATGCCTTTAGTGCGTTTTTATCAGCCTTACTAACAGCAGGATTTGCAGATAAATTTGATCGCAAACGATTATTGGTTTTTTTCTTTAGTGGATTCATTTTGGGAACATTGTTTTGCGCACTTTCCAATTCATACGAAACCTTACTAGCTGCACGCGTATTTACAGGTTTGTTTGGCGGTGTTATGAGTTCTATTAGTTATGCAATTATCACCGATTTGTACGTTATAAACCAACGTGGTCGTGTAATGGGATTCATTCAAATGGGATTTGGTGTTAGTCAAATTGTTGGGATTCCACTCGGATTATTTTTAACAAACTGGGCAAATTGGCATTTGCCTTTTTATGTAATTGTTGGATTTGCTTGTATTATATTAGTTGGAACCGTTTTCTTCATGCGACCAATCACAGCACATTTGGCTTTAGCAAAAGAGAAAAATGCATTCGCCCATTTAGTAAGCACCGTTAAAAACAGACGCTACATTACTGGATTTTTAGCAACAACTTTGCTAGCAACTGGTGGATTCATGTTGATGCCCTTTGGAAGTGATTTTGCGGTACAAAATTTAAAATTAACAACGGATGAATTGCCTTACATGTATATTGTAACGGGTATTTTCACCTTTGCAGCGGGGCCGTTAGCGGGACTTATCAGTGACCGATTTGGACGGATGAATTTGTTTGCATTTGGAACAATCATTTCAATTGGAATCGTTTTGATTTACACCCAACTTGGACCAACACCATTGTCATTAGTGATTTTATTGAATGTTATTTTATTTATCGGAATCACTTCCCGTATTGTTCCCGCACAAGCAATGATGACATCCGTTCCAAAACCAGAGGACAGAGGAGCGTTTATGAGCATCAATTCAGCCGTTCAACAGTTATCTGGTGGAATAGCTTCATTTATTGCCGGAACAATCGTTTACAAGCAAGCAAACGGCGAAATTGGTAATTATCCAATACTAGGAATTGTCGTGACTTGTTCAATGATTATCGCATTCTTCATGATGCGCCGTTTACATAAGTTGTTGAACAAGGATTAAATAAAAAAATCCCGACACAAACGTATCGGGATTTTCAAAATATAAAAATTGTTCTCGTTAATTATTCAATGCTTCCGCTCCACCAACGATTTCTAAGATTTCATTGGTAATTGCTGCTTGACGCGCTTTGTTGTAACTTAATTTCAAACTACGTTGTAACTCAGTTGCGTTGTCTGTTGCTTTGTGCATGGCAGTCATACGTGCTCCATGTTCAGAGGCATTGGAATCCAACAATGCTTTGAATAATTGGATTTTCAATGATTTCGGGATTAAATCTTCAACGATCTCTTCTTGAGAAGGCTCAAAAATATAATCACCAATTGCTGCTCCTTCTTGAACTGTTGGAATTAATGGCAATAATTGTTCCGCTTTGACATTTTGTGACGCAGCGTTAACAAAGCTATTGTAAACCACAACAACACGATCAACCGATTTGTTTAAGAAAAGGTCCATCGCATGACTTGCTATGTATGCCGTGTTATCAAATGACAAATCAGCAAAAATGTCTTCTGTGATTCCTGTTCCTTCAATATCAAAATACATTTCAGAACGTTTGAAAGCATCTTTTGCTTTTTTACCTAAACATAAAATGCTAACGTTACTTCCAGCATAATCTTCCAGCACCAATTGATTTACTCGTTTGATGATGTTGTTGTTGAATCCACCACACAAACCTCTGTTCGAAGTAATAGCAATGATCAATACATTATTAGCAGGACGTTCAGCTGCCAACGCATTTTCAGAAATATCCAAAGATGCACTCAAATTTCCAAGAATTTCTTGCAACTTTTCAGCATATGGACGCATTTGTGTAATTGCATCTTGAGCTCGTTTTAACTTTGCAGCAGAAACCATTTTCATAGCAGAAGTAATCTGCATAGTAGAACCTACTGAAGTTATTCGATTGCGTATTTCTTTTAAATTAGCCATAATTCAAATTTTGAATGTAGAATTTTGAATGTAGAGTTTTTAATCGTTTGTATTTTTAATTATTGCGACTAACAACTTAATTATTTCCTCATTCAATTCAACTATATTTTTTTCTACTGAAGTAATTTCTGAATGAACTAATTCTAACCAGTACTTTGTCTCGTCTGCTTCCTTCAATGCAATTCTAAGTTTGTGCTTAAAATCTTTCTTGCTTTCAGCTCGTTGGGCCTCTCGAATGTTCGCTCCGACGCTAGTACCACTTCTTATTAGTTGTCCGCTTAACTCATAATGCTTCTGTTCTTTTAAATTCAAACAGAAGCGTATGATCAATTTTGCGAAAAGAAATGATTTGTCTTGAACCACAGAATTTATTCTCAATTCAGACTGTACCATCTCTTCATTCTCAATTCGTTATTCTAAATTCGTAATCAATTAATATTTCGATGCGATTTCTTTCGCTACTTTTCCTAAAAGATCAGTATCTGTATCTTCGTATTTACCTGCTTTCAAACGAACCAATACATCTGCATGTTTTGCTTCTAAGAAATCCAAGTATTCTTTTTCGAATGCTTTTACTTTATCAACAGGTACATTTTGCATTAAACCTTTTGTACCAACGTAGATAATAGCAATTTGTTTTTCAACTGGGTATGGATCACCTTCACGTTGTTTCAAAATTTCAACGTTACGAGCTCCTTTATCCAAAACAGATTTAGTTGCAGCATCCAAATCAGAACCAAATTTCGCAAACGCTTCTAATTCGCGGTATTGAGCTTGATCCAATTTCAATGTTCCAGCTACTTTCTTCATCGATTTGATTTGCGCATTTCCTCCAACACGTGATACAGAAATACCTACGTTAATTGCTGGACGAATACCTGCGTTGAATAAATCACCTTCTAAGAAAATCTGACCATCTGTAATCGAAATTACATTTGTTGGGATATATGCAGAAACGTCACCTGCTTGCGTTTCAATAATTGGCAATGCAGTTAATGAACCTCCACCTTTAACAATACCTTTCAATGATTCAGGTAAATCGTTCATTTGTGATGCAATCGTATCATCCGCGATGATTTTTGCAGCACGCTCCAATAAACGAGAGTGTAAGTAGAATACGTCACCTGGGTAAGCCTCACGACCTGGAGGACGACGTA
>CALJKJ010000003.1 GCA_937973685.1 uncultured Flavobacteriales bacterium | reverse complement strand
TCATTGTAAATTGGCCAAAACATTTGTGCTTCAGTAGCAGTAAGATTTAATTCTTTAGCAATGAAGGCAATTTTTAATTGCTCAATTTTCGCTTCATTTTCTTTTTCTGTTGGTGTACCTTTTGGTGGGCGTTCCATTTGTGCAAAAAACACGCTTGGTAAACACAAGCTAAAAAGTAACAGTGTGATTAGTTTCATTTCGTTTGTTTTTAATTGCTTAATAAATTACTCAGTTGCTCTTCGTCCAATTCATCAGAACCATTCAGTAAATAGGAGTAAATAGCCCCTTTTTCTAATGTTTCAAATGTTACAACATCATTAGTAATTGGTTCAATTGTTTCGATTAGAATTGGTGTTTGAACGACTTTTTTTTCTATATTATTTTCGTTAACTTCCTTGTTATTTTCCACAAGTGTTTTTTGTGTTTTAACAGGTACTTTAACTAGTGTTTTTGCGGTTGTTTTTTGTGAAACTAATTGTTTTGGTGCAAGAACATTGGTGTTTGATTTCCAGAATATTGAAATTGCAATCAATAAAACAGCCGCACTACTTGCAACTACGAAAAATAATTTTTTATAAATTGGAACGATTGGCGCTTCTTGTAGTTTTATTTCTGTTAGCAATCGTGCTGAAAGATCAGTAAAATAATCATCATTAGGAAGCGGGGTTTGCTTCTTAATGAGTTGATTAACAATGTTTTTATCTGCTGATTTCATACTAATAAGATGTGTTAGCTTATGATAAGTTTAATTGACGCACCAAATATTTTTCAACTTTATCTAATGCATGAAAATAGTTTGCTTTTAAACCGCCTACTGAACCGCCAGTAATTGTTGCAATTTCCTCGTATTTTAATTCGTCAAAAAAACGGTATTCAAATACCAAACGTTGTTTGATAGGCAATTGTTCAATGGCTTGCATTAACCATGCTGAAATTTCTTCTGGACTAGCTGAATAAGTGAGATTCGCAGTTAATTGAATACTTACGATAGGATCATCTATTGATTTGATTGCTAGGTGTTTTTTTTCTTTGCGCAGGAACTGTAGTGCTTCGTTAAAAGCAATGCGATAGATCCATGAAAAAAGTGCACTTTCTCCTTTGAATTGCAATCTATTTTTCCAGATTTTCAGGTAAACTTCTTGCAGAATGTCGTTGGTGTTTTCGTGATTACGAACAATCCTACGGATGGAGAGATAAAGTTTTTTACTGTATAATTCAATCAACCACGAAAAGGCTAATTGAGCTTGAGCATCTTCCCGATGAAGGTAAGAAATGATAGTCGCTTCATCGGGAATTTTATGCTGCATGTATGTTATTTTCGTTCAATTACTTTTTTAGCTGCTGCCACAATATTTACTGTGTCCAAGCCATATTTTACCATTAATTCGTCTGGAGTACCAGATTCACCAAATGAATCGTTAACGCCAACATATTCTTGTGGAGCTGGGAAATTTCTCGTTAACACTTGAGAAACAGCCTCGCCTAAACCACCATTTAACATGTGTTCTTCAGCAGTAACAACGCATTTTGTTTTGCGAACTGAATCTAAGATTGCTTTTTCGTCCAAAGGTTTAATCGTGTGCATGTTGATTACTTCTGCACTAATTCCCATTGCTGCTAATTCTTGCGCTGCTTCGATTGATTTCCAAACCAAATGTCCACATGCAATAATTGTTACATCTGTTCCTTCTGTCAATACATCCGCTTTTCCAATGATGAATTTCGCGTCTGGTTGCACAAAAATCGGAACTACTGGACGACCAAAACGCAAGTATACAGGACCATTGTGTTCAGCAATAGCAATAGTAGCTTGTTTTGTTTGGTTGTGGTCAGCAGGAACAATAACTGTCATGTTTGGCAACATGCGCATCATTCCGATATCTTCTAAAATTTGGTGCGTTGCTCCATCTTCACCAAGTGTTAAACCTGCGTGAGAAGCACATATTTTTACGTTTTTTTGCGAGTAAGCAACTGATTGACGGATTTGATCGTAAACGCGACCAGTTGAAAAGTTAGCGAAAGTTCCAGTGTAAGGAATTTTTCCACCAATTGTCATTCCAGCAGCCATGCCAATCATGTTTGCTTCTGCAATACCTATTTGAAAGAAACGTTCTGGAAATTCTTTTTCAAAAGCATCCATTTTTAATGAACCTGTAAGGTCGGCACACAAACCAACGACATTTGGGTTTGTACGTCCTAATTCCAATAGACCTTCACCAAATCCTGATCGTGTGTCTTTTTTTCCTAAAATTTCAAATTGCTTCATGCTGTTATTATAAGTTTATTGAACTTGTTTTATTTGACTGTATTTTAACTGATTTTTCAGTTGTAAAGGAGGTTGATTTTAATTGTTTTTGACGGTAGACTACCTTGTATTCACCTGGTTGTAATAAAAGCGTGTTTTTGGTACTAACGGGATCTAAATTACACACCCAATCGTAGTTGCCGTTTTCTCTTTTCACGAATAATTGTCCCGCAATTGGTTTCGACATGCTGTAATTCAAAACGCCTGGAGCAGGAATGTCAACATACGTTGTGCTGCTTTGATTGACCAAAACTGTTTGATAAATTCGAGGTAAACTCAAAATTTCAAGGTTGTATGAGCCTATAATGTATTTATCGGTAGTTCCAATTTTCTGCGTATTAATAGTCTGTGCGTTTGTGTTTTGTGTAATGCGACTTTCTAATTGAAAAGGTTTCGTTGCATTCGTATACCTTAGTTGAATGAATCCTTGCGGGCAATCGACTATAATGGTGTTGTGTGTGTTCTTTTTCAATTGAACATTTTTCTTTTCAACTAATGGAATCGTGTTAACCACAACATCGTAAGAAATCGACGGGTCAATAGTGAGTGTATCCGGATTATAGAAAGCATTCAACGTATGTTCAAAGGTGTATTTCAATTCTTTCGTTCCTGCTTTGTACATGAAAATCGTAACATCCGTTTCTTTCGGCAAACCAGCACTATTATTGAGATTGATTTGAGCGGATGTGTTGATCAGTACTTTATCAATAACTGTTTTCAATACTGTTTTGAAAGCGTCTTTCGTTTCAGCTTCCGAGTAAGAACCGATACACTTAAAATTGTCCAAATACGTTAAATCCATTCCCAATCCGATGACAAAAGGTGTCACTTTCACTCCTTTGTCGTGCAATTTTTTTGCGATCACACACGGATCATTGTCACACGCTTCCAATCCGTCAGTAATTAGGATGATTACGTTTCGTGCGTTCATATCTGGGAAATCGCCTGCGGCTGCTTCCAACGAACGCGCAATGGGTGTTGTTCCTTTTGCAACGATTGAACGAATTTTATTTTGAACACGGTCGTAATTATCTTTACCAAAAGGGACTTCTAATTTAGTGTCTTCACAATCTTGATACGTTGCAGTAATAGGGGACTGGTGTCCATACACACGCAAAGCAATTTCGAGATTTTCAGAACCTTTTAAGCTGTCCACTGCTTTCGCTAACAAATCTTTGGCTGCTTCAATGCGGGTTTGTTGTCCCCATTTGGCATTCATCGAATTGGAAGCATCTAAAATAAAAAGTATGCGCGTTACTTCTTGACCAGTTACTTGAAACTGATGCAGTAAGAAGAATAGGAATAAAACGCGCAGGAACTTCATGGATTAATAATCGCCTAATGTTTCTTCTAATTGCCCTAAAGCATTTGCTAATTGTTCTGGATTTGGAGCAACTCCATGCCATTTGTGCGATCCCATCATGAAGTCAACTCCTTGACCCATTTCTGTTTTCATGATGATAACAATAGGTTTGCCATTACCTGTCATTGATTTCGCTTTAGCTAAAGTAGCAACGATTTCAGTAATGTTGTGTCCGTCCATTTCAAGAACTTCCCAACCAAAAGCACGCCATTTTCCAGGTAAATCACCTAAAGAAATCACATCTTCTGTATCGCCATCAATTTGACGTCCGTTGTAATCAATTGTTGCAATGATATTGTCCACTTTTTTAGCAGCAGCATATAGTGCTGCTTCCCAAATTTGTCCTTCTTGCAATTCACCATCACCATGTAACGTATACACAATTGACGGATCGTTGTTTAATTTTTTTGTTTGACAAGTTCCCAAAGCATTTGACAAACCTTGTCCAAGAGATCCAGATGCCATGCGTACACCAGGTACTTTTTTATCCACACTTGGATGACCTTGCAAACGACCATTTAACTTACGGAATGTACCTAATTCCTCCGCTTGGAAGTATCCTGCGCGTGCTAAAACACTGTACCAAACAGGCGAAATATGTCCATTCGACAAAAAGAACACATCTTCATTGATCGCGTCCATCGTAAAATTCGCTGGATTGTGTTTCATTTGTTCAAAGTACAGAACTGTTAAAAAGTCAGCACATCCTAATGAACCTCCTGGGTGACCAGAGTTTGCACCTGATACCATTCGTAGAATATCACGTCTTACTTGACTTGCAATAGCATTTAATTGTTGAATCTCCATTTGTTTTTTCATTTAACAAGGACAAAATTACGCTTTAAAAGCACTCTTTTTTTGATTATTTATCACAAGTTATTCACGATTTCTGAAACTAAAATCCTTGAACTAAATCGTTTTATAACGATAATTAAAAACTGTAACTGTGTTATTTTTATAACAATTTAAAAGATTTTTTTAAAAATTTAACTAAGTTTGTTTTATACACGCAACTATTTTCTTGAAAACGAAGTCTATAGGTTGTTATTCTTATGAAAATGAAAAAAATAGTAACTATTATCCTTTCTTCAATCGCGCTTTTTGGACATGCTCAAACGCAAGTTATTGTTGATTCACCTGAATATAACCAGCGAAAATTAGCTGGAACTTTGGATCAAGTAACGGTTGTGCCAAATCCAAATGCAGTGGTTGTTGAAAATCCACCTTTAACGCCGACATATCATGAAAAATCGGGTGCTTGTGATTGTTACGTTGAACCCGATTCAACTTATATTTTGGCTTTACAACCCAATGATGATGGATCTTCACCTTTGATAAATATCCCTTTTAACTTTTGTTTGTATGGGCAAACGTATAACCACATATACATTAACAACAATGGTAATTTAACATTTACAGGTCCAATGTCCTCTTTTAGTTCTACCGCTTTTCCTTCAACTGGTAACGCAATTGTAGCACCGTTCTGGGGAGATGTAGATACCCGCCAAGGTTTGGGACAGGTTTTGTATAAAATTACTCCAACAGCGGTTTATATCAATTGGGAAAATGTAGGTTATTTCAGTATACATGGTGATAAACGTAATACATTTCAATTAATAATCACAGATGGTTCTGATCAAGTAGTTCCTGATGGAAATGTTGCTTTCTGTTACCAAGATATGGATTGGACAACTGGAGATGCTTCTTCAGGAGTAAATGGATTTGGAGGAATACCAGCTACAGGTGGTGCCAACAAAGGTGATGGTGTTGCTTATTTCTTGATTTCACGTTTTGACCATGCAGGAAATGACTTTGATGGCGCATTAGGGAATCCTGATGGAATCGATTGGTTGGATAACAAATCATTTTATTTTGATGCTTGTAACAGTGGAAATATTCCTCCAATTGCAGAAGGAATTTCGGCGTGTGATACGTTCAAAGTCTGTGCGTTGGGTGATACTGCTGATATTTCCATCAATTTTTTATCTCCAGAAGTTACCCAAAACACAACGATAACCTATACAAATGGTGGTTTGACAAGTATGCAACAAATTGCAAATATCTCAGGAAATACAGCTCAATTGATTTTACGTGTAGTTGGTAATTTTGCTAGTGTAGGAACTTGGAATATTTCTGTAACTGCAACTGATGACGCTACGCCATTGGCAGGTGTAACCACAATTTCATTTGTTATTGAAATAGATACTACTGGTATTGGAGCATTGAATCCTCAGTTGACACCTTTGGGTGCGTGTGATACAATCCCCGTCATTTCAGTCCTGAATGGTCCTTATGACACATATTTATGGGATGATTTCTCTAACAATCCAACAAGTTCATTGGGACAACCTCAGACGTATGGAGTAACGGTAAGCAAAAACGGATGTTACAAGAAAGTTTCCGAATACTTTAATATCATTGAGCCATTTGGTATTCCAATGGATGGTTTCTTTAGTATTTGTCCTCCCGATACAACTACCTTATTAACCCTGACTGATTCAGTATTTTATGGAAATGTTAGTTGGGGATTAACAAATCCTGCGTTGGATAGTTTGAATTCAAATTACTTAACGCAAGGAACGTATACGATAACTGTTTCTGATTCCTTGATGTTTTGTACAGTGGATACAACATTTACCATTGTAAGTGCTGTTCAACCAGCAATTTTTAACGATACATTAGCTTGTAACTTTTATATTGATGCGTTCAATACTATTTCAACTAGTGGAGGAGTTTGGTCATCTTTGGATACCAATATTCATTTTTTCCCATCCCCAACAGTATTAAACCCTACAATCCATTCTACGTTACCTGGAACATATACAATAACATTTACGGATAATTCGTGTGGAATTAGTTTGGATGTCGATATCTTTTTCCAAAATTGGGCTTGGACAGAAGTGCCTGATACAAACATTTGCTCTGGATCTTCTTATTTGTTGACGTGTCCTACTTTTCCTCAAAACTTGAGTTATTTATGGACAGATGGCTCAACTGGTTCGTATATGACCGTTACGCAGCCAGGGCAATATTCAGTAACTGTTTCCAATCAATGTAATTCTTTTACCGAAAATATTACAATAGGTGAAAAGGTCTGTGACATTGAAGCTCCAAACGTCATGGTATTGAATTCAACGACAGGAAATAATTTGTTCACTATTCAATATTCTGGTGTAAAAAGCTTTGAATGTACCATTGTGAATAGATGGGGGAATGTCATCAAAAAATACAACAATCCAGCTACTCCATGGGATGGTAAAACTGAAAATGGAAAATTTGTTGAGGAAGGTGTGTATTTCTACATTATAAAAGCGGTTTTGGATTCAGGTGAAGAGCTTGAAAGACAAGGATTTGTTCACGTTTATGTGGATTAATAAAGATAAATAGTACAAAGTAAAGCTCACTTTTTTAGTGAGCTTTTTTTGTTTTGATCTCACAGGAAACGTTTTATTGCTTAATTTCAACCAGAATATTAAAAAAGCATGTCGAAAAAAATTCGTGTAGGATTAAATGGATTTGGACGTATTGGTCGTTATTTTACCCGATTAGCGCTCAACCATCCCGAGATTGAGTTGGTATTGATTAATGATGTAGCGCCGATTGCAACCTTGGCCCATTTGTTAAAATACGACAGCATTCACGGGGTGTTTCAACAACCATTTGAAGTGCATGCCAATGAACTACATGTTGTTGCTAAGCCTCCAATTACCTTCACACAATTTCAAGATCCTGCCGAAATTCCTTGGGGAACATTTGGTGTTGATTTGGTTATTGAAGCAACAGGATTGTTTTTGACCAAAGAAAAAGCCGCACTTCACCTACAAGCAGGAGCAAAGCTGGTTATTTTATCTGCTCCGCCAGTTTCTGATGATGTATTGACTGTAGTGTTAGGTGTCAACGACAATTTAATTACGGCAACTGAGCACATTATTAGCAATGCTTCGTGTACAACGAATTCTGCAGCGCCTTTGATTCAGGTGATGCAGCAATTGCGTCCTATTGAAAGTGCATACATCACAACGATACACAGTTACACAACCGATCAACGTTTGCACGATAGTCCTCACAAGGACTTGCGTAGAGCTCGTGCGGCTGGACAATCGATTGTACCTACTTCAACAGGTGCTGCAAAAGCATTGACGCGCATTTTTCCAAATTTGAAAGACAAGTTAGGAGGTTGCGGCATGCGTGTTCCTGTTCCAGACGGTTCCTTGACCGATTTAACCATGATTATGGAAAATCCGCCGAGTGTCGATGAAATCAATACTGCTTTTTTACACGCATCACAAACCAGTTTACAAGGCATTTTACGTTACACCAGCGACCCAATTGTTTCGGTGGACATTCTCGGCGATCCGCATTCGTGTATTTTCGACAGCGGTTTGACGTCCGTTATTGGCAACATGGTAAAAGTAGTTGCGTGGTACGACAACGAAGCTGGATATTCTAATCGTTTGATTGATTTGGCGCTGCGTATTGGGTGAAAATCCCCTATAGCTGCATTTTTTTAACACTCACACACCCTTTCTCGGTTTCTTTTACTGATTAGTTTTCATGTCTTTTTTTGGTGTGGATGAAATTTGTTGGTATAAATTCGGTTATTATCCGAACTTTTTTAGTTACATTTACAAAGTTGTTCAATGAGATTATTGGGTAAAAAAATAATATTAAAATTAAAACACAAGAATAGAGGCAATGAAAAGTTGTGTAATGAAATTGATATATTAATTGAAGATTTAGAAAATTTCAATCCTGAATTACAGCCCCTTAAAGCAGTTAGAAGTGATGCGGATTGTGTGCATAATGAAGGTTTTTATTTTTTTGATATTCATATACATCGAACACTAATATTGATAGAATTTGATGAGGAAGGTGAAGCAACAATAATTTGGGCTGGAACACATCAAGCATATGAAAAGACGTTTAAAAACAATAAGAGAATCATTGAAAAATGGTTGCGAACTAACAATTATATCGATTAAATGAAAACTCATTTTGACATAGAAAAAATAGTTGAAAAAGGTGCAATAGCCAATGAATTAGACTATGAAAGAGCGATGATTGCTGACAGAAAACTAAGGTTATTATCAAAGGAAGGCACTTATTTCAAACAACTTCGTGCAAAACTTCGTGCACTCATTGAAACGTATGAACTAGCTGAGTGGAGTGACTTAGAAGAACTTTCAGATGAGAAAATTTCTGCAAGCGACAAATACCAACGTATTGCTGAAATTGAGCGCGTGTTTATTGATAATAGAAAGCAAGTAATTAAAACAAAACTCAAAGTATTCGATTTATCGCAAGAAAATTTAGCTGTTATTTTAGGACATAAAAGCAAAACACACATGTCAGAATTGATAAATGGGATCAAACCTTTTACATTAAAAGATTTGATTGTTATCAATCGCATTTTAAAAATTGACATGAAAGTATTGGTACCTAATTTTCTTTCAATGGAAGACCTAGAAAAAGTTAGGATTGCAGTTCAATCGTTAAATAAACCAAAAGTCAAATTAAGCACAAAGGATTTGGTTTTTGCTTAATTGATTGAATAGCATTTTTTTTTCAATGGTTGTTTTTTGATTTGGCTTTGCTTTGCTTTGCGCTTGGGGTGATTACTTTACCTCAAAAACCCATGCATCAGTAACCAAACTTTTCAATGTAAGTAATTGATTTAATGCATCTTCTTTTGTTTCAGCTGAACCAATACTTATACGGTATTTTCCGTCAAATTCTGTGATAGTACAAGTTGCAACTCCTTTTCTAGTGAGTTTGTTTGCATGCGTGATAGCGTGTTGTTCGCTTGAAAAAGAACCTGCTATGAGTTGAAAAGGTTGTGCGCTAAATTGTGGAAATGAATTGCTACGCGTGTCTGCTTGCTTGAAAGGTTTTGTATTGCTTTGTTTTTTTGGAGCTTTATACTTTACAGTTGGTGGGGGCAAAGCTGTCTTCTTGTTGACAGGAGTTACAATTTTCGATATTGGTTTGGATGCTTTTTTAGGAACTACTTTCTTTAGCGTTTCTTTGTGGGAAACATCTTTTTGCTCTGTCGTTTTTTCAACTGGAAGTGCCAATTCTTCTGGAATCTTTTCAACTGCAGCAGTTATGTTATCAGTTATGTTTTCTTTTGATTCCAATGTTTTATTTCCACGAGTAGTATCAGCTGTACCGGCAAGTGCAGCAATAAATGGAATGTCTTTTTTCAGGGTGTTGAAATTTACTGCAATGTAGGTTCCTGCACTCAAGATTAAAACAATCACCCCAATAATTAATTGTCTAACCCAATTTGATTTTTTATACGTACTTGGAGTTTGTTGAATTTCTTCAGTATCAGCAGGTGATGTTTCTTGAATTGGTTCTTTGGCTGGTTCTTCCTCGATTGGTTCAACTACTTTCTCTGCTGGAATATTTTTTTCTTCGCTTTTTTCCTCCTCTTTTTCAGGTTCAGAAAAACGCTCAGCTTTTGAAGGAATTACAACTTCTTCCTTTTCAATTTCGCTTTTCACTTCCTTCGCTAAATCAATTTCTGGGAGAGAAGTAATTGTACTTGTAGGCAAGGAGTGGTCTTCATCAGCTTCAACTTTCTCTTGTTCAGGTATAACCTCTGGTGAAACGACAGTTGTCTCTTTTGTCTCTTCGATAACAACTTTTTCTTCTTGCAAAGCAGGTGCTTTTGTTTCCCATTGCTTGAAAACTATTTCGTTGTTTACTTTCGAGAAACTTCCAAATTGGTACATGTCGTATTGTTCGCCTTTGTCCAATTCGGCCATGACTTCCCGCACAAACTTTGCAATCAGATTTTTCGCATCGTTTACTTCCATGCCTTCTTTTTCAGCAATGTACTTTGACAATGTGCCATCATCGTATTTCAAAAAAGGCATGAAAAGCAATTCGTTTGTTGCTTCATTTGTCAATGTCAATGCACCTAAACCAGGAATGATAATGGTTTTTAAGTCTCTTAGCAGTAGTAGTAAATAATTATTCATTGCATCGTATGTTTAACCAAAGATGGAGATAAATGTAAAACTTTCTTTCAAACGAACACCTTTTTCTGTTGCTTCCACTGTACAACATTCATTAACACTGTCGTGTTCGAGGAAAAGCACCAATTCTTTCTCAGCAGCGGTATCTAAAAACAGTTTTTTCTCATCCATTGTGAGCAACGGACGTGTGTCGTAACCCATTACATACGGCAAAGGAATATGACCAACACTCGGTAATAAATCGGCCATGAAAACAAGTGTTTTTTCCTTGTAATGAATGTGCGGCACCATCATACTTTCCGTGTGTCCATCCACAAACAAGACGTCGAAGTTATTGAATACATTTTTGGTGTAATTTCCTTCACGGTTCACAAATTGCAACTGACCGCTTTCTTGAAGTGGTAAAATGTTTTCTGCTAAAAACGACGCTTTTTCACGTGGATTTGGTTCTGTTGCCCATTTCCAGTGATTTTCAGTGCTCCAGTAAATTGCATTTTTGAAAACGGGAGCTAAGGTAGTTCTGTCATTATTCCATTGAATAGCACCGCCACAGTGATCAAAATGCAAATGCGATAGAAAAACATCCGTAATTTGATCCAAACCGAACCCGAGTTTGTTCAAACTTTGCTCCAATGTTTTGGTATCCATCAAATGATAGTGCGAAAAGAATTTTTCCGATTGTTTGTCACCAATTCCAGTATCAATCAATATCAAGCGATTACCATCTTCGATCAACAAACATCGCATTGACCACGTACACAAGTTGTTATCGTCAGCTGGATTTGTTTTTTGCCAAAGCGTTTTGGGTACAACGCCAAACATTGCTCCGCCATCTAATTTAAACAATCCAGTTTCTATTGGGTAAATTTTCATATTCGTTGAATTAAAATGTTAATCCGATGATTGCTAAAATAACAACAATCAAACCTATTATTTTTTGTACGTGTTTACTTTCTTTAAAAATAAGCATTCCTATGAGTGCTGCAAGTGCTACAATCGAACTATTCATGAGTGCCAAAACCGTTGAATCCGACCAGCTTGTTTTTTCGTAAGCTTGAACTAAAAAGAAGATCGAAAAATAGTTAGGAATGCCCAATATAATTCCAGCAAACACATTCCGCCATTTGAACTGTTCTTTTTTGCGAAGTAGTTGCACAATTAACCAGATTATCCCAATTAATCCAGCAGCTAAGAAACCAAAAGCGGTAAACAATTCATCCGGATAACCGTTGGCAATTTTTTGTTTGATGACATTCAAAGTGATGTCCAATCCTGCGCTTCCAAAAAAGATAAGTACCAACAACCAAGTGCTGTTATTAGCAGTTTCTTCTTCGTTTTTATCGCGCGTGATCATAACGATACCTACAATTGTAAGCAGTAATCCGCCAATTTTCAACAAGGTGATGGATTCATCATACAAAAACACAAAAGCCATTGCACTCAATGCCAAGGACATTTTGACGGCAACGGAAGTTTTACCCATTCCGTTTTTCTGAGAACTGATGCCCATTGCAATGAAAATGGAGATGAACAATGTTCCACATAAAAGTATCCAATAGAGTAAATTCGAAGCGATTAAACCGCTCAAAGATGGTGATGTTTTGCTAATGATTGCGCCACAAATAAATGCGGTAAAGTAATTGAATACAATTGCTTGCGCGGTATCAATTTTGTATTTCGGAAAAAAACGAAAAAGCAAGAATAGGAGAGTAGAACAGGCAATTGTTCCGATTAATTGAATCATGAGTTGTGATAAAAGTGAATGTGGTCGGGACCAAGTTGCATGCTGTAAGTGCTTATTGAATTCAATTCAGGCGCTTTCAATCCTGCGTTAAACGTTTTGTTTCCAACAATTACGCGTGCTTCGTCCCAATAAGATGCTGCGATGAACGAATCAATGGTGTGTTTTCCACCTTCGATAATGATCGAAGCAATTCCTAATGACACGCAAGCAGCAAAGATGTTTTCTAAGTTGAAATCGCGAAGTTGTATGTACGAAACAGCATTGGTTGTTTCTGTTTTCAAGGAATTAAAAACAATTGTTCGTTTGCCATCGTTGAAAACTACCGCATTTGTAGGTGCGTTTAACTCTTTGTCAATAATAATTCGAATTGGATCTTGCCCATAAAAAGCTCTTGTAGTCAAGGACGGATTATCGTTTTGTATTGTTTTCCAACCCACTAAAATTGCTTGTTCTTTTGAGCGCCATTGATGCGTCAATAGTTGTGTTCTAGGATTAGATATCCAGCGAATTTCTTGTGCATCATTCAAACGGGGTGCGTCGATGAATCCATCAAGCGTTTGTGCCCATTTCAAAATAATATACGGCCGTTTTTTTTGATGAAAGGAGAAAAATCGTTTATTAAGCTGTTGTGCTTCCTGTTCTTTCACACCGACAACTGTTTCAATTCCAGCTTCTTTCAATAATTCGATTCCTTTACCAGCAACGAGCGAGAATGGATCGACAGTTGCAATAACAGCTCTTTTGAAGTGATGTTTGATTATTAAATTGGCACAAGGTGGAGTTTTTCCTTGATGCGCACACGGTTCTAGCGTTACGTAAATGGTAGCTTGAGCTAACAACGATTTGTCAGCAACGGATGCTACAGCATTAACCTCTGCGTGTGCTTCACCGAATTTTTTGTGGTAACCTTCACCAATAATCTGGTCATTGTATACGATGACACAACCAACCATTGGATTGGGTGCAACAGAAACACCACCTAGAGCAGCTAATTGCAGTGCACGAAGCATGTATTTCTCATCGTTATTCATGCTACAATTTTACCGAAATTTATTGAGACTGTTACTAAGGAATGCAACAATATTGCTCAAATTTATGAACGTTTTAGCTCGAGTTAGCGTTGGATTATTTGCCTTTGATTTTCTTTTTTGATGTAAAATAAAAATTCTGCTTATTTTCGGAACACTTATTACGAAACATGAACGCACGAAAATATAGCGCATTATTATCATTTCCAGTAATTGTGGCTGCTTTGGGTTATTTTGTTGACATCTACGACCTGTTGTTGTTTGGAATTGTTCGCGAACCAAGCTTGCTAGCTTTGGGATTTTCAAAAATCGAAGTGGACACAGTTGGTAACCTAATCTTGAATTGGCAAATGGCTGGTTTATTGCTTGGTGGAATACTTTGGGGTGTTTTGGGCGATAAAAAAGGGCGACTAACCGTTTTATTTGGTTCCATCATCTTGTATTCCATGGCGAATATAGCATGTGGTTTTTTACCGTTTTTCCCAAAAGACAAAGAAACGCTTACAGCGAGTTATATTTTATTGCGTTTCATTGCAGGTGTTGGACTTGCTGGAGAATTAGGTGCCGGAATTACCTTGGTAGCGGAGGTGTTACCTAAAGAGTTACGAGGTTTAGGAACGTCAATTGTTGCTGGATTTGGACTTTCTGGAGCAGTTGTTGCAAACTTTACCGTGAAACTTTCTGGTGATTGGTCCATAGCTTATTTTATAGGTGGAGCAATGGGCTTGTGTTTGTTGTTACTGCGTGTTGGCGTGTTGGAATCAGGAATGTTCCGTCAAGTCAAACAGCATGTAGTAAAACGCGGGAATTTCCTTGCTTTGTTCAGCAATTGGAACCGTTTTAAACGCTACATAAAATGCATTGGAATTGGTATTCCAACGTGGTTTTGTATCGGTATTTTAGCCGTTTTTGGCAATCAATTTGGTGAAGCGTTGCACATTCCTGGTGGCATCAAAGCAGGTGATGCAATCATGTGGGGATATATTGGCATTTCCTTGGGCGATTTGTTTAGTGGATTGTTGAGTTATTGGTTAAAATCGCGCAAAAAAGCGATCGTTTTCATGATGCTATTCACATTGATACCAGTTGCATTTATTCTTGTAGGTGCTGTTACAACTGCTTTCAGTTATTATGCAATGTGCTTGTGGTTTGGCTTTGGAACAGGATATTGGGCGATGTTTGTTACCGTTGGCGCTGAACAATTTGGTACAAACTTACGATCAACTGCTGCAACAACAATTCCAAACATGGTTCGTGGGACGGTGATATTAATGACTTTTGGATTTAATCAATTAAAGGCCATGCATTTTTCAGTATTGATGGCAGCCGGAATCATTGGTTTCATTGCGTTTGCAATTGGTATATATGCAACCTTGACAATCAAGGAAACGCATGGTGTTGATTTGGATTATTTGGAAGAAGATTAATTGCTTGGATCGATGGGAAATTGTTTGCGCAAGTGTTTGTCAACAAAATAAAGCATTAAAATGACTATCACTAACAAGGCGATTAATTCAAAAATTACAGCTAATTCACTTGGAATTGATACCAAAAAAAACAAACCTCCTAGTACAAACAGAATGAGTCCTGCTTTCATCATTTGTTTGCCTGCATGTTTTTGTGCGTAATCCCAAATTTCTTGACTTTTCATGGAGAAAGAAGAACGATAACCGTATAATCCATTGATGTTTTTAGGTGGGAAAATGAATAAAAATAGTCCAGCAATCAAAAATATCCCTCCTGTTAACAAGCTAAAAAATAATGCTTCATTCATCTTACTTGAGTTCTAATAATGCTTTTTTAGTTCCGATAGTTCGTGTAATGTAATCGATTTCTTTTTTTGGAGAACGAGCAGGTGAGTGGCTTCTACCGTAAAAGATGATTTGTAAGTGCAACTTGTTCCACAATTCTCTCGGGAACAGTTTTTTCGCATCACGTTCTGTTTCTTCCACATTTTTTCCAGCTGTCAATCCCCAACGAATCATCAACCGATGAATATGCGTGTCAACAGGAAATGCGGGAACGCCAAAAGCTTGAGACATGACAACAGAAGCTGTTTTATGACCTACACCAGGCATTGCTTCCAACGCTTCGAATGATTCGGGAACTTTTCCATCGTGCAAATCGATGATCATGTGTGATAAATCATAAATTGCTTGCGATTTTCGAGGAGATAAGCCACAAGGCTTAATAATTGCTCGAATTTCTTCCACACTTAAATGAATCATTTCTTGAGGCGTTCGTGCTTTTGCAAACAGTAAAGGTGTAATTTTATTGACACGTTCGTCGGTACATTGCGCAGAAAGCAAAACAGAAATCAACAAGGAATAGGCATCAAAATGATCTAAAGGAACTGGTGTTTCTGGATATAACAATTCCAGTTGTTCGATCACATAATGTGCTTTTTCCTTTTTGGTCATTGCTATTAGATTGCAGGATATTGTGCAGGATCAGATTCGTGCATGATTGCATAAACTGCCTCAACAATATCATCAATACTTGGTTTCGAGAAGTAGTCACCATCTGTTCCATAAGCTGGACGGTGGTCTTTAGCACTAATCGTAACTGGCGCAGCATCTAAAAATTTGTAAGCACCTTGTTTCACTAATAGTTGATCCAACATAAATGCGGATGCTCCTGAACTTACATCTTCATCAACAATCAACAATCGGTTAGTTTTCGCTAACGATTGTGCAATCATGTGGTTTGTATCAAATGGAAGTAATGTTTGTACATCAATTAATTCAACGGATATACCTAATTCAGTAAAAGTAGCAAGTGCTTGTTCACACAAATTAAACGTAGAACCATAGGAAACTAGCGTTATGTCTGATCCAGCAGCGACGATTTCTGGAATTCCAAGAGGAGTCGTAAAATGTCCAATGTTTGTTGGCATTGGTTCTTTCGTTCTGTATCCATTCAATGGTTCAATGACCAAAGCTGGTTCATCGCCTGCAAGCAGTGTGTTGTAAAAACCAGCAGCTTTTGTCATGTTTCTTGGAACACATACATGAATTCCACGCAATGAATTTACAATCATTCCCATTGGGGAACCACTGTGCCAAATTCCTTCTAAACGGTGACCGCGCGTTGAAACAATCAATGGTGCTTTTTGTCCACCTTTTGTTCGGTATTGAACAGTTGCTAAATCGTCGGACATGATTTGGATAGCGTACAATAAATAGTCTAAATATTGTATTTCAGCGATTGGTCGTAAACCTCTCATTGCCATACCAATACCTTGACCAATGATCGTACATTCACGGATACCTACATCAGCAATACGCAATTCGCCAAATTGTTCTTGTAATCCTTCCAACGATTGATTAACGCCACCAATTTTTCCAGCATCTTCTCCAAAAATCAATGTTTCTGGTCGTGTTTCAAAGATGTGACGGAAGTTTTCACGTAGAATGATTCGTCCATCTTCATATGTGGGTGTCGCATCGTATGTTGGAGCGACTTCCGTTACTTTTGTTGCAGCGAATGCTGATTGTGAGTGAAGGTATTCACTGTAACGATCAAAGTTCTTAGCTGTTTCGTTGGTTAACCAAGTTTTCAATGCGTTTTTCGCAGGAGAAATTTCACCACGTGTAATGCGTAATATCTTTCTAACAGTATTAAAGATTTCTTTTCGAATAGGATCTTTAATTTTAGTCAATTCAGTTATTTCTTTTTCAATAAATGCTTTGTTGGCGCTAGTTGCTGCAACTTCAACTAATAGTGGTAAGATATTGTCTAAATCTGCTTTTAAAAATGCAGTAAAATCAGCCCAAGCAGCTTTTTTCTCTTCGTTGACTTGCGTTTTTGCTTCTTGCGCAATTGCTGCTAAGTCATCTTCAGTTGCTAATGTTTCACCTGCTACATTGAAAGCTAAGATCCATTCTTTGAATTTATTGATACAGTCAAATTCAGTTTCCCACGTCAAACGATCAGAAGATTTGTAGCGTTCGTGTGAACCAGAAGTGGAGTGTCCTTGCGGTTGATTGACTTCTTTTACATGAACCAATACCGGAATATGTTCTTCGCGTGCTAATTGCACAGCTTTTTCATATGTTTCACACAGGTGTGCATAGTCCCAACCTTTTGTGACAAAAATTTCGAATCCTTTTTTATCAGCTGTGCGTTGAAAACCACTCAAGGCATCTGAAATACTTCCTTTTATTGTTTGTACTTCGCGCGGAACAGAAATTCCGTATCCATCGTCCCAAACAGACATAACCATAGGAACTTGTAAAACACCTGCGGCATTCATTGTTTCCCAAAAAGGTCCTTCTGAAGTGGATGCGTCTCCAATTGTTCCAAACGCAACTTCATTTCCATTGGTTGAGAATTTTTTGAATTCAGCTAGATCAGCTAGTGTCGGGTGATTTCTGTAAATTTTTGAAGCTTGTGCAAGTCCAAGTAAACGGGGCATTTGACCTCCAGTTGGCGAAATATCAGCAGAAGAGTTTTTTTGTTTTGTCAAATCTTTCCAATTGCCATTTTCATCCAAATTTCTTGTAGCAAAATGACCACCCATTTGACGACCACCTGAAAGCGGTTCTTTTTCAATATCTGTGTGCGCATACAATCCAGCAAAGTATTGGCGAACGGTTAATTGATCAATTGCCATCATTAATGTTTGGTCACGGTAGTAACCAGAACGAAAATCACCATCTCTGAATTGTTTCGCAAGTGCTAATTGTGCCAATTCTTTACCATCACCAAAAATCCCGAATTTAGCTTTTCCTGTTAATACTTCTTTTCTTCCGAGAAGTGACGTTTCACGGGAAATACAAGCCAATTTATAATCAGATAAAACTTCCGTTTTAAACGATTGAAAGTCGAGATTTTCAGAATTTTTTTTGGGTGTTTTCGCTGCCATATATCGTATTCAAAAAAGTAATACAAATATAATGAAACTTGCTGAAAAAAAAGGTGCTTTGGATATTTAGTATGAAGTCCTATCTACAAATAAAAAAAGCGCTAAAAAGCGCTTTTAATCAATGTATTATTAATTTATTCTTCTTCATCGTCGTCATCCCAACCAGAAGAAGTTCTTCTGTTGTTCAATTCCCAATCCAAATCTTCTTCATCGTCTTCATCAAAAAAGCGGTTGTTTTTACCACTTTTCTTGTAAGCTTCCATTTTTGGTTTTTTGGGAGCATCTGGTTTTACAAGTGCTTTTTTAGGAAAAACTTCTTTTTCTTTTTTGCGTTCTGGTTTTAAAGGCAAGACATCTTCTGGAGCAATAATAGGGCGAGGTGCTCTATCATCTGGTCGTTTGAAATCATTGGAACGATTATCGTCTCTTGGACGATCTTGTCTAGGACCTGGTCTGTCGCCACCTGCTTTTCCGCGATCATCAGCTTTTTTAACTGCAATTGTTCTTCCGTTGACACTACTTTCATCTAGGGCAGCAATTGCGGCATCTGCTTCCGCTTCGTCTGGCATTTCAACAAACGCGAAACCTCGTGGTTTACCGGTTTCACGGTCTTTAGCAATGGTAACACGGTTTACTCTTCCGTGTTCTTCAAAAAGGGATTTCAATTCTTCTTCGCTGGTATTGAAATCTAATTTTGCAACAAAAATACTTGTCATGTGTGTAAAAAACTCAATTTTCTACCGTTAAACGGTCGTTATTTGCTCCGAAGATAACTATTTTTTTAACGATGAAACATTTTATTAAAAAAAAATAGATTACCAAGGTAATTCGTGATCATAATCAACAAAGGTACCTGATAAAAATTCGTTATTATTTGTGATTTCAATTATTCTGTTTGCAGCTTCACTGGGATCAAAAAGTGCATTGGCACCACCCATATCTGTTTTTACCCAACCTGGATAAATGGACAGTACACGGATTTTTTGTCTACGTAACGCGTGAGCTAAATGAATTGTCAATTGGTTCAAAGCGCTTTTGCTCACATTGTATGCAAATGGTTTCGATTGAAACGTTGGGCTTTTCTTGTCGCTACCCATTTGAAGCGATGCTATTTTAGCACTGATATTCAATAGCTGTGCAGCTGTACCTTTTTCTAATAAAGGAATAAACGCTTTACTCACTTTCCATGGTCCCATAAAATTGGTCACCATCGTTTTGGTGAAAGCTTTATCAGAGACAGTCAGCGTCGAGTTTCCGATCCAGCCTTCTTCATCGCTCATTATTCCTGCATTATTAATAAGAAGGTCTAAGTGACCAAATTTTGCTGCAACAGCTTCAGCGGTTTTAGCTATTTCTTCGTCCAGCGCAACATCCAATTTGTAAAAATGCGCATCAATGCCCAATTGTATCAGTTCATTGAGTGTTTCGTTTCCTGCAGCAGATTTTCGTGCAGTTATAATTACAGTATGACCTTTTTGTCCAAACGCAATAGCTAATGCTTTACCAATTCCTCTGTTTGCACCAGTAATTAAAATGTTTTTCATTTCGTAAGAACAACTAAAGGAAAGTTTTTGTTCAACGATTACCGATTTTCAAATCAACAGAGACAGAATTGATGGCTGGGTTTAAGTTTGGATTGTCTAATAAATGAAACAATGTTTTAGCTGCTTCGTTTCCTAATTTTTTTCCATCGTGAAAAACATAAGATACTTCAGGGAATAGCAATGGAATGGTTGTACCATCACTAAAACCAATGATTGAAATTTCGTTTAATTTATTTTTTTCTCGAACAGCAGCGATTATTCCAATTAACAATTCGTCACTTATTCCAAAAACGGCATCAATATTTTGGTTTTCAATCAGATTGATGGTTTTTTTATAGGCTTCAACAGAACTGGATGCATAGTCGATAGTAAGAGGTAATCCATTTTTATTTAGATGAGAAGAAAAGCCCAATTGTCTGTTTTTTGTAATTGCTAAATTTTCATGACCAAAAAATCCAACGATATTTTTTCGGTTTTCATAAATTAACTGTTGTGCACATGCTTCGGCTAATAATTGATCATTTATTACAACTTGATGATAATTAATTGTGCTAGCTGCTTTATCAAATATGACAATAGGAATATTATATGCGTCAGCAATTTTCAAATGTTCTAAATCGAATGTTTCCACGCTGAGAGACATTAAGATACCATCAACACGGTAATCGCAACATTTTTGAATAGCTTCTTTTTCTTTTGTTATGTCATCGTTAGTCGGGAGAATAATGACTTGAAAGTTTTTATCGTTCACAAAAGCAGTTATTCCATCAATCACATCTGGAACAAAGCTGTTACAGAATTTAGGTATGATAACACCAATTAATTGGCTCTTCTGTTTGCGAAAATTTGATGCAAAGCTATTTGGCTTAAAATTAAGTGCCTCAGCAATTTGTTTTATTTTGGTTTTCAAATCTGAACTTATGTCAGGATGGTCTTTCAAAGCGCGTGAAACAGTTGAAGGACTGACATTTGCCATTTGAGCAATATCTTTAATCGTTATAACTTTCATAAGTGCCAAGTTTGAACTTGAAAAACAAATATCATTATTTTTTTCGGTAAAAAGAAAAAAGATGTTAACCGCAAACGGTTGCGTAAACGGTTGCGGAACTAAAACAGGTTGTTTGCCATTAAATTAAGATAAATTCAAAGGTGCTTTTACATAAATTAGCCAAACTAAACTTATGAATTATGGTAAAACAAAAAAACAAAAAATTACTCGCGCTATTGATGGTAAGTCAATTGGCACTAGTATCTCAGACGTTTGCACAAAACGTTTCGCCAGCTCAAAAGGAAGATACTACTGGAAAAAAAATTGATGATGTAATTATTACAGGGGTGAGTAACCCAAAAGCATCAATTACGTCTTCCATTTCGGTTTCTACAATCCGTTTGGAGCAAATTGAAGCTACAGCACCTCGAACAACTGCTGAAATTTTCAAACAAATTCCTGGTATTCGTTCGGAGTCATCAGCAGGTGAAGGTAACACGAATTTATCAGTAAGAGGGGTTCCATTAGCAACAGGTGGATCTAAGTATTTATTAATTCAAGAAGACGGTTTGCCAGTTTTACAATTTGGTGATATTGCTTTTGCAACACAAGATCAATTTGTACGCGCAGATGCAACGTTAAGTCGAATTGAAGCAGTTAAAGGAGGTTCAGCTTCTATTTTGGCTTCAAATTCTCCAGCTGGTATCATCAACTTTATCAGTAAAGATGGACGTAGAGAAGGTGGATCTGTAACAAGTTCAATTGGTTTGGATTACAGAAATTTGCGTACAGATATTGAATATGGTACAAAAATTGGAAATGGCTTGTACATGCACGTAGGAGGATTTTATCGTCAAGGTGAGGGACCAAGAAACATTGGTTACTTAGGAAATGATGGTGGTCAAATCAAAGCTAACATTACCAAGGATTTTTCGAATGGATACATTAAGTTCTATGTGAAATCGTTGAGAGATCATACTGCTGGTTACATGCCAATGCCAATGTCCGTAACAGGTACAAATGCAGCACCAACTTGGGGTTCAGTTAATGGATACGATGCAAGTTTTGGAGCTTTACAATCGCCTTTGATTTCTTCGTTGACTGCTTTGAATCAAGCAAATCAACCTGAATTGGTAAATTTACGTGAAGGAGTTACTTCCAATGTTAATTCAATTGGGACTGAGTTTAAAGTAAATTTAGACAATAACTGGTCAATTCTTGGTAAAAGTAGATTTTCAACGGTAAACGGACGTTTCTTAGCACCATTCCCAGCAAATGTTGGAACTTCATCAGCAATAGCAGGAGGATTGGTTGGTCCAGGAAATACAGCTTTACTTACATATGCTGATGGTTCTGCTTTTAACACTGGTCATTCAGGTAACGACATGTTAATGATTATGCACTTATTCAATACCAAATTGAACAACTTCAATAACATGACAAATGATTTCAGTTTGAACAAGAATTTTGATCGTGTGAAAGTTAATGTTGGTGTTTATCAATCAACACAAAACATCAACATGTCATGGTTGTGGAATTCATACTTAATGGATGTAAACAACGATGGTACAACGCACAACCAATTAGTAAACATCGCAAGTGTTAATTCAGCAAATGATACAACAAACTTATCAGAAAACGGATTAATCGCCTATGGTGTTCCTGCATGGGGTAACTGTTGTCAACGTAATTACGATGTGAATTACTCTATTATGGCTCCAAATACAAATATTGAAATCGAAGCAAATGACAAATTAACATTTTCATTAGGTGCTCGTTACGATATGGGTAGAGCTAAAGGCTCATATAGTGGTGCTGTTGTTACTCCTGTAGATGTAGATAATAATGGTACAATTTCACCTATCGAAAACAATGTTGCGACAATTAATAACAACAACCCATCATTAGTTAATTACTCTTGGAATTACTTATCCTACTCAGTTGGTGCAAATTACCGTTTAAAAACAAATACTGCATTATTTGCTCGTTACTCAAAAGGAGGTCGTGCAGGAGCTGATCGTGTTTTATTTAGCAATTACTTGAACAACAAAGGTGGTTTGATTAGTGATAACAATGTAGTTGATTTCACATCTCAAGCTGAATTAGGTTACAAATACCGTGCAAAAAACTTAACATTGAATGCAACTGGTTTCTTTGCTCAAACAGATGAGAAAAACTACGAAGCGACAACTCAAAAATTCTTAGACAGAACTTACCAAGCTTTCGGTTTGGAGTTAGAAGGTCGTTACTCAATTAACAAATTTGCGTTGTTTGGAGGATTAACAATGACGAAAGCTTCTATATCTAAAGATGTTGTTACTCCAGCTAATGTTGGAAAAACACCACGTCGTCAAGCAGGTTTGATTTATGCAGTAACTCCAAGTTACAACTTCAGCAAAAAATTAGCTGCTGGTGTTAGTATCATTGGTACAACAAAATCATTTGCGCAAGATAACAATGAATTAGTAATGAACGGATATGTTTACTTGAATCCTTACATTAGTTATTCGCCAGCAGAAAACTTCTTTATTTCAATTCAATCAAACAATGTGTTTAGTGCAATTGGTGTGACTGAATCAGAAGAAGGATCGCTTACAAGTACTACAAATGTAGTTCGTGCAAGATCAATTGCAGGACGTTCAACTTCAATTACGTTGAAGTATAAATTCTAATACCTTTGTAGATTGATTTTTTTAGTGGGGTGCCTAGCACCTCACTTTTTTTTGAATTGAACATGTATATCACAACCAAAATAGCATCCATACTCGAAAATGTTTCCGTTCCAAATGGATTCTTGGCAACAGCTCATGCAACTGATAATTATCGACGTGTATGGGCGAGAGATAGTGCTATTTTATCCATTGCTTTAATTGTTTCTGATCATACAACTTATTTTGATTCTATTAAAAAATCAATAACGAGTTTACAAAAATACCAATCAGATACGGGAGCAATGCCATCAAACATTCCAGAAAGTGATGCAACTAATCAACCTGCAAGTTTTGGTTCATTAGTTGGTCGCGTTGATGCAACGACATGGTGGCTGATTATGGCGATGAATTATATCCGTAAAACAAATGATGACGGATTGAAAAACGACATGAAACCTGCTGTTTACAAAGCTTTAACCGTATTAAATAGTTGGGAATTCAATAACAGACATCTGATTTATACACCGATGGGTGGAAATTGGGCAGATGAGTATGTTATTTCGGGTTATACACTTTACGATAACTTGTTGCGCTATTGGTCATTAAAGCTTGTTGCTGAAATATATGAAGATGATAAAATTGCACAACAAGCTGAATTAGTTAAAGCTGCAATACACGCTAATTTTAATCCAACAGTAACAAGAAATGAATATACACTGCACCCTCGTATTCATGCAAAGTTTCAATCTGAAAATGATAAAAAATGGCCCATGTCATTTGATCCTTCCGGTTATAATGAAAAGTGGGATACTGCCGCACATGCTTTGTTAATGTTACTTGGATTTGCTCAAGATTCAATTGCTGCAACTTTCAGAAATATTTCAATTAATTATGGACATCATTTAGTTCCTGCATTTTATCCTGTTATCAATGAAACGGATAAAGAATGGGGACTTTTAAAAGAAAATTACAACTATTCGTTTAAAAATTATCCCAATCATTTTCACAATGGTGGAAGTTGGCCAGTAATGTTTGGTCTACTAGGAATGGGCTTTTCACAGATAAATGAAAAGGAAATATCACAAACAATTTTGAATGAATATTTAACTAAGATCAACGAAAAAGAGGAAGTCAATTTCTCGGAATACATTAACCCAGTTTCTAATCAATTTGGTGGTATGAAAGACCTATGTTTTTCTGTTGCAGGTTACTTGTTTTTAGAAACAGCTTGCAAAAATCCACATATAATTCAAACAATACTTTAAAAATGATTGGCGATCAAATTCACATAGCCCCAGAATACTATGCAACTTCATTGGCATTGTATCAACATTTTCACAAAATTTATCCTCGTCCGAATAAAATAGTAATAGCAATTGCTGGAGAATCGGGGAGTGGTAAGTCAGTTACAGCAACATGTTTTAAACGTGTTCTCAATAATCACGATATCCCGACAATTACAGTGCACATGGATGATTTTTTTCATTTGCCTCCACATACCAATCACATGCACCGATTGGCTTCATTTGATAACGTAGGTTACCAAGAGGTCGCAATCGATAAATTATCTGAACTTGTTCAACAATTTAAATCCGATGCACCTAGTGCTGAAAAACCACTTGTACACTACGACGACAATAACATAACTTTAGAAACAATTCAATTTGAATCGATTGAAGTTTTGATAATTGAAGGAACATATACGTTTTTAGCAACAGGTATTGACTTGAAAATTTTCATGGAAAGGGATTTCAAACAAACCAAAACTGATCGTATTGAACGGAATCGTGGAAATGAAAGTAATGATCCTTTTGTTGAGAAAGTTTTGGAAAAAGAACACACCTTAATTGCACCATTTATTCATCAAGCAGATTTGCTTATTTGTACTGATTTTTCTGTAAAACAACTCGTATTATGAACTTACCTAAGTTAACTTTTTGGCAATTATGGAACATGAATTTCGGGTTTTTAGGAATTCAATACAGTTTTGGCTTACAACAAACAGCAATTAGTCCGATTTACGTTATGTTGGGTGCTGATCCAGATTCATTGCCACTGTTAAACTTAGCGGGTCCAATGACCGGATTATTAATTCAACCGATTATAGGTGCTTTGAGCGATCGAACTTGGAGTAAGCGATTTGGACGCAGAAAACCATATTTTCTAGCAGGAGCAATCATGTGTAGTTTGGCATTGTTTCTTTTTCCTTTTAGTTCCTCGTTGTGGATGGCTGCAGGACTTTTATGGATTTTAGATGCAGGAAATAATACGGCAATGGAACCTTACAGGGCTTTTGTAGCGGATGTTTTGCCTGTTAGTGAACAACGCAGGGGGTTCATGATTCAAAGCTTTTTTACTGGACTTGGTATCACATTAGCAAACGTTTGTATTTATTTATTGCAACAAAACAATTGGCTCACAAACTTAGCAAGTAATGGTCTGCCATACTGGGTGTTTATCGCATTTTTTATCGGTGCTTTCGCTTCAATATCATCCATAATTTGGTCCATGTTCAAAACCAAAGAGATTCCTCCTTCAGATGAAGAATTGGAAATAATGAGCGCTGAAAAAATTACGTTTGTTTCACCGTTCATTTCAATTTTTAGTGCAATAAAAACAATGCCCAAAACATTATGGAAACTCGCTTTGATCTATTTGTTTCAATGGTATGGTTTGTTTTGCTATTGGCAGTTTTCATCGCTATCAGTCGCAAAAAACGTTTTTCACACAACTGATTTACAATCAAAAGAATATGGTTTGGCAGTTGGATTCACAGGATTATTGAATGGAATTTACAATGTTGTGACTTTTGTATTTGCGTTGTTTTTGATGCGCATTTTAGCTAAAAATTTACCAAAAAACGTTCATGCGATATGTCTTGTTTTGGCTGCGATTGGATTGGTTACTTTTTCATTTGTAGAAAGTAAATCACTATTGATTATTTGCGTGATTGGTTTAGGTATTGCTTGGGCAAGTATTATGGGGGTTCCTTATTTGATGGTCGTTAAAGATATCCCTCCAAAACAATACGGAGTTTACATGGGGATTATTAACATGATGATTGTGATCCCAATGATTATTCAAACGGTAACTTTTGGTCCAATTTATAAGTCGTTGCTCAATCAAAATCCGAATAATGCTATTTTCTTTGCAGGAACATTATTATTTATAGCCGCTATTGGATCGTTTTTTCTTTTTCGAAAACCAAAAACAACAGCAAATCAATAACTTAAGCTGAGAAAATAGTGCGTTGTTGAATTGATTTTGACAAAGTTAATTCGTCAGCATATTGAATTTCAGATCCAACAGAAATACCTCTCGATAAAGTGGATATTGTCACTCCAGTATGTAGGCATTTTTTGTAAATGTAAAAATTAGTAGTGTCACCCTCCATGGTTGGACTTAATGCAAGGATGATTTCAGAAACTGTTCCGCTTTCACACTTTTCAATTAACGGGTCAATGAATAAATCGCTCGGTCCAATTCCTTCCATTGGTGAAATAATGCCACCCAAAACATGGTACAAACCAGCATATGTACCTGTGCTTTCAATCGCCATTACATCGCGAATGTCTTCAACGACGCAAATAAGTTGATGATTACGAGCGGGGTTTGCACAAATGGAACATTCGTCGGTATCAGAAATGTTTCCACATTCGTGACATGTTTTTACATTTTCTTTCAAGTGTTGTATAATCTCAGCAAAACGTGCCAATTCATCTGCTGGACGTTTCAATAAATTCAATACTAATCGTAATGAAGTTCGTTTCCCAATACTTGGTAACGAACTAAATTGATCGACCGCTTCTTCGAGATATTTGGACGGAATATTCATTTCAACAAAAATAATCAAAGAGTTCTATCAATTGCTATTGTTTATGTCTAAATGCCTATTATTTTTGCACCGTGAATATTATCAAATTTTCCTTATTTGGACTACAACTGCAAGAACCAATGGCTATTGTAACCAATGGCATGATTGCTTTTTTTTGTTTTTATGCCTTTTTCCAATTGAAAGATTGGAACGATACAGCTAATTATTTCTGGAAACGATTCTTTTTGTTTTTTGGCATCTCAACTTTTTTAGGAATGTTTGGTCATGGCTTCTTTCATTATTTTGGAATGTACGGTAAAATTCCCAGTTGGTTTTTCGGATCAGTCTCTAATGCAATGGCTGGTTTAGGCATGTTTCACTTTGAAAACTATTCCAAAAAAAATAAATTAAATATCTTTTTAGTTGTTTTCAAAAGCATAGTGTTATTCCTTTTAGCGCTATTTACATTGAAATTTGTTTTTGTTGCAATTGATGCAATTTTCACGTACATTGTTTACACAGGTTTTTATGCACAAAAAATCGTAAAGAGGGGTGCTGAAGAATTGAAATGGATGACACTTGGAGTAATTATCATGTTACCTTCTGCGTTTGTCTTTTTGTTCAAATTGAACCTACATAGATGGCTAAATAAAGATGATTTGAGTCATTTATTAATTTTAACTGGTATCATCTTTTTTTATAGTACCTTGCAACGTTGGGGTAGAAAAAACGCTTTGAATATCAATGGCTAATAACGAGGTAAACATACGGAATAAGAAAGCAAAATTCGAATATCATTTGGATGAAGAATTCGTTGCTGGAATCGTATTGTCTGGAACTGAGATAAAAAGTATCCGTTCGGGTAAAGCCTCAATTGTAGAAGCTTATTGCATTGTCGATAACGGACAAGTTTTTATTCGAAACATGACCGTTACTCCCTATGAAAACGGATCTTTTTACAACCACCAACCCAAATGGGACAGAAAGTTGTTGCTGAACAAAAAAGAGATCAAACGCTTGGAAAAGTGGATGAAAATTAAAGGAAATACAATTATACCGACCAAACTTTTTTTGTCTGAAAAAGGTTGGTTAAAAGTGGAAATGTTTACTGCTGTCGGGAAGAAATTACACGACAAACGTCATGATTTGAAAGAAAAAGATGACAAGCGTGATATGGACAGAGCGATGAAAAAGTAATTTCAAGCAAATCCAAGCGTCAATAAATGACTCAACCGTTCACCCGTACCTAAAATAATCACTCCCAAAGGTCCAATTAGCCAAAACGAAACGTGGTACAAAAACGTGAAATAAACTGTTTTTCGCTGAAAAAAATAGGGGATAAGTGGAACAAGAAATAAGATCATTAATGGAAGTCCAAAAGCAGCGAGGTTAAAATCGAAATAGGCTTGAATTGATGGACTTGAGTTCATTTCATGAAATGAAATGGGCGTGTGAAATAATCGTGATTTTTCAATAATCACTGGCGACTCACTGAGTTTCCAATTTTCAAAAAAACGTTGAGCAAACAACGTATTGTTTTTTGAAAAAGCAATTTCGTATACATAATCATATTTAATTCCTCCAATAGCTTTTGGGTAAAAAGCCACCATCTTATCTTTTTCTAGGTGATGTGGTAACATCAAATCGAGTAAAAGTGCAATCGATAGGGTAAAACTGAGCAAAGCAATCAGTTTGTATAATTGCCATTTTTTTCCTGTTGTTAGCGATCTAAAATAGCGTTCTTGTTCCAATTCATCGTTGCGGCGTTGTTGTTCAAAACGCTCTTTTGCAACTCGTATTCGTTGTTCTTGCTCCGCGCGTTTTTTCTCTGGATTTGTTGGTCGTGACTTTTTCCTTGTTTGAGTCGTTGCCGTGTCTTTTGCTTTCAGTAATTGGTCAACTGCATTGCTAATTAGAATAAAATGCTCGTGCGCTTCAGGTGAAGGATTTCTATCTGGGTGAAAACGCAACGCTAATTTTTTAAATTGCTTTTTAATCAGCGCGTCAGATGCTCCTGAAGGCAAACCTAAAATCCGATAACACTCGCTGTTAGTCATGCTTTTCCGTTTATTGAAAGTCGGGTGTTAATACGATCTATTTTTCCATTCTTTAAATAGGAAATTGTAGCAATAATTAGTTTTTTTGGTTGGTAATAATTGCCAAAAGCGTTCGAACAGGTGTCTTGAATTTTTTTAAACATCTCTCCAGAAACAGGCGCTTCACTTACCAGTACACAACATTCTCCCAATTGTTGATCATCAATGCTTGAAATAATAAATGGCGTCGCAATATATGTTGAAACGAGCGATTCAAGCTGCTCGGGATGTATTTTTATTCCTCCTGAATTAATAACAAAATCAGATCGACCAATCCATTTGAATTGCTGCTCATTCAGTGATGCTATAACATCAGAAACAACTAAATTTTCGACACTGATTTTGGTATCATTTATAATTGTTTCATTGTTTAATTGAGTTACTCTAACTCCTTCTAAAACAGAGTAATATGGATTATTTAATTTCCGTAACGCTATGTGTGAAATTGTTTCAGTCATTCCATAACCAACAAAACAATTAGCGTGAATCTTTGCACAAGTTTCTTCTAATAATGCGGGTATATTCGCTCCTCCAATAAGTATTTTCCCAACTCGCTTTAACAAAGTAGGTTCGGTAGCAACGATTTCCGTTAATTGATAGGGTACCAGCGATGCAAAATCAACATGTAAATCAATAGGCAATTGAACAAATGGATTTTTTTGAGCTTGCACGCAATGAACTGTGTAATTCCCAACAAGCGCTCGAATAATGACCATTTTCCCCCCAATAGTTTGTGGTGAGATACAAAGTAAAACCGAACTTGTTTCTCTTAGGTTGAAAAATGAATTTGTACGCTCTGCTGAAGCAATTACTTGATTTCTTGCATGTTTGATTAGTCGTGGTTTACCAGTTGACCCACTAGTATGGACTTGCATTTCGTTTTTCATTGATTGCCAATCAGTAATGATCGATTCAATTTCTTGAATGACTTGTTCCGAGCAGTGGTGATATGTAATTCCAAATGCCATTTAATGAGTGGAATTAATCAATTGATAAACAATGCAATATCCTTTGTTTGTTGTAGCGTAAAGTCGGTTATTTTCGAGCATCAAAGCACAAAAATTACCATTATCCAATTTCACCCAATGTGCGCCACCGTCTAACGAATAGTCTATTCCATTCGTTCCACAAGCAACTAAAAAATGATCGTTTCCTGTCACACACGATCGGTAACCAGATGTTTCACTTTTTTGCCATGTTTTACCGCCGTCAAAAGTGAAACATGCTGTACCACTTGAAATTGAAGGTTTTAAATAATTCCCACCAACAATCACGCCGGTTAAAGGTGTTTGAAAAAAGATAGCAAAAGGACCAGCACCAATCCCAGTTGTCATTGGAAGTTCGACACTTTCCATCGCTTTTGTTTGCCAATTGATGTGATGAAAACGCGCACTCGACAAACCACCAGAAACAAAACTATAACTTGCTTTTGATAGCAGACAAGCTGTTTTTCCACTTGCTGCATAACAAGCTTCTTCGGGTTGGTTGTATAATTGTGTTAACGAATCTGTATGGTTTTTATTTAGTATAAGTTGTGCAATAAAAAAATGATTGTTTATTGGATCTCCAAGCAGGTATAGTTTGTTTTTTGACAAAATAATATCGTCTAAAAAAATTCCTTTTTGCTGAAAGATAATCTTCGTTTTTTGTCTTTTGTATTGATAAACAATGCCATTTTTTCCAGAAATCATCGCATACAATACGTCCTTTTTAACTGCTAAATCCCGAAATTCTCCATCAGAGCTTCTTGAGATGAGCGTTTTCGTTGCTTTTGTTTGTTCGTTGTAGCTGATTACTCCTGTTTTAGATGTGCCAAAAACCAACTCGTTATTGAATCGAACAATTGAGCGCGCATAAGAAGAGTCTGCTGTAAATCGCAATGTGTCTTTGCTTGTAAATAGGAGTTGCGAAAAACCATTGATGCAACTACTAAGTACGAAAAGTCCGATTAAATTTTTCACGTTGCGTATTTTTAAGTGTTTCAAAATCAACCGGTTCTTCTCTTTTCCAACGTTTATGCGACCAAAGCCAAGGAGCAGGTGTTTCGAGTAATCGAGCAGCTAATTTAGCGACATGTGCTTCGGTTAATTCTCCCCAATTCAACGTTTCTGGTTGTTTCGTTATCAATTCCAATGTTACTTCGTAGTATCCGCGTTTGATTTGTTTGGGTAAATAAAACACAACTGCTTGGTTGAATTTATTCGCTAACATTTCCGTACCAAAAGCAACAGCAGTCGGTTGTCCAAGAAAAGGCATCCAATAACTTTTGTTGGTATCTCCCGGACTTTGATCGGCTAACACCAACGTTGCAGTTAATTCGTTGTGTTGCTGAAATTCTTCAAATGAGCGGTTGACAATTTTGGAGTGAATTATTTTCATTCCATAGCGTGAGCGTAGAGCATTGATCTTTTTATCCCAAAAACCGCTGCTCAAGGGCATCCCAATTCCAACTGCTTGATGCGGAAAAAATAAATTCATTCCCGTAATCATCCATTCCCAATTCAAATAATGAGCTGAAATCAATAAAACGCTTTTGTTTTCGTTGTGTAAATCAGCAATTAACTCAGGATTTTTAATGACAAATCGTTTTCTGAGTTCGTTTTCTGAAATCCCTAAATTTTTCACTCCTTCAACAAGCATGTTGGCAAAAGAAAAATAGAACTGCCGGCGTATTTTGTTACGTTCTTTATCTGTTAAGTCTGGGAAACAACGCTTCAGGTTTTGAGTTATTACTTTTTTGCGGTAAGGAATCACTGTGATGAACAGCACGTAGAAAAAATCGGCAAAACGATACGTCAACCAAAGCGGTAACTTTGAAAGTGGGTATACGAACAAATAATAAATCAAAGCGTTCATTTCTCTGTTTTAGTTGGCCAAAGTGTTGCTATTTGTTGCGCAATTTCTTGTTCACGTTTACTACTTCCGGGATGAAAAAAGCTTCTATCTTTTAGTTCGTCTGGTAAATATTGTTGCGCAACAAAATTACCAGGAAAATGATGTGCATATTGATAATTTTCTCCGTAACCCAAATCCTTCATCAATTTAGTTGGAGAATTTCTTAAATGCAATGGGATGGGGAGGTCGGATGACTGACGAACTTCTGCAAGCGCTTCGTCAATTGCTAAATATGCTGCGTTTCCTTTTGGAGATGTGGCCAAATAAATGGTGCATTCTGCCAAAATAATGCGCGCTTCGGGCCATCCAATTGTTTGTATCGCTTGAAAGGTGTTATTTGCAAGTATCAATGCTGTTGGATTTGCAAGTCCAATATCTTCAGCAGCAGAAATCAATAAGCGTCGTGCGATAAATTTTGGATCTTCACCACCTTCAATCATACGAGCTAACCAATAGATTGCTGCATCGGAATCACTTCCGCGAATGGATTTGATAAAAGCAGAAATAATATCGTAATGCTGTTCTCCGTCTTTATCGTAGCGAACACGTTGTTGTGCAAGTTCAAAAACCAATTTATCGGTGATAACAGCTGTTTCGTTTAATGAAAACGTCCCAACAATCATCTCGAACAAGTTGAGCATTTTACGAGCATCTCCTCCAGCAACCGCCATTAAGGCTTTTGTTTCGCGTAATTCAATTTGACGTTTTGCCAAATCAACATCAACAGTGATAGCTCGGTTCAAAAGTAAGCTCAAGTCAGCAACACTGTGACTTTCCAAGGTATACACTTGGCAACGTGACAAGAGGGCGGAAATAACTTCAAAAGAAGGATTTTCTGTTGTTGCTCCAATCAATGTTACTGTGCCTTTTTCGACTGCACCTAGCAAAGAATCTTGTTGAGACTTAGAAAAACGGTGAATCTCATCGATGAATAAAACAGCGCCACTTTGTTGAAACATTCCTTGCTGTTCCACTTTTTGAATGATTTCGCGCACATCTTTAACACCTGATGAAATAGCAGACAGTGTGTAGAAAGGTCGGTTTAAATGTCCCGCTAATAAGTTAGCTAAAGTCGTTTTTCCAACTCCCGGAGGACCCCAAAAAATCATGGAAGGTAAAATTCCTGCATCCAACGCTTTACGCAATGAACCGTTTTCATGCAACAAGTGAGCCTGCCCGATATAATCGGAAAGTTGCTTTGGACGCATGCGTTCTGCTAATGGAATTGCCATGAATTTATTTTAAACAAAAATAGTTGAAAAACGCTTATTTTGAGCTTCGATCTAAAAAGAAAAAAACGGGAACTTAATTTTCATTTGGATTTACCGGAAAGCTTGCCATTTGTTTGTATTTTCCTCCCATACTTTTTAAAATGATTTCCCAAAGTTGGTCATCTTTTGTGTTGTAAACGGAGAAACCTGCTGGAGGCTTGGTAACAATCCACGTTTTATCAGCTATTTCTTCTTGCAATTGTCCTTCGCTCCAACCCGTATAACCGATGAAGAAGCGCACTTCGTCAGATGGATATATGCCAGCTTCAACTTTTTTAATTAATTCTTCAAAATCACCTCCCAAATAAAAATTATCCGAAATGGAGATCGCTGCAGTTAAATCTGGAAAAGAATGAATGAAAAATAACTGTTCTTGGTCAACTGGTCCACCAATACCAACAATTGAATCGAATTTCCCAATGTTTTGCATGAATTCCAACAACTTCAAATCGAGTGTTTGATTCAAAATCAATCCAAAAGCACCTTCGTTCGTCGTTTCACAAATTAAAATAACAGCTCGTGAAAAATGATCGTCATTTAAAAAAGGTTCGGAAAGCAATAAATCACCTTTTTGAGGTGCGCGCTGAACATCTATTTGTAAAGGAATCACGTAGTCAATAAGTTAAAAAACGACAGGAGGTCTGCGAATGTTTAAATTAACATTTTGCAATGCTGCAGCTGTTCCTCGTAAGCTGATGAAAAAGTTTTTGTTTGTTCCAATCGGCGTCCAATTAAAACTTACATTCCAACAATGGATATTGCGGAACATGTTGATATTGAAATTGGTAATTTTCCCTGTTTCAACATCTAATAATAGGTTAGAAGCTACTTTCCAATTTTCTGTAAATGAAAAATCTCCTGATAAACGAAGCGTATGGGTTGGAAGGTATTGTTTGGTAGCAAAAGTCGTTTGATTGGAATTTGTTGCAAGCGACAAAATGTGTTCAACACTTATTTTCCAAGGAATATCGAAAAGTATCAGTTGTGTAGGGGAGTTGATCCATTGCTGATAATTTGGATTCCAAGTATTAAGCGCATTACTGCTACTGTTTTTTAAGCGGTCTCGATTTTTTTTTGCTGTAAACGTCCAAGAAGTTGAAACGGATCCGGATTTTAGTCTGCCGATTCCTTGGTTGTTTTCAAATGCGAATTGTTGCACGGAACTTCCAGTAATTTTATTCCAAGCATACAACGAATGAACGCCATTGATTGTAATGTTAAATGTTTCAACTGGATTAATCACCAAGCGGAAAGCGATATCATTCCATTTCATCGTGTCTTTGTACAAATCGTAATCGGTACTCACGTATAAATTATCAATTAAGCGTGTTTTTTTGAATCCTGTAATGGTGTCTTTGCTACTTTTTTGTTTCAATTCAAATGAATTATTGATACCAATCGCAATGCGACCATTTGATTGGCCAATTCCACTTGTGTAGAGACTTCGTTCAAAGCGTGAATAGTTGATGATTTTTCCTGATGTATCAGTATAACTAGCTTTTCCTAGTTGAATTGCTGGTGAATAATTGAACGAAACTGTCGGTGTCATGATGTGACGTAAAACAGTTTTTCGTTTTCCAATAAAGCGATAATACGAGTAGAGTGTACTTGTTAATGATGCTGACGAATTAAAAACATGTTCCAAACCTCCAGAGTTAAGTGTATCAACAATTAGCTTATTCGATGCATCAACAGATTTTGTGATAGTTTGAAAATTATAGCTTTGACTGTAATTTGCACTTGGGCTTAATCGAATAGCACCGCGCAACAAACTAAAAGTAGCTTGTACATTAAAACGGTGATTTGCTCCTGTACGGAATTGACTAGCGATACTATCAAATGCTTTGTTTTTCAAATAACTATCTTTAAAAGAAGAGCGTGCTTGGAATTCACCAGCATAGGTCATTCCAATGATTTTGTTTATTGCTTTAAAAGGAAAAATACGCGCAGTTGTTTGAATATTGAATACAGGTGCAGTTAAATCAATAAGTTTACTTTTAGAATTTTGGCGCATATTCAATTTAAGATCAGCAGTAAATGGTTTAGCTCCAAATTTCCTTCCCAATCGAATATCTGAATTTAAATTATTTTCAAAATATTGTTGTGTGTTTTGCACATTCAAAGTTGCTTTATTGGTACTGCGCGAGTTGAAATTAACTGCAGAATTAAATGTCCAGTTTGGATTTGCTTTGGCGTCTTGAATGTGTGTCCATTTTACGACAAAAGCATTGATTGAATTGTTGTTTGGCCAACCATAACGAAACCGTGTATATCCTAAATCAACAGACCCCTTGAATTTATAGCGGACATTGTAATCTGTTTTATTACGCATTCCAAAAGTACCACGCGAATAAAATGTTCCGTAAATGCTCGTTTGAATTTTTTGATTGATTGGCTGGTAAAAACCTAAATCTTGAACGCCCATTCCATAAGGTGAAACGATCGATATTTGAGGCATTAAAACACCGTTTGGTTTGATTGTTGGTTTTTGTTGCGGTAAAATTGAAAATGGCAAACCTAGTGGAGTTGGCACTCCCATTATCCATAAATTCATAGGACCAGTCACAATGCGCTTTTCAGGAACTAAAATTGCTTTTGACAATTGAAAATGATAATGCGGTTCTTCCAAACTACAAGTTGTGAATTTACCTTGTACAAAATGGATTTCCTCATTTGCTTGTCGTTTGGCAGTTTCCATCGACAAATAATATTCTTGTTGTTTAAGCGCCAATTCTTGGATGTATCCTTTTTTTGTTTGAAAATTGTAACGAATGCTTCCTGCGCACATGGTGTCACCATTTTCAACAAAAGTAGGTTTGCCTTCTTTGAAAGTTGTGGTGTCTTTTGAATAGGTTGCGAGGACTTCATTTTTACCGAAATCAACAAGTATATAACCAGCATTCATTGAAATACCTTCGTACGATAAAAAAGCCTTGCCATATAAATGAAGTTGTTGCGATTTGAAATCGGAATAAATGGAATCTGCAGCATTGTATTTTACGAGCGAAGTGAAATCACTTTTATTCAGTGTTACTCTTTTTTTTGAAATGCTATCGTTTGTTTGCGCATGAAGGTGCTCGTTTGCTGTTGAAATCAACAAAAACAACAACAAGCCAATGATTTTATGGATGCTTTTTGAGAAAGAAATATGTTGTTTCAGAATATACACTTGTTGTTTAACGAACACAAAGCTACAAAATTACTTTCGCACGAGTAAATTGTGTAACGTTCTTTCACATTTTTCATTTTTTAATAGCGTGATTTGTGTTATTAACATTGGAACATAAATAAGTTTTTTAAAAGCAATCATTTGTCGTTGTAACTCCAAGTAATTTTACAAATAAAATTGTACCAGTTGGATATGAAAAATAAGAAATCAGTAATAAAATTGTTTTTTGCTAGTATACCTTTTGTATTATTAGCTTTCAAATCTACAAGTAGCAAACAGGATACAATTAATTCAGCTATAAAAACTGTCGTCATTGACGCTGGACATGGTGGTAAGGATCCAGGATGTCATGGAGCAGCTTCCAATGAGAAAAGCGTTTGTTTATCCATCGCATTAAAATTAGGGAATGCAATCAAAGCAAAATATCCTGGTATAAAAGTCATTTACACACGTGATAAGGATGTGTTTGTGGAGTTAGATGAGCGTGCAAAGATTGCTAATCGCGCTAAAGCTGATTTATTCATTTGTATTCACGCAAATTCTGCTTCACCTGCAGCATTTGGTTCTGAGACGTATGTTTTAGGTTTGCACAGAACCGAGTCACAAGCAAAAATAGCCGATAGAGAAAATAGCACCATTTATTTGGAAGCTGATAAAGGTGAAAAGTACAAGGATTTTGATTTATCACCAGATGCTATTATTGCACGTCAACTTCAACTGTCCGTTTTTCTTGATCAATCCATTTTATTTGCAAGTAAATTACAACAAGAATTTAAAAAACTTGGACGTTACGACAGGGGAGTTAAACAAGCAGGTTTTCTTGTGTTGTACAAAACAACGATGCCGAGTGTGTTAATTGAAACTGGATTTTTAACAAATCCAGGTGAAGAAAAGTTTTTGGGAGAAAATGACGGGCAGATTAGAATGGCTAATGCAATGTTCAGTGCTTTTGAAAAATACAAAAGCGATTTAGAAGGTGTTACTTCAGTAACAAATAAGCCAATTGTTGAGGAAGTTCCAGAAGCTCCAAAACAAAATTTACCGACAACTGTTGAACCTACTAAAGAACTTGTTACCTTTAGGATTCAAATTGAAACATCTGAAGTGAAATTAGCTAAAAACGCTGCTCGTTTCAAAGGTTTTGAAGTGATGGAATACCAACAAGATGGTTTTTTTAAATACACAACAGGTCAGTTTGAAAATGATTTTAAAGCTGCAAATGCATATAAAAACGAACTCCGACAAAAAGGTTTTCCAAATGCTTTTGTAGTGGCTTTTCAAAATGGAGAGCGCATCAATTTAGAAAAAGCTATTAAATTAGCAGAAAATTAAACGGTTTTGAAAATTTCAAAAGAAATAAAAGCAGCAATTATTACCATTTTATCAATAAGTTTATTGGTAGCTGGAGTCAATTTTTTAAAAGGAAATTCATTCTTGGGTGGTGACGATCAATACATTGCATATTTTCCTAATTCAGGTGGATTAGGACCAGCGACTTCAGTTTATGTCAATGGTGTCATTGTAGGTAAAGTTTTATCTGTTGAATACAATCCAACAGGAGACTCAGCTTCAATGGTAAAAGTTGCGTTTAATATCAATGAAAATAATTTTAAAATCCCAAAAGGTTCCAAATTAGAAATTGGTTCGTTTGATTTGTTTAACAAAGGTTTGTTATTGACGTTAAACCCAATACCAAGTCAAGGATTTTATGCTCCTAATGACGTTATTTACGGTACTGTGGCGCAAGATATTATGTCGCAAGTAAAAGCATACGCTGATCCTATCACTCAAAAACTACAAGGTTTGATGAGTACAGTCGACAAAACGGTAAATTCATTAAAAGGATTCTGGGATACAACCGCGACTTCACAAATTCAAGCGTCCATGCAAGAAGTTAAAATTGCAATTCACCGATTTGGTAACGTAGCAGTAGAATTGGAAACTTTGGTTGCATCAGAGCGCGTTAAAATGGGACGAATTTTCACCAATCTAGAAAGTATCACAGGGAATTTAAAAGCAAGTAACGATAAAATTGCGGGTATTCTTGGTAATACAAAGAAGATCACTGATGATTTGGTTACTGTAGATTACAAATCGGTGATTTTAGATGCCCAAATGACCATTAAAAAACTCAACATGACCTTAGAAGAGGTGAATAGTGGTAAAGGAAGTATTGGTAAATTATTGAAAGATGATCAATTGTATAACGAGTTGGTAAAAACGAACAAAGAGTTACAAGAGTTAGTCGATGACATTGAAGTACATCCAGAAAGATACATCCATATTTCGGTTTTTGGAGGCAAAACAAAAGGTGTTCCAATCAGCGGAAAAGACGAGAAAAAATTACGTAAATTATTGGATACTATTCCTGATTAATCAATTACTATGATTTCAATATTAGTTTTTAGCATTTTATGCTGTGCAGGTTTCGGATTCTTTTTTTGGAATGTCCGTAAAATAGTCGCAAACATTCACATGGGACGAGCAATTGATCGTTCTGATAACAAAGCAGAACGTTGGAAAACAATGGCTTTGGTAGCATTGGGACAAAAGAAAATGTTCACGCGACCAATTCCAGCTTTGCTTCACTTGGCATTATATGCAGCATTTGTCATCACTCAAATCGAATTAATTGAAATCATAACAGATGGTATTACAAACGGACATCGAACGTTTGCAGCAGCATTAGGAGGATTCTACACGTTTATGATTTCGTTTATCGAAGTCTTGTCTTTGCTAGCTTTGATAGCAACAGTTGCGTTCTTAGCGCGCAGAAATTTATTGAAATTACCTCGTTTGAACATGAAGGAATTAGCTGGTTGGCCTAAAAAGGATGCAAACCTAATTCTGTTGATGGAAATTGTGTTGGTTTCGTGTATTTTCACCATGAATGGAGCTGATGAAGTTGCTCATGTATTGCAAGGTCATGCTTCGTACAATTTCGCTATTTCATCTTGGTTAGGTCCACTTTTATTTGATGGTTTGTCGCTACATTCGTTACATAGTTTGGAACAAATTGGCTGGTGGGGACATTTCGCAATGGTGCTTGCGTTCTTGAATTACCTTCCTTATTCTAAGCATTTCCATATTTTATTGGCTTTTCCAAATACGTATTATTCCAATTTAGCTAAAAAAGGAAAGTTTACGAATATGGAATCGGTAACAAACGAAGTGAAGCTGATGATGGATCCAAATGCCGATCCTTACGCTGCGCAACCAACTTCGGATGAAGAACCACAACGTTTTGGAGCTAAAGATGTCACTGACTTGACTTGGAAGAATTTAATGGATGCATATACGTGTACGGAATGTGGTCGTTGTACTTCATCTTGTCCAGCAAACTTGACGGGTAAAAAATTATCGCCACGTAAAATCATGATGGACACCAGAGATCGCATGGTGGAATTAGGTGATGCGAAACGTAAAAATGGCGCTGATTACGATGACAACAAATCGTTGTTGGGTGATTATATTTCAGAAGAAGAAATTTGGGCATGTACTTCGTGTAACGCGTGTGTACAAGAATGTCCTGTAAATATTGATCCACTTTCAATCATTATTGACTTACGTCGTTTTTTAGTGATGGAAGAATCAAAAGTTCCAAGCGAATTAGCTGGAATGCTAACAAATATCGAAAATAATGGTGCCCCTTGGCAGTTTTCTCAATCTGATAGAGGAAACTGGATTCATGAAGATTAATTTATTTTTAATTGAAATACCAAGGTTATGAAGAATGAAACAAACTTAATTCAAGTTGTTGAAAATGGTCAAGTACTTTCCCCAAAGTTACCAGATCATGTAAAAAATTATTTGATAGATATTGACGGAACAATTTGTGATGATATTCCAAATGAAGAGCCAGAAAGAATGGCTACAGCTGCATTGTATCCCGATGCGCTTGAAACAATAAACAATTGGTTCAATGAAGGACATATCATTACTTTTTTCACGTCAAGAGTGGAAGAACATCGTGCAGTTACAACAACTTGGCTGGATGAAAACGGATTCAACTATCACGCATTGTTAATGGGGAAACCAAGAGGAGGAAACTATCACTGGATTGATAATCATATCGTTAGAGCAACGCGATTTGAAGGGAAATTCACTAATTTAGTTGACACGAACGCAAATATTCAAGTATTCGAAAAATAACATTATGAGTCAGTTACATGTACCAACAATGGCCGAAATGATGGCAAAAGGCGAAACTCCTGATATTCTATTTTGGGTAGGATGTTCTGGAAGTTTTGATGATCGAGCAAAAAAAATCACCAAAGCAGTCGTTAAAATACTTAACAATTGTTCGGTCAATTTTGCTGTACTTGGTGCAGAGGAATCATGTTCTGGCGATCCAGCTAAACGTGCAGGAAATGAATTTACTTTCCAAATGCAAGCAATGATGAATATTCAAGTGCTGGATGCTTACGAAATCAAAAAAATTGTAACTGCTTGTCCGCATTGCTTCAATACCTTGAAAAATGAATACCCAGAATTAGGTGGTAATTACGAAGTGATTCACCATACCCAATTAATTCAAGAGTTAATCAACCAAGGAAAATTAGCTTTGGAAAATGGTGAAACATTTAAAGGAAAGAAAATAACTTTCCACGATCCTTGTTATTTAGGTCGTGCGAATGATGTATACGAAGCTCCACGTTCACTAATTGAAAAATTGGATGCTGAATTAGTGGAAATGAAACGTTGCAAAACAAATGGTTTGTGTTGTGGAGCTGGTGGCGCTCAAATGTTCAAAGAAGCAGAAAAAGGAAACAAAGAAATCAATATCGAACGAACGGAAGATGCCTTGGCAACCAATGCGGATGTCATAGCAACGGGTTGTCCTTTTTGTAATACCATGTTAACGGATGGCTTGAAAAATTTCAACAAAGAAAATGACATTCAAGTGCTTGACGTTGCTGAGTTAATTGCTAATGCAGCCGATTTATAATGATATTAAACGATTTTCCCGAAACAGCAAAAGTTTGGCTTTATCAAAGTGATAGAGCCTTTACAACTGCTGAAAAAAATACAATAGCAAAACAATTAAATGATTTCATCAACGAATGGGCAGCACACGGCACTAAGTTAAAGGCTCAAGGTGAACTTGTAGGAGATTTTCACGTTGTTTTAGCTGTTGATGAACGAGTTTATGGTGCTTCAGGTTGTTCAATAGATGCATCTGTTCGTTTTATAAAATCGCTTGGTGATCAATTTGGAATTGACTTTTTTAACCGAATGAATTTCTTAGTGGAAAGTGATAACGGATTGAAGTTGGTTCATTTTTCTGAATTAAAAAACTATCCGGATGCGTATTTTTATCAACCACTAGTCCAAACTGTTGGAGAGTTGAGATCAAATTGGCGCATTAAAGTTCTTGACCGAAAATTTTAATACGACGCAATTTTATTTTATCTCGGTCAATTCCCAATCGTATTCCGCCAACTAATCGCATCGAATAGTAGGTTTGTCTAAATATCAAGTCATTAAACCGAAATGATTTGTTGTCAAAATCAGTAACGAGCATAACGTAATATTTCGGTTTGTTATAACCAGCTATTAATTTTAAGTCATATCGTGGCGCAAGTCCAATGAAATTACGAAATGAATTGTCGTATTTGTAAAATTTGCTTTGAACCACAACTCCAAATCCGCCCATTGCTCCAATTTGAAAATCGTTGAAACGTTTGACATAAGCAAATCCAGGTAGAACACCTAAATCAACTGCTCCAACGGATGTTGCGCTTGTTTTTGAATTCGTGCTGTCAATTAATTGATAAGGAATAATCGATTTTTCATTCGAATAAATACTGTAGACATTGAATGTGTATTTCAAATAAAATGATTGAATGTCTTTCGTGTAAGCACCAGTTGACCCTCGAAATGGTTGCATTTTAAAATGGTCGTTAAAAAAATGCCAAGTATTTAAGGAAAAACTAAAAGTGTTTATGTCTTCGCGAATAATATTTGGCTTTAATTTATTCAAGCTATCATTCCATTTGTAAGCATTTTTAAATGCGTATCCTTGGTTTCCTTGTAAATCAACATCGAAAAAAAAACGCTTTAAACTAAAATCAAAACCAAAATTAAAGTAATTGGAAGTTCCATAGCGCGATTTAGCACGACTTGCTCCAGGAACAGCAAGACTAAAACGAAATGACAACCATTTATACGAAAAACCCAAACCTAATAACGCATTGTAGTTATTTCGAAGTTTTAATTTTTCTACATCACTTTTAAATGGATAAGTAATGGAGCTAGGAGCAGAGTTGAATCCCAAATCAGTATACAGCACGAGTTTTTCATCGTATAATTCATAGGGTAAAATCGTGTCTTTTTGACCAACTAATCGATTGCTGCCAAACATGATTAAAAACAAAAGAAAAAAGTGCTGTACCAATTTATTCATGGGACAAAAATGCAAATTCTTTCGCGATTTCGTGCTTTATTGTTACTTTCAATGATGAATTTCGGATGTCGTCAATGAAACTGCTCGTTTTTGTTTTGCTTTTCTTGTTTCTTACTCGTTGCAATAACTCAAGAAAACAACCTTCTTTTGTTCGGATTGAACAGTTGAATGCTCAACAAACATTGGGTCGTTATTTGTTTTTTGATAAAAATTTATCGTCTAACAAACAACTTTCATGTGCTAGCTGTCATCAACCCAATCATGCGTTTGCAGATACTGTTGCTTTTTCTACTGGTGTTTTTGGAAGAAAAGCGTTTCGAAACACACCATCGATTTTAAATGTAAATCGCAGTAAAAGTTTTCATTTCGATGGCGCAATTCCAACGCTGGAACGTCAAGTAATTGTTCCCTTATTAGATCACAATGAAATGAATGCATCGTTACCCATTGTTTTACAGCGACTTTCAAGGAATTCCTATTATCGGTTTTTAGCACAAAAAGCATTTGGAAAACCAATTGATGCATTTGTTTTAACGCGCGCACTTGCAGCTTTTGAACGAACGTTAAGGAGTAGGGCAAGTAAATTCGATCGTTATTTAGCGGGAAATAAAACAATTTTATCGGTTGAAGAAAAAAGAGGATGGAAGCTGTTTAGTGGAAAATTGAATTGCATTGCTTGTCATCCCGCACCTGATTTCACTACTTATGGATTTGCAACTAATGGATTTACAAAAAGTGATGAGGATAATCAAGGCAGATTCCGTATAACTTTAAAGGAAGTTGATAAAGGAAAGTTCAAAATTCCAAGTTTGAGAAATTGTGGAATAACTTCACCGTATATGCATGATGGAAGTGTTTTTACATTAATTGAAGTGATAAAACACTATTCAAATGGAGGTGGACTTCATGTAAATCAATCTAATTTCATAAAAAAAACACCAATTACTCAAAAAGATGTGCGCGCAGTGCAACTTTTTTTATTGACCTTAACCGATACAATTTCCTATAAAAACTAGGTGTTTACAAGTGAAAAATAGGTTTTTATTCACAGGGTTAAAAATAAAAATGTTCATTGAAATGTTAAAAATGTTCGATGAAACAATATTTTTAAATAAATTGCGTTCTAAAATAAACCCCAAGTTAGCAATGCAAACCCAAAAATTAAAACCATGTCAGTTAGTGCTTATTTCCATCAAACTCCGGATGCGCTCCGTGAAGAATTGCAGTGGGTAACTCAAGCGAAGTTAGACCCAAAAAAGTTTGAACCACTTTACCGCAAGTATTACGCGCCAATTTTAAGGTATTTGAAACAGCGTGTAGTTGATCAAGAAACTGCTCACGATTTAGTTTCTCAAGTCTTTATCAAAGCAATCAACAAAATTCATCAATATGAATTTCGTGGTGTACCATTCGGCTCATGGTTATACCGTATTGCGAAAAGTGAATTGTACCAACAATTCAGAGAAGATAAATTCAAGCATGTTGTTCAGATAGAATCGATACAACTAGCTGTTTTTGAAGATTTATTTGCAGAAAATGAAGAACAAGAAATAAATCGCAAACGATTATTACAGGCGCTCCAATTTTTGAAACCAGAACAACTTCAATTAATTGAACTGCGTTTCTTTGAGCAATTAAGTTTCAAAGAAATTGGGGAACAATTAGGTTTGACTGAAAATAATGCAAAAGTGAAAACATTCCGCGCATTAGAAAAATTAAGAAGTAATTTTTTATCATACAACAGAGCTGCATAACATGTTCGTGCATCGAAACGAATAGGCTTCCTCAAATTTGTGAAGCCTATTTTTTTTTAATACACTTTTCAACAAATGCCATTTTAAAATTCAATGCATTTAACTTGTTCACTTCAATAAATTAAACTAATTTAGCACCGGATTTACTACCAATTAGTTTTAAAGATGAATAAAATTCTCACAACTTTTCTCTTGTTATTTGTTTCAATTCCATTTTATTTTGGACAGTATTTTAATACGCAACGAAACTGGTCAATGAATAAAAAAGAGCTTGTTTTTGGTTTGGGTGCCACAGGTTTTCTGGGTGATTTAGGAGGTGCAGATAAAATTGGAACGGATTATAGCTTAAAAGATTACGATTTTAACTCAACGAATATTGGAGGTTCAATAGGTTTTCGTTACCGTTTTCATCCATATTATTCTACGACAAGTATCTTGAATTTTGGTATGATTAAAGGGAGTGATGCACATACAAATGAACCCGTTCGTTTTAATCGTAATTTACAATTTAGATCTCCAGTTTTGAATTTTTCTCAACGATTTGAATTTATTTTATTCGCTAATGAAAAATTTGGAAGACGCTATAAAATACCTGGATTAAAAGGATTTAGAGAAAAAAACGAACAATTTTATTTGTTTTCGGGGATTGGTGTGATGTTATTTAATCCGCAAGCACAATACAACGGTGAGTGGTATAATTTACACGAACTAAAAACAGAAGGACAAGGATTGCCTGGAGGTGCAGCTCCATATAAACGTGTGACAGCTACAATTCCGATGGGAATCGGAATGCGTATGGGTATTTCTAGGTATTGGAGAATTGGAATTGAAATATCTTATATCAAAACTTTTTCTGATTATATCGATGATGTCCATGGTGTATATTACGATCCAGCAGTTCTTATAACACAGGTTGGTCCAGCTTCTGCAGCGCTTTCAAATCCAGCAACAACACCTTCATGGTTTGAGCCAGGATCTCAAAGAGGGGATAAACAAAATGATGGTTTGATTTATGTGAATTTCACACTCACAAAAAATATCACATTTCATCAAGTTGGAACAAAACGTCTACGCTACAAACAAGCTAAATTGCGTTCTAAATTCTAAATTTCTTCAAAAAATAACAAAAAACGAGGTAGTCCATGTTGATTACCTCGTTTTGTGTTTATACCTTTGAGAAAAAAAACATGTATTCTTTCATCAAAAGTATTCTTTTCCGTTTCGATCCTGAAAAAGCTCATTATTTCACGTTTTCAGTTTTGAAATTTTGGTTAAAAGTTCCTTTTGTTCGTTTTTTTTGGAAGAAACGCTTTCAATTAAATGACCCAATGTTGCATACTACTGTAGCAGGAATAACCTTCCCAAATCCTGTTGGATTAGCTGCAGGTTTCGATAAAAATGCACTTGCAATCAATGAATTAGCTGCTTGTGGCTTTGGTTTTGTTGAAATTGGCACCGTAACACCAGTCGGTCAAGAAGGTAACCCTAAACCAAGATTATTTCGACTGATCGAAGATGAAGGAATTATCAACCGAATGGGATTTAATAACGATGGCGCTGAAATTATCGTCGAACGTTTAAAGAAAATGCAACCTTCGTGTATCATTGGTGGTAATATTGGAAAAAACAAAGTCACTCCAAATGAAGAAGCGGAATCGGATTACATGAAGTGTTATTTGGCGTTGGAACAACATGTTGATTACTTTGTTGTCAATGTTTCTTCACCTAATACTCCAAATTTAAGAGCATTGCAAGATAAAAAACCATTAACAGATTTACTTCAATCGTTAATGGATAAACGTTTGGAAATCAATTCAATAAAACCAATATTTTTAAAAATTGCTCCAGATTTATCAGACGAACAATTAGATGATATTATTGATATTGTCGCGACAACAAAAATTGCTGGTGTTATCGCAACAAACACAACAATTTCTAGAGAAAAGTTACGAACTTCAGATGCGCGTATTGATGAAATAGGAGCAGGTGGACTTTCAGGTAAACCAGTTCGTTCGAGATCAACAGAGGTAATTGCTTACTTAAGTTCAAAATCAAATCATTCGTTTCCAATTATCGGAGTTGGCGGAATTCATTCAGCGGAAGATGCACTTGAGAAATTGGCTGCTGGTGCTGTGTTACTTCAAATTTACACTGGATTTATTTACGAAGGACCGAGATTGGTGAAACAAATCAACCAAGCAATTTTGAAACAACGTAAAACCGCCAAATGAACAACGTCATCAAAATAACAGAATGCCCTAGAGATGCCATGCAAGGTATTGCTTCGTTCATTCCAACAGAAAAAAAGGTCAACTACTTGAATGAATTGTTGGAGTGTGGATTTGACACCTTGGATTTTGGAAGTTTTGTTTCACCGAAAGCAATTCCGCAATTAGCTGATACAGCTGCTGTGATTGAAAAGTTAGCTTTGAATAACACCAAGTTACTTGCAATTATTGCAAATGAAAGAGGCGCGAAGGAAGCTGCTAATTTTGAACAAATCACCTATTTGGGTTATCCTTTTTCGATTTCCGAGACTTTTCAACAGCGTAATACAAATGCTACTACTGATGAATCGTTGCACCGAGTGACAGAAATCGCAACCATATGCGCCAAACAAAACAAACAATTAGTGTTGTATTTGTCCATGGGATTTGGAAATCCATACGGAGATGCTTGGTCACCAGATATGTTAGCTGAATGGAGTTATCGCTTAACCAGCTTATTTGACATTCAACGAATTTCCCTTTCAGATACCATTGGAATTGCTACTCCTGCTTTGGTAGAAACGGTTTTTAAAACAATTGTACCAGCGTTTCCTAAAACTGAAATTTCAGCGCATTTACATGCTTTACCAGAAAACGCACAAGCGCTTACTGAAGCCGCATATAATGGTGGATGTACATATTTTGAAGGAGCATTGAAAGGATTTGGGGGATGTCCAATGGCAAAAGATGATTTAACAGGAAACATGCCAACAGAAAAAATGCTCGATTGGTTCCATTCTAATGCTATTGAAACGGGAGTAAATATGACAGCTTTGTCAAAAACCCTTGTAACCGTAGATCAACTTTTTCATTAATTGAATATTATGAAACATTTTAAACAGCTATTTATTACATGTGTATTAGTTCTTGTTGCAGTTGCATGCGAAGAAACAAACGACGATATTCAAATTGGAAGAAATCCAGTTCAAACCATTGATAATACAATTAGTACCGATTTCAATGCCAATCAGTTTACTTCCAAAACAGAGGCTTCTTTATTGAAAGAATTGAAGATTTGTAATGTCAATGCACCAAACGATACGGATGAGAAAAATCCAGCATGTAGTCCTAAATTTTTCCGCTTTTTTCCTTTAGCAAAGAATATTCCGTTGAACAATGGATTTATTTTATTGGTAAAGGCAGGAGTTGGCGGTCATCCACTTCGTAGAATATTGATTTTTCAACGCGAGAAAGGAATTTTGGTGAAACTAAATGGTTTCAATGGTAATTTAATTGAACAACGTCCTTCAAAATCAGGTTTCAATGATATCGTGGTTCGTTTTCCTGATAACATCGATAATTCATTGATTTACTATAATTGTTTGTTTCAATGGAAAAACGGTAAGTATGAATACAAACATTGTGAGGTCATTGACGAAGGTATGCCTCGAAAAGTGAAAGCTGAATTTATTGATTCAATGGGCGTTGAAATCAAAAAAATATTGGATAAAAACAACATGATATTTTAATAAACACCTGTCAATTGCAGTAATTATTAATTTCACGTCTTTTTTTTACGATAGCTATTTATTCCCTATAAAGTTTCATTTTTAAATTGTTATAGTTAACTTAGGTCTAACTATTACCGTACAAATGAAATTGCTCAACACTTTAATCCTTGCTGCTCTAGCAATTGCTTCGTGTACTTGTGAGACAAAAACACGTAATGACAAGAAAAAACAACAAGTAACTAAAACCGAATTGCCTATGCGATCAGATGCTGTCCCTAAAAAGAAAGCTCAACTGATTGAGCGAACGGAACTCAAGCAAAAAATCGAAAAAAAATATGGAGAGCAATGGGATTTCTGTGCATGTATTCTCAAGAATGATTCCATCAATAAAGCGTTTAAAAACAAACTTACTCCAGAACAGGAAGATAAATTAATTGATCGATGGGATTTTGTAGAGACTAAGTGCAAAGAATTAACAACGTTTGATAATACGACACCTGAAGAACGTGCGAACTATCAAAAAAAAGTTTCCAATTGCTTTAAAAACAAAGACTTTAAAAATTAGTCTTTGAGGCTTTTGTTTTGATAATTTAATGCAATGAGTAACGAAATATAATAATTGCGACCTGGCTGTTGAATCCCTATATTTTTTAAAGATGATAGGTGGTTGAAATATGCAACGTTAAACATGTTTTTTACACCTCCTGAAAAGGTGATTTTTTCATCTTTTCCATATGTTAATCTAACCGAAGCATTTACTAAATTATAAGCATTTGTTGGTGTTTCGAATGTGGATATGTGCGCTTGTTTAAAATAAAAGTCGTGTTGGATTGCACAGATTCCTTTCCATTTTTGCTTATTAATAATTGGGAATTTCAAAAGTGAGATAAGGCGTGATTGAGGTATGAAAGGCAATGAAGTTCCAGAATGAAGCTCCCCTCTGACATACGAATAACTTGTTTCGAAATGAAGTCCATGAAATTGATGTGGATGGATGTGAGCGCTTATTTCACCACCGTATAAGGCGACTTTATTTGTTTGTGCATAAACATATACCGGTCTGTTTTCAATAACTGAGTCAGTAGGAGCTAAATAGATGTAATTGGTAAGTGCATTAAAAAAAGGATTGATGACCAATGAAAGGTGTTCGTTAGCTATTTCATAGGATATATCAACTTGAGACGCCTGTTCTGTTTTCAAACTTGTAGATCCAATTTCATAACGTAAAGCTCCTTCGTGTGCGCCATTTGCTAATAATTCAGAAGTGTGTGGAGCACGAAATCCAGTTGAGAAATTCAAACGTAGCTTGGCGTCTTCATATGTGCGTAAGACTCCTGTTGAATAGGTGAAGCTATTGAATTTTCTTGAAAAAGATATATCATCCGCAAGTGTGCTAATAGTTCGTATATCAGTTCGTACACCAGCTTGAAGCGAATATTTTCCAAATTTTCCATCAAAAACAGCATACATACCATTGTCCATTGTCTTGGCATTTGGTATAAGACGCTCCTCAGCTGTTTCAGCATTTCGATTTTGCTGAAGCATTCCTTGAAAACCAGCAGTTATTTTCATAAATTCTGTGAACGTATGTTTGTATTTGAACGAATACACAAAAGAATTTAAATGCATGGATAAATTAGCTATTTGAATATTTTCTTCGTGCTCGTTGAGTAAATTTGTTGTATTTCCAATAACTGTTACAATTTCACGTCCTTTTTTAAGAATCCATTTGTTTTCTAATGAAATTATGTGATTCGTTATTTGTTGATAAGGCATTTGGATTTTTCGAAACGATTCTGAACTTTGAAAACTAGAAGGTGTAACTATCGAATCAGTTGTTTCGCCCGGAATTCCAACAAATGAATTCAAATAATTATAACGCAAATTACTAACCCATTTTCCTTTTGAATATCCGATGCTAATCTTTGCTAAATGATCTTGATAGCGCGAATTAACAAGGTAATTTGAATTAGGTAGTTTGAAATCTGCCGCTGAATTTGTTCCAGCAAAGACATTGAACCGCAATTTATTTTTAGCTATTTTCAAGCCTAATGTCGTTTGTGATAAGTTACTATTTGTTTCGAAAGAAGTGCCTAATTGTACATTTGTATTGCCATTTGATGTATAAGGTTCATCTACGAAATATAGAATACCACCTAAAGCATCTGAACCATAAAAAAGACTTGCAGGTCCTTTGATGACTTCAACACTTCCTATACCCAAAGCTGTAATTCCCATTCCATGGTCGCTTCCCCATTGTTGATTTTCGACACGAATGCCGTTGAGTAAGGTAATAATTCGTGTACCACTCAATCCTCTTATAACAGGTTTACTTATTCCATTACCTGTTGATGAAATTGCAATACCTGGAATTTTTGAAATTGCTTCTCCTAAATTGGATGTCTGAATGGTAGTTAAATCTGCAATCTTTTTGTTTTCAATATAGGTTACCGATTCTTTTTGAAGCACACCACGAGAACTGATGATTTGAATTTCATCAATTTCAATGTGGCAAGGGGTAAGGTTTACTTGAAATGGAGAAGTGAGTGGTAGATTCAATTGTTTCGTATATGGATCAAATCCTTTGTGTTCAATTAGAATTAAAAGCGAAGCAGGTAATTTATTGGTTATTTCAAATTCGCCCAGTTTATTCGTTACAACAGAAATGCCCAATTCTGGAAGTTTTATCAATGCGCCTTCAATTGGATGGTTATTTTCCGAATTTTTAATTACTCCATTCAATGATTGAGCAATTGTTGAAAGAAAAACACAATTAAACAACAATAAGAATAAGTATTTCATACTAATGCAATTTAGTTGCAAATATACAATAATGTAACAAAGTTGCAATAAGAAATTATCACAAAAAAAGCCCTGAATTAAAAATAATCCAGGGCCTTTTGGGGTGTTGTTTTTACGATTAATAGTAAATCGTTCTTCTAACTTTAGTTATATGTTTTGCAAGTCGAATAACTTGTTTTGTATAACCAAATTCATTGTCATACCACGTATATAATACAACGTTTTTAGTATCTTGAGAAACAATTGTAGCGTGTGAATCATACACAGAACAACAGGTGTTTCCAATAATATCACTTGAAACTAATTCGGGATCGTACGAATAGAATATTTGGTTGACTAATTCGCCTTCCAACGATGCTTTTCGCACTACGTTATTGATATCTTCGATAGATGTTCCTTTTTTCAATTCCAATGATAAGATTGCAAGTGAACCATTTGGAGTAGGGACACGTACTGCATTCGCAGTTAATTTATCTTTCAAATCTGGAATAACTTTGGTTACTGCTGCGCCAGCACCAGTTGACGTAATAACCATATTGATAGCTGCAGAACGACCTCTACGAGATGATTTGTGCATGTTATCCAATAAGTTTTGGTCATTGGTGTAAGCGTGAACAGTTTCAATATGACCTTTTACAACTCCGTAAGCATCATTGATAACTTTTAAGATAGGAGAGATGGCGTTAGTTGTACAAGAAGCAGCGGAAAAAATCGTTTCTTCTTCTAAATTCAATTCACCTTGATTAATTCCATACACAACATTTGGAATTTCTTTTCCTGGAGCTGTCAACAATACTTTGCTCACTCCTTTGGATTGTTTGTGACGCATCAAAGCTTCACGATTGGTGAATACACCTGTATTATCAATGATTAACGCATTGTCTATTCCGTATTGTGTATAATCGATATCTTCAGGATTGCTTGCATCGATCATACGAACGATTTGACCGTTGATGATTAATGATTTGTTTGCTAAATCTTCTACAACAGAACCTTTGAAAGCACCATGAACTGAATCAGAACGTAATAAAGCAGCACGTTTGATAATGTCTTTATCGGTTGCGCCTCTTGTTACGATAGCACGCAAACGCAATTGTTGTCCTTTTCCTGCTTGTTTGATTAACTCACGTGCAGCCAAGCGACCAATACGACCAAATCCATACAATACAACATCTTGTGGTTGAATGCTATCAGTAGATGCTTTTGAAAAATTAGCCAATTTAGCATTTAAAAAAGCTGCTTTTGATTCGAAATTATCTTTTTCAGCTAACCATTCACTTGCTAACTTTCCAATGTCAATTTTAGCTGGTGCCAAATCCATTTTCAAAATTTCTTCAGCTAATTTTGAAGTTGTTTCGATATCGATTGGTTTGTGAACGACGTTTTTTGCGTATTCATGTAAGTTCAATATTTCAGAAATCGTAATATCAACTAAGTGATTTCTGAATAATACCAATTCGATTCCTTTGTCGTATTGTAGTTCACCAATATGACTGGATAATTTCACAGCAGCACGTTCTTTTTGTACGTGCAATTTCAATTCTTTTTCGTAGCCCATTGCAGCTTCCATTTGTTGTTGTGTTTTTTATGTAACTAATTTTTGTGTCCAAAAGACACTAAGTAAAAAAGGCTGCCCGAAAATCGAACAGCCTTTTTATTATCCTAAATATGCTTTCAGCAACTTGTTGCGCGATGTGTGTCGCAAACGTCGAATTGCTTTTTCTTTTATTTGTCGAACCCGCTCGCGTGTTAAATTGAACTTAGCGCCAATCTCTTCAAGCGTTAAACCGTGATTCATTCCAATTCCGAAAAACAAACGAATGATTTCACGTTCTTTATCTGTTAATGTTGAAAGGGAACGTTCTATTTCTTTTTGCAACGATTCTGCCATTAAAGCGTGGTCAGCTTTTGGTGAATCTGCATTTGCCATTACATCCATTAATGTACCACCGTCTTCAGAAGAAGAAAGAGGCGCATCCATTGATACGTGACGTCCAGAAACATTTAAACTTTCTTTGATTTTATCTTCAGGAACTTCCAATGCTTCAGCTAATTCCTCAGCAGAAGGTGGACGTTCGAATTCTTGCTCTAAACGAGAAAATGCTTTGTTGATTTTGTTCAATGAACCAACTTGATTCAATGGAAGACGAACAATACGTGCTTGCTCAGCAAGTGCTTGCAATATTGATTGACGAATCCACCAAACAGCATACGAAATAAATTTAAACCCTCTAGTTTCGTCAAATTTCTGTGCAGCTTTGATCAATCCTAAGTTACCTTCATTAATTAAATCGGGAAGTGTTAATCCTTGATTTTGGTATTGTTTTGCAACGGATACCACAAAACGCAAGTTCGCACGTGTCAACTTTTCGAGTGCTCTTTGATCACCTTGTTTGATTTTTCGTGCTAACTCAACTTCTTCTTCAGCTGTAATTAACTCTTCTTTACCGATATCCTGCAAATACTTATCAAGTGATTGACTTTCTCTGTTGGTAATGGATTTTGTAATCTTAAGTTGTCTCATGAAATGACTACGTTTTTATGATGATTTTATAAATCAGGGTGCAAAGTTACGACGAAACACAAGTGATTTCCAAATTAAAAAGGCATAATTTTATGAGAATTTTCGTTCTCAAAAACCATGCCTTTAATTAGTAATCAATTATTATTCGTTAAATACCAAATCCGATGTAGTCTTTTTTACCACTTGAGGAAACTAATTCCAAGTAAACGCCACCTTTTACTGTGTTTAAAAATTGTGTGAGTTGCTCAACCGATTCACATGGTTTTTGATTCACTACTGTAATGACATCTCCTTCTTGCACACCAGCTGATTTTAATTTACCAGGCTCCAACGATTTTACTTTTACGCCGTATTGAATATTCAACTCTTTTTTCTCTTTACTCGTTAATTCCCTGAAAGTAGCACCAAGCGCACTTGTTTTACTAATTTCGGATTTGCTTTTCAATGCTGTGTCGCCATCTGCTGAGCGTAAAACAACTTGTTTGATTACTTCTTCACCATCTGCGTTTTTGAGTGTTAATGTGACATTGTCACCTGGACGGCGTTTTCCAATTTCCTCTTGTAATTCAGCAACCGAATTCACATCCTTATTTCCGATTTTAAGTACAATCCAGTTTTTCTTGATTCCAGCTTTTTCAGCACTTCCATCTTCTGTAACTCCTGAAATAAAAACTCCTTTTGTTGATGTTAATGCATGTTTTTCTTTCAATTCTTGATTGATATCTGCTATTTGAATTCCTAAGAAACCACGTTGTACAATTCCAAAATCAATTAAGTCACGCATAACTTTATTCACTAGGTTTACCGGAACTGCAAAACTATAACCCGAATAAGAACCTGTTTGCGATGCAATGGCTGTATTAATTCCAACCAATTCACCTTTTGTGTTTACTAGCGCACCACCCGAATTTCCTGGATTGACAGCTGCGTCGGTTTGAATAAACGATTCGATTGGAACAGCAGTTGTTTTTGATCGATCAGCTAATAAATTGATGTTGCGTGCTTTTGCACTCACAATACCTGCAGTAACTGTTGATGTTAAATTAAACGGATTTCCAACGGCAAGTACCCATTCTCCAATGTGTAATTCATCACTGTTTCCAAGTGGAATTGGTTTCAAATTTGCAGCATCAATTTTTAAAACAGCAATATCCGTCGAAGGGTCTGTTCCTATTACTGTAGCTGTATATTTCGAGTTGTCATTCAAGATAACTTCTATTTCAGCAGCATCTTCAATCACGTGATTGTTCGTCACGATATATCCTTCACTTGAAACAATGACACCTGATCCAGATCCGCTACCATATTGTTTGAATTCGCGGTTTCCAGTTCCAGGACCATAGAAAAATTCATAAAAAGGATCGCGTTGTACTTGCGTGCGAACAACTTTTGTTGTGACGTGAACAACCGAATTAATAGTGCTTTCAGACGCTTCAACAAAACTAGTTGCATTCATAGGTAAACCAGAATAACTTGCTTTGAGTGCATTCAGACGATTTCCATCGATGACCTGATCAGAAAGTGAGCCGTTGTAATGCGTTGACAACAAATAACCAAAGGCAAATGGAATCATTCCACCTGCAAATCCAAGACCTAAATATTTCAATGTGTTTTTCATAATTTTTATTTATGCTCTAAATTTTAACGCAATTATAATAGATATCTTGTCAACCTTGTTACATTTGCAGTGTTAAAAGATGTTAAGCATAAAACGCTAATACGTACTGATAACAACACTTTCGATGGAATTGAAGTTTAGCAAATACCAAGGAACAGGCAATGATTTTATCATGATTGATAATTTGGATGGGCAATGGGATAACTTGTCGATAAAACTCATTCAACAGTTGTGTGACCGTAAATTCGGAATAGGTGCTGATGGCTTGATTAAAATCAATTCAGCTAAAGACGTTGATTTTCAAGTGGACTATTACAATGCGGACGGATCTCAAAGCTTTTGTGGAAATGGTGCTCGATGCGCTGTTGTTTTTGCGCATCAATTGGGAATTACGCAACAAACTGTTTCATTTGCAGCAATTGATGGTCTTCATTCGGCTACAAAAAAAGTTGATTTAGTTGCTTTACAAATGTCAAATGTATTGGATTGGTCCAAGCAAGAAGAAGGTGCATTGTCTTTGAATACAGGTTCTCCACACTACATAAAGTGGTGTTCACGCATACAAGAACAAGACATGGTAGCTTATGGTAAGTCAATCCGATATTCTCCAATGTATGCTTCTGAAGGAATTAATGTGAATTTGGTTGAAGTGTTATCGGAGAATCAATTAGCAATTCGAACGTACGAGCGTGGAGTAGAAGACGAAACACTTTCCTGTGGTACTGGTGTTACAGCAGCGGCTATAGCAGCAGCTATTCAACAAGATAAATTAGGTAATCTTTCTTTTTCTCTTTCTACACAGGGTGGAGATTTGTCTGTCAAATTCAACCGAATAAGTGATAAAAAAATCGAAGATATTTGGTTAATTGGTCCTGCAAAGCATGTGTTTGAAGGAACAATAATGTTTTGATTTTCTTTTGTAAATTTGAAAACACGAAATTTAAAGTTCCATGCTGTTTAAAGGTGAACGCATTTATTTAAGGCCAGTCGAAAAAGAAGATGCTACGCGTTTACTCTTGTGGGAAAATAATCCAAAACACTGGAAAGTTACTGGAACAGAAGTTCCATACTCCATGGCTGCAATGCTCGAATACATCGATCAAGCACAACACATTCGATCGCATGGTCAGTTGCGCTTTCTGATTTGTTCCAATGAAACTCAAAAACCTTTGGGGACTATTGATTTATACAATGCAGATTTCAAACACATGCGAACAGCTGTTGGAATATTGATTGCTGATGAATTGGACAGGGGACAGGGTTATGCTACGGAAGCTTTAGGGTTAATAGAAAATTATGTGAACACCATATTAGCTTTTGAAAACATTTATGCATCTGTTCAAGCTGATAATTCAGCAAGTGAGCGTTTGTTTTTGCAAGCAGGTTACACAAAAATAGGAAGAAGAAAAAATTGGTTTTTTGAAAACCAACAATGGATTGACGAATTATTATTTCAAAAATGGTTAAAAAAGTAATTTTAGTAGGAGGATTAGTGCTGTTAGTCGGTGCTTTCTTTGGATGGAAACATGTTGCAGCCTTTTTAAATGGGCGTGAAACAACTGTAAATGAAAAAGCTGTTCGTTTTGTAGTTGACGACCAACAATCAATTGAAGCTATTGCTGCTGATTTGGTGGAGAAAAAGATATTGTCCGGTAAAGATGCCTTTATTGCAGTTGCAAACTACAAAGAACTAGCAATAGAGCGAATTGGAAAAGGAATGTATCAAATTGAACCGGGGACCTCATGTCGCGCTTTGTTAAATGGATTTACCTTAAATGCGGCAGGAAATGGAAATGCTGAAATTGAGGTAGATGTTACATTCAATAATTGTCAAACTATTCAAGATCTATGTGATAAAGTAGCAGCATGTTTGGCGCTCAAAAGTGAAGAGTTACAACAGTATATATTAAACGGAGAGACGCTTGAAAAGTATGATTTCACTGTCGAAAGCATACCAGCATTGTTCTTACCGAATTCCTATAAAATGTATTACGATACGGATGCTGAACAATTTGTAGCACGTATGGCAGATGAATTTAAATCTTTCTGGAATGCAGACCGAATGAGCAAATTAGCGAAAGTTGGGTTGAAATCACCTTCTCAAGCTGTAACGTTAGCATCAATTGTTTATGGAGAACAATCGAAAAATAGTTCTGAATGGCCAATAATTGCAGGTTTGTACTTGAATCGCTTGAAATCAGGTATGAAGTTACAATCAGATCCAACGTTTAAATTTTGTTGGGGCGATCAATTGAAAGGTGTACAACGATTAACTTTTGAACACCGAACAAAAGATTGTCCATACAACACTTATTTGTACGCTGGCTTACCTCCAGGTCCAATTTCATTGCCTCCTACAGCAGTTGTAGATGCTGTTTTAAATCGAGATAACAACAATTACTTGTACATGTGTGCGCAAGCAAATTATGATGGTTTACACAATTTTGCAAAAGATTACAGTGTGCATGCCAAAAATGCAACACAATTTCAAAACTGGCTTGCTAGCGAATTAGCTCAATAAAAAAGATGGATAGAAGATCATTTGTACGTTTAGGTGCGGTAGGTTTGGCCGCAACAGTTGTAAGTCCAGTATTTGCTTCAAAAGAGAACCAAGTTTCTGAAGAGGAAACAAGCTACGCTGGTGGACCTAAAGTTATTTCTACTTGGGCACATGGTTTGGATGCAAACAAAGCAGCTTGGGAAGTATTGAAAAACGGAGGTAATTCGCTTGATGCTGTTGAAGCTGGTGCGAAAGTTACGGAAGTTGATGTTACTAACCGTTCTGTTGGAGTAGGTGGTCGACCAGATGCGGATGGACATGTGACACTTGATGCGTGTATCATGAATTGGGAGTCGCAATGTGGAGCTGTTGGTTGTTTAGAAGGAATCAAACATCCGATTTCAGTTGCTCGACACGTCATGGAACACACGCAACACGTTATGCTTGTTGGTGCTGGTGCAAAAAAATATGCGTTGAAAAATAACTTTGAAACGATAAAAACGCCCTTGCCTGAAGTGAAAAAGGATTGGGAAAAATGGAAAAAAGAACAAGAAGCATTAGCTAAAAAACCAGTTATCAATCATGAGAATCACGACACAATTGGCTTGCTAGCAATAGATGAAAAAGGTAGAATAAGTGGCGCGTGTACAACTTCTGGTTGGGCTTACAAATTACCAGGTCGCTTAGGCGATTCCCCAATTATTGGAGCAGGTTTGTTTATTGATCAAGAAGTTGGCGGAGCAGTTGCCAGTGGATTAGGTGAAGCAATGATTCGTATTGCAGGAAGTCACACTGTTGTGGAATCGATGAGAAATGGTAAAACGCCCGAAGAAGCATGTAAAGAAGCTGTTCAACGAATCATTCGTAAGCACAAGGATATGAGTGGTTTACAATGTTGTTTTTTAGCAATTGATAAAAAAGGTAATGTCGGTGGATATTCCGTATACAATGGTTTTAATTATGCAATCAAATCTGCAAAAGAGGAACAATTAGTTGATACGTCTTTTGATAGAAAATGGTAACATGAAACTACTTCCTTTTTTCTTTTCATGTCTGTTCTTTTGGTTTGATAGCCAAGCTCAAGAAGTATTAAAGTGGAAGGTAAAACATGCTAAATCAAATGAATGGTTGGATTTAGGAACGGTTGGATCGGTACAAGAAGCGTTGATTCAATCGGGAGAATTACCGGATCCCTTTGTTGGGAATAATGAACAATTATTTTTGTGGGTTGAAGATGTTGATTGGGTTTTCACCAGTGAATTTACAATTTCCGCAATTCAAAAAGAAAGCCTCATCGATATTGAATTTCCCGCAATTGATACTTACGCATCGATTTATTTAAATGATGTGTTAATTGGTAACACAGAAAATTCATTTGTTACTTATCGATTTCCAATTTCTTCATCTGTAAAAATCGGGAAGAATGAATTGAAAGTTGTATTTCAATCCCCCGTAAATTACCACAAAAAAAATGCGCACAAATACAGTACACGATTTCCAGCGCCAAATGATGTTGGTACGATAAAAGTTGCTTCCTTAACACGAAAACCACAGTACCAATTTGGTTGGGATTGGTCAATTCGCATGAATACAATCGGATTTTGGGAGCCTGTTAAAATAATCTCGTATCAATCAAATCGTGTTGTAGCTACAAATATTCAGACGAAAACTATTTCAACCGATGAAGCTGTTCAATCATTTGCTATTCAATTACTTCACAACATAGAACAACCAGTTTTTTGGAAGAGTGATTTGTTTGGAACAAAAGAAATTTTGCCAAAAGATAATTGGGTGTATCGTGATGAAATAATACAACAACCAAAAATATGGTGGCCATTGGGTGAGGGCGAACAAGCCTTGTATAACGATCATTGGACCATACAATTAGCTGACGGAACTATAATTTATGAAGCAGACAAAACATTTGGTATCCGAACGAGTGAATTGATTCAAGAGAAAGATCAATGGGGCACTTCGTTTTACTTTAAAATCAACAACCGTCCAATTTTTTGCAAAGGAGCAAATTATATTCCAGCAGAAGTATTTCCAGCAAAAATAACAAAGCAACAACTCTTAGCTGCTGTTGCAACGATGGCAGCGTCTAACTTTAATATGGTACGTATTTGGGGAGGTGGCATGTATCCATCAACTGATTTTTTAGATGCGTGTGACTCATTGGGGATTATGGTTTGGCAAGATTTCATGTTTGCTTGCGCTATGTATCCTGGAGATGATGCGTTTTTAGCAAACGTTGCCACAGAAGTGTCACAACAAATCCCGCGAATTTCTTCTCATCCATCAGTTGTTTATTTTAATGGAAACAATGAAGTGGCAGTTGCTTGGAAAAACTGGGGATTTCAGTCGACTTACAATTTGACCAAAAAGGAACAGCAAACCCTGGAAAATTACTACGACCTTGTGTTCAAAGATTTACTACCTAAAACGGTTACTCGATACACCAACATTCCTTATGTTCATACGTCTCCTTTGAGTAATTGGGGAAAAGACTCGCTTTATAATCACGGTACACAACATTATTGGGGTGTTTGGCACGGGAAAGATCCATTAAGTGATTTCGCCAAGAAATCTGGTCGTTTTAATGCGGAATATGGATTTCAATCGTTTCCAGAATTTTCAACATTGTTGCGCTTTTCAGATACATCGGATTGGTATTTAACAAGTCCAGTTATGAAACAGCATCAAAAAAGTTATGTTGGGAATGGAATGATGAAAAAACATGCCGATTTGTTCTTTGGACCTACAACTGATTTCAAAACGTTTGTTTATTACTCGCAATTGATTCAAGCAATGGGTGTTGAAGCTGCAATTGTAGCGCATCGCTTGGATTATCCAAGATGTGGTGGAACCTTGTTTTGGCAATTCAATGATTGTTGGCCGGCATCAACCTGGTCAAGTATCGATTATTATAACAATTGGAAAGCATTGCAATACCGTGTTAAATCTAGTTTTGAACCAGTTGCTGTTCTTCAAGCGCCATTGGACAGTTCGGCTTTTTTCTTGGTCTCTGATGTAACAAAAGCATTTACATCCAATTTATCATGCTCTGTTTATGACTTGTCTGGTGAGTTGCTCGAACGAATAACCACATCAATTGATTTATCAACTCCTCTTCGAATGAGATTGTTTGAGAATGAATTAGCAAAATGGAACAACCAATCAGTTCTTTATCAATTTACCTGGACCAATCATGAGTACAAACAAAAGACGCAATCTTTTCGAAAACTAGCGGTTGATTTTAAATCCAATAAAAATTCAGTTCCAACGATTCAATTAGCGTTAGAAAATATTGATGAAACGAACAAAAAAGCAACACTTTTTATTGAAACAGATACTTATTTGATGGATTTTTGGATTTATTCGCTCCAACAAGGTGTAACATTCTCGAACAATTTTTGTGATTTTCTTCCAGGAAAACACACCATTCAAATATCTTTTGAGTCGTTACCAAAATTATCGGATTTCCAGTATCAGTTCCGTTAAACTATCATAATTGACTTTTCATCAATTGGTTAAGCTTCAATTATTAGTGCGCTAAAATTTCTCAAAGGATAAAAAGTATTTAATTAAGTACTTATTTAATAACTTATATTTTTAGTTGTATCTTTGTAAAAAACGATCTAATGAAAGTGGTTAATTATACAGACCTTCGCGTCAATCTAAAAAAATGGTTAGATAGTGTTGTTAACGATGTAGAAGAATTAATAATCAAGCGAAAAGATAACAAAGATTTAGTCGTTATTTCTCTTGAAGAATACAATTCTCTCAAAGAAACAAGTTATTTATTATCGGGTAAAAATCGAGATGTTTTATTAAATTCAGTAAAGGAATTAAAAAACAACACGACTGTTCAACACGATTTAATTGAAGAATGAGAATAACCTGGACAACTTCTGCTTGGAACGATTATTTGTATTGGCAATCAGCTGATAAAAACAAATTGAAAAGAATTAACCAATTAATCAAGGAAATTTTAAGGGATCCAATTAAAGGTATTGGAAATCCAGAGCCGTTAAAACACGATTTACAAGGGTTTTGGTCACGAAGAATTGATGGAGAGCACCGATTAGTTTATTCATTTGATTCTTATTCTTTATCAATTGTAGCTTGTCGATATCATTATTAAAAGATTTTCCATTCAATAACAATTCATACTTATTTCAATACTTCAAATTCGTTAAATCACTTTTATTTAAAATAATCACACATTTAATTTTGTAGATACTACCGTGGTAACTATTTTTGTATTATGGAAATCGGAGAAATCATTCAATCAAAATTCGCGAACTCGCGGCAAAAAGCCATAGTTAACTTGCGTTACACGTCTAATTATTTTAATTTTTTACAAAATAATTACATGTCAAAATTCGATTTATCGATGCCTCAGTTTAACATTTTACGAATTTTGAGAGGAGCAAAAGGAGTGATTAGCGTCAATTCTGTCAAAGATCGTATGATTGAACGTTCTCCGAATACCACTCGTTTGATGGATAAATTAATTGATAAAGGTTTGATTGAACGTGTGAGATGCGATGAAGATCGTCGTGTTGTTTATGTTTCAATAACAAATGAAGGTCTAGAGTTATTAGCAAAAATTGATAACGAACGGAAAGGTTTTGTTGATTTGAGTGAAAATTTAACGGAAGAAGAAGCAGAGACCTTAAGTGCTTTACTTGATAAAATGCGCGGATAATTCACACCCTTCGCTTTTTTATTGCTTACGAATAAGTATTCCCACATTTTTTCTACCCCATTCAAACAAAAAACATGCGCTTTTTAAGTCTTTTTACAGTTATTTTATCGACCTTTTCGGTTATTGCTCAACAAAATCCTCCGACAAAAATCGGTTCCATTGATGGAACAGTTTATGATTCCATCAGTAGAAAACCACTAGAATATGCAGCTGTTCGTGTTTTGAGCACAACTGATTCTTCAATTGTCGCATCAATCTTTACCAATTTCGAAGGTTTTTTCGTGTTGGATCAATTACCTGCTGGAAAGTTCATTATTAAAGTTTCGGCACCCTCATACCGCGATAAGTTTATTCCAAACATTCAACTTTCTGCTCAAAAGCCGTTACGTAAGTTAGGATCTATTTCGTTAGCAAATAAAGAGCAAACAATAGATGAAATAGTTATTGTAAAAGAACGAAATCCATTAACTATTGGGATTGATAAAAAAGTATACAATGTAGGTGATGATATTTCTGTAACAGGTGGTTCTGCTACTGATGTTTTGAATAATGTGCCTTCTGTTGAAATAGATCAAGATGGCAAATTGTCCTTGCGTGGAGATGGAAACGTAACTATTTTAATTGATGGAAAACCAAGTTCACTTTCAGGTGGAAATGGCAGAAGTTTATTAGAAGGAATTCCTGCAGGAAGTATTGATCGCATCGAAATTGTCACCAATCCTTCAGCAAAATATGATCCAGACGGAACATCTGGAATCATCAACATTGTTTTAAAGAAAAATATCAAACGCGGGTTGAATGGAAATATTACAGCTTCCGTAGGAACTGGAGATGCATATAATACGTCGCTTGGATTGAGTATGCGCAATACCAAATTCAATATTTACGGAAATTATGCGTACGATTACAAAGATGGCTATCGAAATAATTATAGTGATTTAAAACAATTTAATGCAGATTCTGCAATTTACTTGCGCCAACGTAGAGATGGTGGTGATTTGGCAATTACGCATACAGCAAAAATAGGGATGGATCTGTATTTGAAAGATAGAAATACACTTTCGTGGAACGTTTCCGGAAATATTGGTGATAGACTTCGTACAGGTGATCAGTATAATTTTCGTTATAAAAACAACGAATTCGATACCTTGGGATGGTGGAACAGAAATGCAAAAGATCCTTCTGACAATCAAAACATTGATCTGGGATTAAATTACGCTTTGGAACTCAAAGACGACAAAGGAACAATTGATTGGGCAGCTTATCAATCGCTAGGAAAAGCTTCAAATCAAGGTTATTACGATCAATACCAATCGATTCCTCAAGGAGTAAATGCGATTAATCAACGCTTATTCAATAATGAAACAAACAATATCACTACATTATCAATGGATATAGTGCGCATCATTAATAAAAAATGGAGAACCGAAAGTGGAATGAAATTGATTCACCGTGATATGTCGGTAATTACTAATTCTGACAAAAAAGATACATCAGGTGTTTTCTTAGCGGATACACTAGCTGATTTTGATTATTCTTACACAGAACGAATTTACTCTGCATATGGAATTGTTGGTTCAACATACAAAAAATGGAAATATCAAGTAGGAGTTAGGGCTGAAAAAAGTTTCCAAGAGCCCAATTTGATTTCAGAAAACAAATCCTATTTGAACGATTATTTCAACTTATTTCCCTCTGGTCATGTGCGCTACTCAGTTACTAAAACAAAAGAATTTTCAATAGGATACAGCAAACGTATCAATCGCCCAAATTCTGAAAACTTGAATCCGTTCACAAGTTATGCTGATCCCTATAATTTACGTCGTGGAAATCCAGAATTACGACCAGAATATATTCACTCTTTCGATTTTACATTCGATTATTCGACTAAGAAAATAACGCTCGCAGCATCAGCATACCAACGTTTTTCTTACAATGTCATCAATCGTGTGAAAGTGTTTTACGCTGACGGAACTTCAGCAGGAACATTTGCAAATATTGACCGATCCATCAATACTGGAGGAGAACTTGTTTTACAATTCAGACCCTTGCCAATTTGGCGAGCTATGCTTTCTGTAAACGGGAATTATATCAAATACAGAGACGCAAATACGGTGTTGAATTGGAATCGCGAAGGATTCGTTCTTGGTGGAAAAATAACAACATCTGTCGATTTGATGAAAAAAACCTTGACCTTACAATTAAACGGACGTTATAGCGCTCCTTCAGTAACCCCATCTGGAAAAGCAAAACCAAGAGGTTCGATGGATTTCTCAATGGATAAAACGTTGAAAGATGGCAAATGGGGAATTGGTCTTCGTGTAACGGATATTTTTAACACACAAGGTTTCCAGTTTTATGTGGATCAACCTGGAATACAACAAGATGTTATCTTCAAATGGGAAACAAGAAGGTTGTATTTCAACGTGCGTTATAAATTTGGTAAAACTGATTTCAACGAAAAAAAATCAGGTAGTCCTGCTACAGGTGGTGGAGGTGGATTCGATTTTTAATTGCTAATTCTGTTAAAATATCAGGTTTAAACAATTATTATTCAGTTTGTTACTACTATTTAAGTGAATAGGTTGTCTTTTCTTTAAAAGAACAGTACTTTTGTACCCCCTTTAAGATAACAAATGATTGACTCAGAACTGTTCGAAGCAAAACAATTATATCCTTTTCAATCGAAAACGGTAACCATTATCATTGATGAATTGGAAAAGAACGGAGCTGATTTTAATTTGCTTTTTCAATTGCCTACTGGTGGCGGAAAAACGGTTATTTTTTCAGAAGTTGCTCAAGAATACATTCGTCGCTGGGAAAAGAAAGTACTGATTTTGACACACCGAATTGAGTTGTCCGTTCAGACTTCTAAACAATTGAAAGCAATTGGTATTGACAACAAAGTAATTAGTAGTGAAGTCAAAAACCTAATAGACGAAGACCATTATCCTTGTTTCATTGCAATGGTAGAAACATTGAACAACCGTTTACAGGAAAACGAAAACTTTTTAGATGGCATCGGTTTAGTAATTGTCGATGAAGCACATTACAATAGTTTCAGAAAGATATTCCAATATTATGCTGGTGCTAATATTTTAGGTGTCACTGCAACACCATTGAGTTCCAATAAAGCATTACCATTAAACGACCATTACAACAAGTTAATTGTTGGTGAAAGCATTTCATCATTAATTGAAAGTGGCTATTTGTCGGATGCGGAGACATTTACCTATGATGTGAATTTGCATGGATTGAAAATAGGATCCAATGGTGATTTTACGGTAAGTTCATCAGAGGTAGTTTATGGAAATTACTTCATGCAAGAGAAATTGTTGTTTGCATACGAAGAAGTTGCTATAGGCAATAAAACATTGATTTTTAATTCAGGAATTGAAACTTCGTTGCGTGTTGAAGAAACGTTCAAAAAACGTGGGTATAAAATTCGTCACTTAGATTCAACCTTTAGTGACAAAGATCGAAAAGATGTGTTGCATTGGTTCAAACATACCAAAGATGCAATTCTAACTTCTGTGGGAATCTTGACTACTGGGTTCGATGAACCAACAGTTGAGACAATTATATTAAATCGTGCGACTCGTTCCTTGACTTTGTACCATCAAATGATTGGTCGTGGTTCTAGAAGATTGCCAAACAAATCACAATTTAAATTAATCGACTTAGGGAATAACGTACGTCGCTTTGGTTTGTGGCAAGATTACATCAATTGGCAAGATGCTTTCCGTTTCCCCGATCGCTTCTTAGAAGCACGTATGTCTGAAGACGATGATATTGAATTTGAAGTTGAATTTGAATTCCCACGTCAGATGGAGCAATATGTGGATGTCGCATTTTTGGATGCTTTTTCAATGCGTGATGTCTACTACGAATGTGTAGATAAAGGCGAAAAAGGAAAAGTTGCTGTTGATTTATCCATGAGTAATCACGCTGAAGGAATTGCACGTGTGACCAAAGATTTTGACGAAGCAATTAAAGTTATTCCTTACCTTCAAGATCACATCGAACACCGCTTGAAAGTGTACACGAAATGTATAGCGAAAAGTACACCGAACTATTTCAAGTACTTGATGGAAACATATAACCGTCAATTGCGACAAGAATTGCGCAAGTTTATTGAGGACGAAGATTAATTTTGTTAGCTTTTGTTATCGGTATTATAATAAATCCTCTTTGAATAATGTGTTTTATTCATTGGTAATTCGTTCATATTCATTTTGTTAGTAATGATTGGATTAATAATTTAAAATTGTTTCAATTATTAAACTACACAACTATGAACAATTTATTTTTTAATTTAAGTCATCCTCTTTTACACAATCTAAATGAGGGCAAAACAATCAAATTAGGTTTTAAAATCTTATTTTGGTTGATTGGAGCAGCAAGTTTGTTGTTTGCATTATACTCCGTTTATCATTTCTTCGATGTAAAAATGTACAAATCAATTTCCTTTGATGAAAACATGAGACCAAAAGAAGGAATAAATATTTGGGCATTTGTTTTTTTAATCGCAACTGTTTTTGCTCATTGGATTATTTTTCAGATTTGTTGGTTCAGAGCATCAACAATTAACCAAACAGCTGATTCACGTTTTGTCGTAAGTGCTATTTTTTCAATTTTTATTAGAGCTGTAGGGGAGATTGTTTCAACCTATTTGGTTGTAATAGGATTTGTTACAGGGTTAATTGCTCTTTTTTCAGATGTTAGAAATTCAATGTTACTGATGGATGCTGATTTGGGAGTTGCATCAATAGTGGTAGGACCAATTATTGGGTTCTTAATTATTGCTGTTTTTTATTTTATAGCTGAAAGAATTTCAGCATTGACTGAAATTGCAGTTAATACTAAAAAATAACACAAAATTATTTTAACTAAAGGGGGCTTTGCTCCCTTTTTTTTAGTTTGAGATTAATATTTCTGTCGTATCTAAAGATGTAGTTATTACATTTTCTTGTCCGCTTATTGCACTTCCTTGAATAGTCCAAAATAATTGAAATGGCATGTTTCCATTATTGATATAATAAAGCGATGTGTCTGTTACTCCATTCAATGTTTGTAAACCATTCGGAAAACAAGCATCACAATTTTCCAAACCAATTTCACGGTTGAATTGATAATTAATAGTTCCATCACCAGTGAAATGAAGTTTTACCCAAGCTTTTGCATACGTCGAAAAATCGATTTGATTTAGATCTTCAACAGATAATTCATCCAAATAAAAAGTACGTGCTGTTGAAAAGTAGCCGTCTTTTGATATGCTGATTACTATTTTCTCAATTTTTTTCCGTTCGATTGTCAATTCAAAATTTCCAGAATTGTCAGTTGTATATGTCGTTTCTGTGTTCTGTCCTGCACCAGCTGTATAAAAAATCTTCACCGTTGCTGTCGCTCCAGCCAATCCTGTAGCTTCAGAGGAATCTGTAACGTGGCAATTCAATTGATAAGTGATGGTGTCTTTTTTACAAGCGATTGCAAGAAAACAGATCAATGCAATGGCTGAAAAGCGAAAAGTGTATGAAGCACGCATGTTTTTTATTTACTAAATTAAACCATGTTTTTGAATTTTAGACATCAATTTACTAAAAGTAGCTGTTCATTGATTAAATAAGCAATTTACATCAATTTTCAAAGGCATTTTTGTGGTGTTTCGCTTTTGCTTTCGTAACTTTGAAGCATTAATAAAAAGATATGTCAGACGATAAAAAAATCATATTTTCAATGGTCGGTGTTTCGAAAGTTACACCTCAAGGAAAACAAATCATTAAAGATATTTACTTATCCTTTTTTTACGGTGCTAAAATTGGAATCATCGGATTGAACGGTTCGGGAAAATCTACAGTAATGAAAATTATTGCTGGATTGGATAAATCGTACCAAGGTGATGTTGTTTTTTCTCCAGGATACTCCGTTGGTTACTTACCACAAGAGCCGGAATTAGATCCAAAGAAAACTGTCAAAGAAGTTGTGATGGAAGGCGCACAAGAAATTGTAGATGTCTTGAAAGAATACGAGGATATTAACAATGCTTTCATGGACGAAGAAGTATTGAATGATGCTGATAAAATGGACAAACTCATTGCGCGTCAAGGAGTTGTTCAAGATAAAATTGATGCATTAGATGCTTGGGAATTGGATCAAAAACTCGATCGTGCAATGGATGCGTTGCGTTGTCCGCCTGATGATCAATTAATTGAAACGCTTTCAGGTGGAGAAAAACGCCGTGTTGCTTTGTGTCGTTTGTTATTGCAAAATCCCGATATTCTTTTACTCGATGAGCCTACCAATCACCTGGATGCTGAATCAATTGACTGGTTAGAACAACACTTGCAACAATACAAAGGAACAGTTATTGCTGTGACGCACGACCGTTATTTCTTGGATAATGTCGCTGGTTGGATTCTAGAATTAGATAGAGGTGAGGGGATTCCTTGGAAAGGAAACTATTCTTCTTGGTTAGAACAAAAAGGTAACCGTTTAAAAGAAGAAGAAAAAACGGAATCGAAACGTCAAAAAATGCTTGCGCGTGAGTTGGAATGGGTGCGTATGAATCCAAAAGGACGTCACGCAAAAAACAAAGCGCGTATCCAGAATTACGACAAAATGATGTCGGAGGAAATGAAAGACAAAGAAGTGAATCTTGAAATTCCAATTCCAAATGGACCGCGCTTAGGTAACAATGTTATCGATGCGGAACACGTTATGAAAGCATTTGGCGATAAATTATTATACGATGATTTGAATTTCAAATTACCACCAGCAGGAATCGTTGGTATTATTGGGCCAAATGGTGCTGGTAAAACAACCATTTTCAAAATGATCATGGATGAATTACAACCAGATGGAGGTAATTTCTCGATTGGTGAAACTGTGAAAATTGGATACGTTGACCAAACGCATAAATCAATTGATCCGGAAAAATCCGTTTTTGAAGTGATTGGTGGTGGAAATGAATTCATCGAAATTGGTAACCAAAAATTCAATGCGCGTGCTTATTTGTCTAAATTCAATTTTGCAGGTGGTGACCAAAGTAAAAAAGTCGGCGTTCTTTCAGGTGGTGAACGTAACCGTTTGCATTTAGCAATGACGTTGATGACCGAAGCAAATGTTTTATTGCTCGATGAGCCTACAAATGATATCGATGTAAATACCTTGCGTGCTTTGGAAGAAGGAATCGAAAACTTTGCTGGTTGTGCAGTAGTCATTTCCCACGATAGATGGTTCTTGGATCGGATTTGTACGCATATCTTAGCTTTTGAAGGCGATTCACAAGTAGTTTGGTTTGAAGGTTCATATTCAGAATACGAAGAAAACAAACGCAAACGTTTGGGGGATGCTGGTCCAAAACGAATCAAGTATAGAAAGTTAAACTAATTAGTCAATAGTTTTGGATCCTTTACACGGTATTACCTTAGAAAAGATTGTAACTGAATTAGTTGATTTATATGGTTTTGAGCACTTAGGTTACCTCATTCCAATCAATTGCTTCAATAGCGATCCAAGTATAAAATCGAGTTTGACGTTTTTGAGAAAAACGCCTTGGGCAAGAAAAAAAGTAGAAGACCTCTACGTTGATAAGATAATTAATAAGCCATCAGCTTAATAAATGATATTATGGAAGTAAAAGAATTAAACCCACAAGGACTTTGGAGTAATTTTGCAGCTTTGAATGCTGTGCCAAGACCTTCAAAAAAAGAAGCGCGTATTATTCAATTCATGCTTGATTTTGGTCGTGGTTTGGGATTGGAAACAATCAATGATGCAATTGGTAACGTCATCATCAAAAAGCCAGCATCCGTTGGAATGGAAGATCGACAAACAATTGTCATGCAGTCGCATATTGACATGGTGCATCAAAAAAACGAAACAACTGTTTTTGATTTTGATCAGCAAGGAATTGACATGTTTGTTGATGGAGATTGGGTTCGAGCAAACGGAACGACACTTGGTGCAGACAATGGAATTGGCGTTGCAGCAATCATGGCTGTGTTAGCTTCAAACGAAATAAAACATCCTGCAATTGAAGCATTGTTTACGATTGATGAAGAAACAGGAATGACTGGAGCAATGCATGTTGATCCGTCTAATATTACAGGTACAATTTTATTGAATTTAGACACGGAAGACGATGACGAATTGTCTATCGGATGTGCAGGTGGAATAGATACAACAACAACTTTGGCTGTCGAAATGGTTGATTTGCCAAGTGATTTTCAAACTGTTGAAATTCAACTGCGTGGCTTATTAGGTGGTCATTCTGGAATGGATATTCATTTGGGAAGAGGGAATGCCAATAAATTAATGAATCGTTTGATGTATCAATTGATTGCATTGGTTGATTTACGTTTGATTTCGTTCAATGGAGGGAGTTTACGCAACGCAATACCAAGGGAAGCGACTGCAGTTTTAGCAGTTCCAACTGCTGAATTTGCTTTGTTCGAAAAAGCTTACAATGATTTTGTTGCAGTTTTGACGAATGAATTTGCAACAATTGAAACCGAAATGTTTTGGAAAATGTCTAAAATAGATGCAGCAACTCAATCGGTAAAACATATTGATTTTGAGCGAATTTTGAATTCTATTTACGCTGTTCCAAATGGTGTTTTTAGAATGAGTCCCGATATTGAAAATTTAGTTGAAGCTTCTTCAAGTTTAGCTATCGTTACGGTTAAAGACGGACAGTTTGTTACACAGTCTTTACAAAGAAGTTCGGTTGAATCGACAAAATCAGATATTGCTAATGCGGTGAGATGTGCTTTTGAAAGTGTTGGTGCAGCTGTTGTTCAAGGGGGTGAATATCCAGGATGGCAACCAAATGCTCAGTCGCCAATACTTCAATTAATGACTGATTTATACAAAACAACGTTTAAAACTGATCCAAAAATCAAAGCTTGTCACGCTGGTTTGGAATGTGGGATTTTAGGAAAACACTTCCCGAAAATGGACATGATTTCCTTTGGACCAAATATCAGAGGTGCTCATTCACCTGACGAATGCGTTCAAATTTCATCCGTTCAAAAATTCTGGGAATTTTTATTATCGACCTTAGCGTCAATTCCCGTTAAATAAGTTCATTCGTGAATAACAAACATGAATTAGTTCAGCTTGCTGAAGCAAAAATGCCCTTCGGTAAATACCAAGGGCGTTTTTTAATTCATTTACCAGAGCATTATATTGTTTGGTTCAAGCAAAATGGATTTCCTCCAGGAAAATTAGGTAAGCAAATGGAATTGATTTATGAAATTAAACTCAATGGTTTAGAACATTTGATTATCCCACTTGTTCCAAAGAATCAATGGTAATTAGTTGTTTCGAATGGTTGTGCTTTTTGAGGTTTTCGGTTTAATTATTCTTTTGTTATTTATACGAGCAATTGTCAAGTTCTACCGATCACAAAAATTTTATCGCATCAAAGAGGATGAACCAACATTAGGTTTGGTTAAGTCAGAGGACAAAAAAGCAACCGCTTACATTTTTTTAGCAGCTTGGTTATTGAAGAAAAATGCGCGTTATTCTGAAGTGAAAATTGCATTTATTCACAGTTATATCAAACGGAATTTCGATAAATCAACTGTTGACGCAACATTTGAATTAACTCAAGCATTGCGCAAAACAACAACAATTCGTGCAATTGCTCGTTGGGTTGTTCAACAATTAACCAGCGAAAAAGAACGTCTCAAACTTTTATATTTTCTTTTAGATGTATCGTTTTCTGAGGAGCGAATTATTGATAGAGAAATAGTTGCCATTACACGCTTTGGATCGTTGATTGGAATATCATACAGTTTTATCGCCCGAGAAATCGACAAACGAATCGCTAGTTTTGACTCTAATAAACAAACGACTAGAAATTATTTCTCGAAAGACATCAACAATAGCAAAGCCTTTAAAATTCTACAAATTGATGAAAACGCATCGCTGAAAGAAATAAAAAGAGCGTACCGCAAGTTGGCAGCTAAATATCATCCGGATAAATTTGTGTTGGCTTCCGCTGAAAAACAACATGAAATGACAGCAGCGTTTCTAGAAATCAACAGTGCTTATAATTATTTGGTCAATTAAAACCAGCATGAAAAGCGTAATTACTCGCTTCCGAAATGTTTTTAACTGGTTTCAGGTAATTTCGAAGTAAACCCCATTTAGTTGGGTTTTCATCCAACAAGCTTTTAATTGCTTTTCTGTTTTTCTTCAAAGCGTCTGTTATTGCTGGAGGTGACACGGAAGGCTGGAGGTAGGCTGCAATTGTCCGGCCATTGACTACTTGATTGTTTGCTAATGCGATTTGTGCAGCTTCTTCGTATTTATCTAATAATAATTCAGAACGATTTCTAGTTGTATTAACAGGTGTGTTAATTTTATGATTTACAATCTGTTGTGCGCTTTCGTTTGAAGTAAAGAACGATTCGTTAACTCGGTATTCCAGTAATCCAGGTTTCAAATATTGAATCAGTTCAAATGCAGCGTTTAATTGATTTATAATGGTATCGTTTGAACTTAATAAATCGATTTTCTGAATAAAAGAATGGTCAAATTGAATACGTATCGGTGAATGTTTTTTCTCCCATTGATTAATCATCAACAGTATTTCGTTTTTACGATGCGCTTTTAACTGGGTGTTTTCATTGAAAAGCAAGTTGTTTTTCGTTGATTCGTTATCAAACAATTGAAGAATATGTTGACGTTTGGCTAAATCAGCAAGTTGTTGTTTTAAAATGCGTTCAAAAATAATCAAGACATCTGCACTTTGATTACTCGCAATCAAAAGCACTTCACCAGAAAGTAAATTGATTTTATGGAAATGATGATCTGTAATAAATGTATGTAATTTACGCAGAACACTCGTTGTTGACAATTCAAAATTAGCAGATTTCTGCTCGCTAATTAGTTTTTTTAGCACAACCGTTTCTTCAATACTACATGGAACAATGTCCTGTTCAAAAAGAAAATTTGTTTGTTGATTCCCCATAAACCAACACCCCGTACTAGCTTCATTAAAAAATGAAGCAAGCAAAGTTGTGAGCGTTGATTGAAAGGATGAGAATTGCATAACATAAAATTAAGTAAATTAAGTTGAATTAAGCTTAATAATTAAGTTAAAATTAAGCGGTTTTAATCTTTTTTTTGTTCCAGCTTAATTTTTATTCAAAACTGATGGAATCATTGAATATTTGTAGAACGATATAATTATATAAAAACATACGATATGCGGTATTATTGCGGTAAAGCCTTGGATGAAGACAAGGTTGTTAAAATTGAGGTCGAAAAAAAAGAAACACCAGGCTTGGACTTATTCAAGAAGATTGTGTTGTTTCCATTCACTTTATTAGGAATGATTTTTCATGAATTATTTAACAAATATGTTGAAAAGGAGTAATTGCTTTTGTATTAAGATAAGGTGTTTTAATAACTCTAATTAAAGTAATACTTGTATTAAATTACTTTTTGTAAACTTTTTTTTAATTTTTTGTAACCTTATTAGATATGTTACGTAAATGGTCATAATTCAAGGAGCTATTTAAAACCTTTAATATGGAATTAACGATGATCAATAACGCAGTGAATCTAGCAAAAGTAAAATTGGCAAGACATAAAGAGCTTGGACAGCACAGTCAATTGTCAATAGAAGAAGTAGCAAAATTAATGGACTTGGTTACATTTGGACCATCGCTACCTCAAATTAATAATGTGCCAATTTTCTTTAATTATCATATGAATTAAAGAAGTTTAGAAATATTTAGTTAAAAAGTTAATCTCATTTTGGGATTGACTTTTTTATTTTGTTACATTTGTAAATATCATTACGGTTAATACTGTAAACTTTAATAATTACAAATGTAACATGGAGGTAAAAGATAGAATTCGCATGGTGATTGATTCACACAAAATGAATGCTGGAGCTTTTGCAGATAAAATAGGTGTTCAGCGTTCAAATGTAAGTCACGTTTTGAGTGGTAGAAATAAGCCTAGTTTTGAGTTTATTGAAAAGTTATTGGTTGCTTTTCCAAGAGTTTCAGCGCAGTGGTTGCTTACGGGGAAACATGTGCCGAATGGAGTAGAACTAACTACTGGTCAAGAAACTATCGCTCAAAATCCTGTTCAAAAAGAAATAGTTGAAACACAAATAAAAAAAGAAATGAAAGCAGATAAAAAAGTGATAAAAACGCTTGTGTTTTATGCTGATTTCACGTTTGATGTGTTTTTGCCTAATGCGCAATAATTCCAGAACCGATTAATTCGTTTCCTTCATACCATGCTGCAAATTGCCCTGGTGTTATTCCCCTTTGTATTTCTTTGAAAAGAATGTAATAACCCGAATCTTTTCGAATTAGCCACCCTGACTGTGCTGTTTGTCTGTAACGAATTTTAAATTGATATTCCTTGCTCTCTCCAATTGTCAATTCATGAGAAGGATTTATCCAATGACATTCAGATGCATTGATTTTAAGAGCCCATCGATTAAGTCCAGGGTGTTCGTCAAGTTGACCAGAATAAACAATGTTAGTTTCAGTGTCAATGCCAATGACAAAAGAAGGATTTGGTCGCCCACCAATGTTCAAACCTTTTCGTTGTCCGATTGTATAGTAGTGTGCACCAATATGATCAGCAACTTCAATACCCATTTCTGGTGTGTATACAAATGGTTCGCTGAGTAATTCGCAATTTGCGTGGTTAACCTCCAGCTTATTGTATGCTATAAATTGTTGATTTAATGGATTGACTTCAATTACTTTACCATGTTTAATCTCAAGCTTTTGTTGAAGAAATTCAGGAAGACTTATTTTACCAACAAAACAGAGTCCTTGAGAGTCTTTTTTATCGGCAGTTACAAGCCCTATTTCTTTCGCAATTGCGCGTACTGCTGGTTTTTCGAGATGGCCAATAGGAAATAATGCTTTAGCTAATTGTTCTTGCGAAAGTTGACAGAGAAAATAAGATTGATCTTTGTTGTTGTCTGCACCTGCAATTAAATGATGTAAGCCATCTTCAGTTGTAGTTTTTTGACAATAATGTCCCGTTGCAACAAAGTCAGCACCCAATTCTTCAGCGGCCTTTAAAAACACATCAAATTTGATTTCTCGGTTACACAACACGTCTGGATTTGGAGTGCGACCAGCTTGGTATTCGTCAAACATGTAATCAACGATACGTTCTTTGTATTCTTTACTTAAATCAAGCACTTGAAAAGGTATATTCAATTGCTCAGCTATGAGTAGCGCATCATTGGAATCATCAATCCAGGGGCAATCGTTGGAAAGGGTAACACTCTCGTCGTGCCAATTACGCATAAACAATCCGATTACTTCGTAACCTTGTTCTTTTAGTAGGTATGCACTTACACTTGAGTCAACTCCACCAGATAATCCAACAACAACTCGTTTCATGCTACAAATTTAATCACTTCTGACAAACAATGGAAGAATCAATTGTTTTTAACTGTTTTTTGAATGATTACAAATGTAATTTGCCTGATGTTACATTTGTTAATGAAACGTTTCATTAATTTCTGTTAATATTTGACCCATTCACGAGATTAATGTTATTTTCGTTTTTATGAAATATGGTTTGTTTTGTTTTTTTGTTGCTCTTCAATTAGTTGTGAATGCACAACAATGCGATAAAGTTTGGCTTTCTGGAAGTGTTGTTGACCCATTTAATAACAGTAGTTTTTTTAATTTACTTGTTGTAAACGTTTCAACAAACAAAGCTGTATTTGGCCAGCCAGACGGACATTTTGCAGTGTATGTGAGTCAAAATGATTCCATCGTACTTTCTGTGAAAGGTTTTGAAAAAGTTGCTTTTCGCATAAAAGCTGATTCAACTTGTCAACAAAACACACGCTTTGAGCTCAATCACATTGGACGAGAAATCGATGAAGTTGTTGTTCGTCCATTGAAAACATTGCAACAAGTAAAAGAAGAGCGTGCGGCTTTAGCTTTACGTGAAACACGAACAATAACAGGTTTAGAAGCTTTCCAAAGTCCCATAACGGCCTTGTACCAACGTTTTTCTAAAACCGAACAATCAAAAAGATTGGTTGCACAAATGGAATTCAAAGATTCGCAAAATAAAGTATTGCAAGAATTATTGAAATTATATGTTGTTTATGATGTAATCAATTTAACGGAAGAAGAATTTGAAGATTTCATACACTTCATGTCCATAGATCTCGATTTTTTGAAAACCGCTACAGACATGGAATTAATCACATTTATCAAGGATAAATACGAACATTTTTTGATGTTGAAATAAATTAATCTTCGATTGTCTTTGGTTCTTCCAGCAATTGTTTTTCATACATTTCAAAGTAATTACCTTTTAGATCGAGTAAGGATTCATGTGTTCCTTTTTCAGTAATTACGCCATTATCCAGTACTAAAATAAAGTCGGCATTACGCAAGCTAGAAATACGGTGACTAACAATAACAGTTGTTGTTTCGTGTTTCTCAGCAGCTGCTTTCAAATTGCGCAATATGATTTCTTCCGTTTCAGTATCTACTGCTGACAAGCAGTCGTCGAGTAACAATAGTTTTGGCTGACGAATTAAAGCGCGAGCGATACTAACGCGTTGTTTTTGACCACCACTTAAATTAACACCACGTTCGCCTAAAACAGTCTCGAATTTATTTGGAAATTCTTCTATGTTATGCAAAACATGCGCTTGGGCTGCTGCTTCGTGAATTCTTTCGTCTAAATTTTCTTGGTTTTTAGTTCCAAAAGCGATGTTGTTGTGAATGGTATCTGAGAATAAAAACACATCTTGAGGCACAACAGCTAATTGATCCCTAAATTGATTCAAATCAGTATGTTGCATTGGATCTTTGTTGTAAAGTACAACCCCAGAAGTTGGATCTAATTGGCGGACAATTAATTGCAATAAAGTAGATTTACCAGCTCCTGTTTTCCCAACAATTCCCAAGGTTGTTCCTTTGTTGATGGTGAAGTTGATATTGGATAATACCGATCGACCATTTTCAGTGTATTGGAACGAAACGTTGTCAAAAACCAACGATTGAAACGAAGTGAATGGAGTGGAAGGCTTGTTAATTATTTCAGGTTTTGTGGTCAAAAACTCGTTGATGCGTGTTTGGGAAGCAGCAGCTCGTTGTATAATACTTGTAACCCAACCAACACTCGCAAATGGCCAAGTTAATTGCGAAACACAAAGTACCAATGTAATGATGTTTCCTGGTGAAACCTGGTGTGCAGGAACTGTTCCGTTTTGCAATGCTAAATCAGTATCTAATGCAAAAACTCCACCAATATAAATACTTAACAATGTGCTTAAACCAATTAATAATGAGATTGTTGGCATGAATAAAGCATTAGCTTTTACCAAGCGCATGTTTTTGGAATGGTAATTATCTGCACTCGTGTTGAATTTATTTAAGGTATGTTTTTCTTGAAGATAAGCCTTGATTACTCTAATTCCAGCAAACGTTTCTTGACCAATGGTGCTTAAATTTGATTGTTCCACTTGCACATTTTTACTCAATAGGTTCATTTTATTCGAAACAAAATAAATGAGAATTGCCATTACGGGAAGTGGAATCAATGTTAATAGCGCAAGTTGTACATCAATTGCAAACATTTGATAGGTAATGAAGGGGAGGAGTATGACCAAATTGACGGTATACATGATTCCAGGACCCAGGTATTGACGTACTTGCGAAACATCTTCTGCAATGCGGTTCATTAAGTCCCCAGTAGTTTTTGACTTGTAAAATTTGTAATCCAGCTCTTGGTATTTAGTGAAAATTTCATTTTTCAAATCATATTCAATCAAGCGCGACATGATAATTATCGTTTGTCTTGTTAAAAAAAGAAAAAATCCTTTGATGAGATTGAAAAGGACATAAAATCCAGCTAACGAAATCCCTATCCAAAACAATTGGTCAATATTGAGGTTTTCACCACGTTTACCTGTCAGATAATCAGATGTTTCGCCAATTAAAACCGGCATTTTAGCAAGGAAATAATTTTGAATTATAATAAACAAAACACCTAATAACAAACGGTATCTGTATTTATAAAAATATTTGTTCAAATAGCTTAGAGACTTCATGCGATTAATTTCCTATTTTTGTGCCGTGTTTGGCTTTGTTTGTTGAAAGTACAAAATTAGCCATTCGCATTGAATTGACGATATATTTGCTATATGTTTGAAGTAAAAGATGGCAAGGAGATGAATCTTGCTGAAAACCCCGTAATTGCTCAAATGGGAATTTATGACCACGAGCAACTTTTATTCTGTAATGACAACGCAACTGGATTGAAAGCAATCATTGCTGTTCACAACACTGTTTTAGGACCAGCTTTAGGTGGGACAAGAATGTGGATGTACAACAATGAAATGGAAGCGTTAAACGATGTATTGCGTTTGTCGCGCGGTATGACTTACAAAAATTCAATCTCAGGTTTGAATTTGGGTGGTGGAAAAGCTGTAATCATTGGTGATTCAAAATCAATGAAGTCTGAAGCATTGTTTCGTCGTTTCGGAAAGTTTGTTAATTCCCTTGCTGGAAAATATATCACTGCTGAAGATGTAGGTATCAATCCTACTGACATGTCTTGGGTGAGTATGGAAACTGATTATGTTGTTGGTTTGCCAGGAAAAAGTGGGGATCCGTCTCCAGTAACAGCTTTTGGAGTTTACATGGGTATGAAAGCATGTGCACAACAACAATTTGGTTCAGATTCATTAGCTGGTAAAACGGTTGCTGTTCAAGGAGTTGGTCATGTTGGTGAATATTTAGTGAAGCACCTTACTGCCGAAGGAGCAAAAGTTTACGTTACAGATATTCAAGAAGACACATTGAAACGAGTTGCAAGTCAATACGGAGCAAATGTGGTTGGATTGAATGATATCTACGATGTTGATATGGACATTTACGCTCCATGTGCACTAGGCGCGACCGTAAACGATGAGACCTTGAAGCGTTTGAAATGTTCCATTATTGCAGGTGCTGCAAACAACCAATTGGCGAATGAAAAAATTCACGGTCAAATTGTGATGGAAAAAGGAATCATTTATGCTCCTGATTTCGCTTTGAATGCAGGTGGAGTTATTAATTGTTATTCAGAGGTTGCTGGTTTATCAGCAGATTGGGCAATGAGAAAGTCAGAGGATATTTACGGAACAATCTCGTCTATTGTTAGTCGTTCTAAATCGGAAAACATTCCAACTTACCAAATTGCTAACAAAATGGCTGAAGAACGCATCCAATCAATAGGTAATATTAAATTACCACTTTAAAATACAAGAACTAAAATGCTAAACAGGAGACATTTACGAATCAAAGTATTGCAAACACTTTATGCTTATTTTCAAGCAGAAGAGGATAATCTGAAAAAAACAGAACAAGAATTGTTTGCTGCTGTGGATCGTATTTATGATTTGTATTTGTATTTGATGTTGAGTTTTGGTGAGTTGAAAGAAATCGCTGAAAACCGCATTGATGATAATAAAAAGAAAATTCGCCCTACGGAAGAGGACATAAATCCGAATAGAAGGTTTGTAGACAATCCAATTATTGCTTTACTGCAAGATAGTTATGAGTTGCGCAATGCAGCAGAAGATCGAAAAGTGAATTGGATTGGTGATGAAAACCGCGAAATGTTTCGTAAAATTTACTTGACCATGCGTGAAAGCGAAACCTATTTCGCTCACATGAATTCAGAAGATACTAGTTTTGATGCTGCAATTCAATTTGCTGTAGATATTTTTAAATCGGAAATCGCAAACTCTGATTTGATTTACAATTTCTTCGAAGAAAAATCCATTCATTGGTTAGATGATATCGATTTAGCATGTCAGATGGTGATTAAAACAATCAAAGCTGCTACAGAAAACGAAAAAATCGAAATCATGTCTTTGTACAAAGACAAAGAAGACGAGCAAGATTTCATCAAACAATTGTTGCGTAAAACAGTTTCGATGGATTCGGAAAACCTTGCGTTGATTGATGATTTAACCAAAAACTGGGAATTAGATCGCATTGCGAAAATGGATATTTTATTGTTGAAAATGGCCATTACCGAATTGCAAATTTTCAAGAATATTCCGAAGAAAGTAACGTTAAATGAGTATATTGAAATCTCAAAATTCTATTCTACTCCAAAAAGTCACGGTTTTATCAATGGTATATTGGATAACGCAATTGACCGCTTGGAAAAAGATGGGAAAATGGGTAAAATGGGACGAGGTTTAATGAATGATTAATTGATTATGAAAAAGATTTTTGGATTATTTATCGCAGTAGCATTGCTTTCATCGTGTGAAAACAATACAGAATTACAGATTGGCAAAAAAACAACAATGGAAGTGAATCCTGTGTTTAATGCTGGAAAAGTTGCTTTAGGCGAAGTGATTAAAGCAAAGTTTAAAGTTGAAAACACCGGTGATTATGCGTTGGTGCTTTCAGATGTGAAAGGATCGTGTTCATGTACTGTCGCAGATTGGACAAAAGATCCGATCGCTCCAGGAGAAAGTGGAATTGTTGAAGCTCAAGTAAATACGGAGTCTTTTTCGCCAGGAAAGATCTCACGTTCTATTCGAATTTTATCAAACACTGAGCCCAATTTGACAATTGTAAATGTAGAGGCTACAATAATACGTTAATAATTTTTACAAATAAATAAAACAAACAAGATGCAAATAATTATGCTTGGATTGATGGTTGTAGTTTTCTACTTCTTTTTAATTCGTCCACAACAGAAAAAACAAAAAGAATTACGTGAATTCAGAAAAAACATCCAAACTGGTGATAAAGTAATTACAATTGGTGGTGTTCACGGAAAAGTATTAGAAATTACCGATACAACTGTATTGATAAGTTCTGAAGGAACAAAAATTCGTTTCGAAAAAAGTGCAATTTCTCAACAAGTTGCTGAAACATTAGAAGCGTAATAAGTTTACTCCAAAAAAAAAGGTCTGATAGTGTTTATCAGACCTTTTTTTGTATCAAGTATTTTTATTTTTTGACAATTCTTTTAGTAACCTGATGTGTACCAGTTGAAACAACTATGAAATAAGTTCCAGCTGGAAAATCAACCAATTGCATACTATTCGAGTTTTTAACTGTTTGCAACAATTGTCCAGTTGTAGAAACAAGTGAAAGTGATTGAATTGCTTTATTTCCAGTAACATAAATTACATCGCTTGAAGGATTAGGATAAACAGAAAACGCTATTTTTTCCACTTCATTTATTGCAGCAGCATCTTCAATTGTTACTTGAATATCATCCAAATACAATTTGAATTTATTGACTGAGTTGTTGACAAATGCCAAGTAAACTTGCTGATTCAACAAGTTGCTATCATTCAAAGTGATACTTCTAGTAGTCCAATTTTCCAATTCCTCCACCAAAACATACAATGTATCTGTAAAACTTTGTGGTTGATTATCAGTTGTTGAAACAAGAATCATGTAACTATCCGGAAAGCTTGGATCGTGAACACGTGCATTCCATGTAAGCGTGTTGCCATATCCACCTAACGAAAGTGGGGGAGTGATCAACCAGCGACTAGCTTTGTTTTCAGTCAAAAAATAAGAAGTGCTTCCAACAATTGTATCAGCCGTGTTATCAGGATCAACTAATGAAATCCATCCTGGTGAAAATTCGGCAACAGCAGGATTAACAGTATTGGTATCTTGAATTGAGATATTCCAAGTTGAAGGAATACCATTACTAAACGATTCATTTAAAATTGGCGTTTGACCAAAAGAAAATAGAGTAACAAATGAAAGTCCAGCTATTAAAATTGATTTATTCATACTGTAAAAATAACAACTAATCGCTTATGAAGCTAAATGAATGAGGATATCCTTGAATTCTTGGTAAAAATTATCAAATTTTACCAAACGTTCTTCAAAAAAATCAAAGATCGTTTGTTTGTCTTTTTCTTGAAAGAAATTAACATCTTCAAGCATCCAACAAATACGGTTAAAGGCAGCTACTTGTTGATTGGATTCGTTTTCAAGCCATTGGCCATCGGTTCCCATTTCAGCTTCGAAAACAACTTTCAATTCGTATAATTGCTCCCAAATTATCGCACGAATGCCATCATCTTTTGGTTGGATATCAATCATGAAACGAGCTTCTTTGGCGGTTGCATCAAGTCGAATGAAAATGTAAGGAATTTCAGAAGGGTAATTTAGCCAATTTATTTTTCGTCCATTCGAAGAACGTTTGTCTTGCATTCTTTTTTTGAATGCTGTCCAAAAATCAATTTTATATTGTTTTAATTCTTCTTTTGAAAACATGAATCAAAAATACAAAAAATGATGAAAAGGCTCTATTTCTATTTAACATAATGTAAGCAGTATCAATCGTTTATTTTTTATCGAAATGACATGAGGGGAAGAATATTCAATTCAAACGAATTATAAAGTAAAGCTTGTATTGTTATTGATTACAAATATTAAGCTTTATAGTATGCCTTCATTTAACTAACTAGTGATAACTACTAAACATTTTTTTTGGATGAAACATGCATATATTGATGTTGAATCGAAATTTCTTTGTTTTATTGATTTTTGTTCATCTGAAATCTACTTCAGAATTGGAGTAGTTGTTGATTAAGTTGATTAAAGAAATATGTGAGAGTAGAACATTAATGACAGAATGATAATATTCTATTTAACATAATATTAATTATAGGACAAATTTAATTTTTGATCCTAAATAGGGAAAATTGAATTTTTGATCCTAAAACGGAATTTTAAGTGAAATCTTTATGAAACTAATGTTTCATGGAAGCCTATTTAAAAAACAAATATTAAGGCTTAAAGAATTCTTACTTAAAGTTTTCTTTGTTATTCCTTTCAGAATAAAGTAAAAATTACACTACTTTTATCAAATGGATTTTACAGGTAAATACGCTTGTACGTTATGGTACGGAAAAGAATACGCTTTTCAGGGAAAAGAATTATTCTTTGATATGGAAATTGAAGAAACTGATAATTACTTTACTGGTATTGCAATTGATATTGATGGAGTTGGTGTTAGTCCAGATGAAGCAAAGGTTGTTGGCATAATCAATGGAATCCATATTGAATTTGATAAAATATATAAACGTCGTCATTATACTGATGGAAATGGGGAAACAATCTTTGAAGAAAATGAAGGTTTTCCTATTTATTATGAAGGGACTTACAACGATGAAACAGGTTATTACGAAGGCTCTTGGGAATATAAAGTTGTTAGACGATTCCTATTCTTCTTTACAAAACCGGTTTCATTAGGATCTGGAACTTTCCGTTTAAAAAAGATTGAGATATAACTCCTATTGAAATTCTCTTTCTTCTCCCTTTCTAAAAAAAGAATTTTTGTATTTACGTCAGTTGCCAAAGCTATATTAATATAACGCAGTAACATTATAAGACATTGTAGAATGAATAAATAAAAACTATCAATTTGTTGAATGAATACTATTTGTCAAATTCCTCGTTTAAGAAAGAAACGATTTTTCGTGCAATGGTATTGTAGTATCTTTTTGTGCGGTAACCACCAACCCAGGTTAATCCTTTGATTGCATTGGTTAAGAAAATCTCATCTGCAACCAATAAATTTGATGGCAAAATTGAACATTCGTAAACTTTCAAACCGTTTGCTAATGCTAAATTGATGACCTGCATGCGCATTGTTCCAGCCAAACATCCTTCTGCTAAACTTGGTGTGTACAAAACACCGTTGCTTACAACAAATAAATTACTGTTTGAACTTTCCAATATTTGACCTTGTTCATTGATTAATAGCAAATCGTCTAGACCTTTTTCTTTTGCAGTTAATGCCGCAAGCACATAGATTAAACCGTTTTTGGTCTTATAATTCGATAGAATTGTCTTATTTTTCTTGATGTCTTGGTACAAATCAACTTCGAAGCCTTTCGCGTTGAGTCCATACAAATTGTTTTCGATAGGATAAATTTCAATAAAAAAGCTCACATCATTAACTTCTGGCAAATAAGTTCCGCCTCCTAAACGATCAATTGATAAACGAATGCGAGCACCTTCTGTTATTTTACACAAACTAATTAGTTCTTGAAAATGATTCATGAAAAAGTCAGTTGTATAAAACGCTGGGAAACGCATTTTCAAGATTTTTGCTCCTTCGAGCAAGCGATTGAAATGATTATCAAAGTTCAACACCTTCCCATTCATCACACGAATGCTTTCAAAAAGTCCGTCGCCGTAAGTATATCCGCGGTTACCAGCCTGTATCGACGGCCCTGAATTACTCAGAATCGCCCCATTGTTATTCACATATAAATCGTGTTGCGTCATGGTAATAAACTGTTGAAGTTTGCAATTACAAGTTCAATATTAGTAAATAAAATGAAAAGAATACCAACAATTGCACCGCCAATATGAGCATCGTGTGCTATCCCCGACTTTCTATTGCGGTCTGAATAGATTTCAAAGGCTAAATAAATCAGTCCAAAAACATAAGCAGTAATAGGAATTGGGATAAACATTAAGTTCAATTCTGTTTTAGGTGCAATCATGATAAATGCAAATAAAACAGCTGAAACAACTCCCGATAAGCCCAATGCACGGTAGTTTGGATTGTTTTGATTACGCGCATAAGATATCGAAGATGAACCGATTAAAGCAACGAAAACAAATCCCCAAAACACAATCAAACCGATTTGTGGTCCATATAAATAATTAAGGTAACTCTCGAAAAATGGCCCGAAATTGAAAATAGTAAATCCATTAAAGAATAAATGCCCTACATCTCCATGCAAAAAAGCATGACTAACAAATCGATACCATTCGTTGTTGTGTTTTATTTGATAAGGAATGAATAAATATTTTTCAACGAAAGCATTGTCGTTAAAGCCTTTCAGAGAAAAAATTCCAACAGCAATCAATAAAAAATATGTTTGGTAAAAATCAGTGAACATGCTACATTTATATAGTTAATTACAAAAATGCTTATTTCAATTCAATTATTGAATCATTTAGTACTGAATAAATTCAACTAAAAGATTTCAAAGCTTATCAACAATTACGCTTTTTCATTTCGTCAGCTCAACTACACAAGCTATTTTTGTAAAAAAAAACGTTTATGTCAGTTATCATTGCACCCTCTATCCTATCATGTGATTTTGGAAACCTAGAAAGAGATTTTGATTTAATCAATCAAAGTAAAGCCGATTGGTTTCACGTAGATGTCATGGATGGCGTGTTTGTTCCTAATATTTCATTTGGTTTCCCAATAATTGGAGCATTGAAAAAGGTTGCAAAAAAAACGATTGATTGCCATGTAATGATTGTGAATCCTGATTTATATATCAACGATTTTGCAAAATTAGGAGTTGACATTTTAACTGTTCATTACGAAGCTTGTACGCACTTACACCGAACGATTGCTGCAATCAAAGAAGCGGGAATGAAAGCCGGAGTTGCATTAAATCCGCATACACCAGTTTCTGTTTTAGAGCATGTCATTGCTGATTTGGATTTGGTGTTAATCATGTCAGTAAATCCTGGATTCGGCGGACAAAAGTTTATTCCCGAAGCAATTGAAAAAGTGAGACAAACAAAAGCGTTAATTGCTGCAAAAGGATCAACAGCATTGATCGAAGTTGATGGCGGAGTTAATACAGATACGGGTAAATTATTGGTTGAAGCGGGTGCTGATGCCTTGGTTGCAGGAAGTTTTGTTTTCAATAGTCCAAATCCAACAGCTACAATTGAAGCATTGAAATCTTTGTAAATGCTAGCTGAATTTTCCGTTCAGTTTACAACGATACACGAGTTAAATTTAGCTTGTATTCATCAATTACTCAAGGAAGATCGCGATTTAGATTATGCGATTAAAAGAGCGTTTTCTCGTGTTTTAAACAGTTTTCATTTATTGGTTTCACGTTTGCAAAACACAGCAAGTGAATCTGAATTAGACGATTACCATCCCGAGAAATATTGGCTACAACTTGAAAATGCGAATCATAGAGAAATTGAATTGTTTTTATTAAAAATTGAAAGCAATCAATTATCACCTTTAGAATTAGCTCTGCTGTTTCAACTAATTCGTGATCATTCATTTTATATGGGACAGTTGCACTTGTTGTGTCAACAGCACAATTTTGCTCTTGTAAACGAATATTTGTTCAAATTAAATTTAGATGAATGATTGAAAGTTAGTGGCTTAGCTTTTTTCAATTAAAATTTGACTCAAACTACAACAAATATCAAATAAATAACTAATTTTGCGCTGGGGTAAGTCTTTTACGACCAGCTCCCTCTTAATCCTCCAGGACGGGAACGTAGCAAAGGTCAGAGGTTGTAGCGGTGCGATAAAAGTAGCTTGCCCCTCTTTTTTTCCTTTCATTTTCTTTATAAACTGTTAAAAACTTCAATAACTATTTCGTTTTAGTTCGTTGTTAATGGCTTATTTTTGTTCTTCAAATTAAGCATATGAAATTTTTTATTGATACAGCAAATTTATCAGATATTCGTGAGGCAAATGATCTTGGGATATTAGACGGAGTAACAACGAATCCTACTTTAATGGCTAAAGAAGGAATTACTGGTCATGATAATATTTTAAAACATTACGTTGACATTTGTTCAATTGTTGACGGTCCTGTAAGTGCAGAAGTTATTGCAACTGATTTTGATGGTATGGTTCGTGAAGGTGAAGCTTTAGCTGAATTGCACCCAAACATCGTTGTTAAAATCCCGATGATTCCTGCTGGAATTAAAGCAATCAAGTATTTTTCATCTAAAGGAATCAAAACGAATTGCACCTTGATTTTCAGTGCAGGACAAGCATTGTTAGCAGCAAAAGCTGGTGCAAGTTATGTTTCTCCATTTGTTGGTCGCTTGGATGATATTTCAACGAATGGAATGGATTTAATTCAACAAATCCGCATCATATTTGATAATTACGGATTTGCAACTGAAATTTTAGCAGCGTCAGTTCGTCACCCAATGCACATTATTCAATGCGCTGAAATTGGTTCTGATGTAATGACAGGTCCATTAAGTGCAATTTTAGCTTTAGCGAAACACCCGTTAACTGATAATGGATTGGCACAATTTTTAGCGGATCACGCAAAAGGGAATAAGTAATTTCTTTAAAAAATAATGAATAATTGAGACTGTCTTTTTGAGTCAGTCTCTTTTTTTTGCTAATTCCACTAATTTGTTATTTTTGTTAAGATGAAAATTACATTCTTTTTTCTGTTCTTGTTCGGGTTTGTTGTGAATAACAGTTTTGTTGCTGCTCACGAATATTTTTTCTCGTTTGCAGAAATAACGTTTAATCAAGCGAATAAGCAATTTGAAGGAACCATTGAGGCAAGTGCACACGATGTTGAAGATGTAATGAATGAATCTGGAATTCCGATCAAAGAATTGGAAGACCATTATTCAGATACAAGCATGATTCGTAAGATTGAATCGTTTATTTGTCAAGGGTTTGTAATTCAAAACAATCAAAAAAACGTGCGGTTGAAATTGATTGGTTACGAAGTAAAAGCGAATGGTTTGGTTGATTTTTATTTCACGTCTGAAAAAATTGAATTGGCCACTTCGTTAACGTTTCGATACGATTGGTTGATGAAAGCACTTCCTCAACAACAAAATAAAATTACGTTTAGTTATAATAACAAAACACAAACGATGGTTTTTTTACCGTCTAAAACTACTGAAACAATAACATTATGAAACACCTTTTAATAGGCGGAAGTCTTTTGGTAAGCTCCATTTTATTTGGACAATCCAAATTTGCTCAATTAGACATGGAGCTTCCAACTCCAAACGAATTCCGAACAGCAGCTGGAGCCCCTGGGAATCATTACTATCAGCAAAAAGCTGACTATAAAATGACAATCACCTTAGATGATAAGAAGCAGATTATCAGCGGTGAAGAAGTAATCACTTACACCAATAATTCTCCTGATATATTGGAGTATTTGTGGTTACAATTGGACCAAAACATCTACAAAAAAGATGCTGAAAATCGTTTTATTGAAGTCGAAAAAATGGAGGATTTCAAATCGATCAAAGATGTTGAACGAAAATTAATGGTTTTTGATGGTGGATACAACATTGTTTCCGTTGCCTCACTTTCTGGTGAAAAAATGAAATACGCTATCAATAAAACGATGATGCGCATCGATCCAGCTAAACCGCTTGGTCCAAAACAAAGCATTTCGTTCAAAATAAAATGGTGGTACAACATCAACGATCGCATGAAAGTTGGTGGTCGTTCAGGTTATGAATATTTTGAAAAAGAAGATAATTACTTGTACACCATTGCGCAGTTTTTCCCAAGAATGTGTGTGTATAACGATGTGGAAGGTTGGCAAAACAAACAGTTCCTTGGAAAAGGTGAATTTACTTTGCCTTTTGGCGATTACGAAGTTGCAATTACCGTTCCTGCTGACCATGTTGTAGCTGGAACTGGAGAATTGCAAAATGCCGGAGCAGTATTATCGGCAAAAGAACGTGAACGATTTGCAAAAGCTAAGACTGCAAATGCACCAGTTTTAATAATCACACAAGCTGAGGCTGAAGAAAAAGAGAAAACCAAAGCGACAACCAATAAAACATGGGTGTTTAAGGCTACAAATGTGCGTGATTTTGCTTTTGCTTCATCACGTAAATTCATGTGGGATGCTCAAAACACGACAGTAAATGGAAAAAATATTTTGTGTATGTCGTATTACCCAAAAGAAGGAAATCCATTATGGGAAAGATATTCGACAAAATTAGTTGCACACACTATTCAAACGTATTCAAAATACACGATTGATTATACCTATCCCGTTGCGATTTCAGTTCATGCTGCACAAATAGGCATGGAATACCCAATGATTTGTTTCAATGGAGGTCGACCTAACGACGATGGAACATATTCTGACGGGACAAAATACGGTATGTGGGGAGTGATTATTCACGAGGTTGGACATAATTTCTTTCCAATGATAATCAATTCAGACGAACGTCAATGGTCGTGGATGGACGAAGGTTTGAATACGTTCGTTCAATATTTAACGGAACAAGAATGGGAACGCGGTTACCCTTCTCGTCGCGGTCCAGCATACATGATAACGGATTACATGCGCGGCGACAAGAAATTCATCTCGCCAATTATGACTAATTCAGAATCAATTTGGCAATTTGGTAATAACGCATACGGAAAACCAGCAACTGCCTTAAATATCCTTCGTGAAACGGTTATGGGACGTGAATTGTTTGATTATGCATTCAAAATTTACTGCGAACGTTGGAAATTTAAACACCCTACTCCTGCTGACTTTTTCCGTACAATGGAAGATGCTTCAGGTGTTGATTTGGATTGGTTTTGGCGTGGTTGGTTCTATTCGACAGATTACGTTGATATTTCGTTGGATTACGTAAAGAACTTCCAATTAAATACCAATAATCCAACGGCAGAAAAAGCTTTGTTAAAGGCGCAAAACGATGAAAAACAATTGTTTATTGGTGATATCAGAAACAAAGAGTCAATCAAAACGACTGTAAACGAAGCAGATTCAACAATTGACGATTTTTATGCAACACGTAACCTTTATCAAGCAGATAAGTTAGATTTGGATGAATACCAAGAGTTTCAAGCGAAGTTAACGGAAAAACAAAAGCAATTGCTGGCTGCGAACAAACAGTTTTACGAATTATCATTTACGAATAAAGGAGGTCTTGTTACGCCTTTGATTATTCAAGCGAAATTTAATGATGGAACAGATACAGTTATTCGAATTCCTGCAGAGATTTGGCGCATGGACCAACAAACAGTAACAAAAGTTTTCATTTTTGACAAAGCGGTTAGTTCATTCAGATTAGATCCTTTTTTAGAAATGGCTGATTGTGATGTTTCTAATAATAGTTACCCTCCTGTTTCAACACCAACGAGGTATCAATTATTCCAACAAAAACAACAAAATGAAAACCCGATGCAACGTCAAAAACGTTTGGAAAGCGGACAATAACAGTTGTTGATTAATAACTTGAAAGCGTGGGATTATCTCACGCTTTTTTTGTTAAAACAATTTCTGTAATTTCTGGATATATCCCTACTCTACCTGGGAATCCTAGATAACCAAAACCGCGGTTAACGTATAAAAACTGTTTGCCAACTTGGTACAATCCTGCCCATTTTTTGTATTTGAACGAAACGGGACTCCATTTTATTCCAAAGCGTTCAATCCCGAATTGCATACCATGTGTATGACCTGATAGCGTTAGGTCAATGTTTGTTTGAATGACTTGTTCATCGAAATGACTTGGGTCGTGAGAAAGCAATAATTTGAATGCCTCATTTGGAATTGGCGCCAATGTTTCAGCAAGCTTGCCACTTTGACGAAAAGGCGGTTTTCCCCAGTTTTCAACTCCAAGCAGCCAAAAACCTTCACCTAATTCAAGCGATTGATTTAGCAAAGGTGTGAATCCAATTGCACGATGAATTTCGATTAATTGCGATAGATTTTCCTTTTTCATTGCATCATCACTCCACTTTACATAGTCGCCATAATCGTGATTTCCTAAAATGCTGTATTTTCCTTTTTTGGCATTAATCTTACTAAAAACAGGAACCCAACCATTCATTTCGGCTGCAGTATTATTTACCAAATCGCCAGTAAAAACAACATAATCAGCATTTAAGTGATTGATTTTTTGAATTGCTTTTTCGACTTTTTTGTGATTGTTAAAAAAACTCCCAACATGAATGTCTGAAATTTGAACAATTTTTACTCCATCAAAAGCCGCTGGTAAGTGGTTAAATGTTAAATTAACGGGGTGAATTTTCCAATTCCATCTCCCCCAAATAATTCCTACAAGTATTGCTAAAAACAATAAGCTCGACAAAGTCATCCCGATATAAAAAAACACTTCGTTTTTGGTGAAAAAATAGATACTACCAAACACGAAAAATCCAATTCCAGGAACACTACTCAATATCATCCCGCCAAATGCGGTGAATCCTACTAAGTAATTGCTGGTTTTTTGTAACTTAAAACTTAAAAACAACACCACAAAACTAACGCACAATAAGGTTAATTGGATAATTCCTAAACCAATTAAAAACGCATTTTCGGATGTGAAAAAAGCTGCGCTAAAAATGATTTGAACGAATATTATGAGAGATAAAATAAAAATAAAGACCATTGAATGCTAAAAAGAAAGCAAAACTAAGCTCAATTTATTGAAATCAACAACGAAAATGTGTTAATATTCGTTAGATGTTGTTGTTTATTAGTTTATAAATGAAATGTTAAAAGCAAATTCATTTGAATTAAAAATCTTTTTCTTAAATTTCAAAAAAAAACAAAAATGAGTCGTAATCTCTATATCGTTCCACATGATTTAACCGAAGTTGGTCAATCAGCCTTTGAATACGCATTGTTTTTAGGTGCTCATATCAAAGCGGAAATTTTGGTAGTTCACTATGTTGAAAGCGCATCAAAAATACCTGCTTTTGCAGGTAAACTTCAAGAACTTGTTCAAAAAACATCGATTTCTTCTTCGGTAACTGTTTTGCAAAAAGTTTGTGTTGGAACTGTTTTTGCCAATTTATCCGAACTAGTTAAAGCAGAGCACGCTCAGTTAATCATCATGGGAACGCATGGTGCAAAAGGTTTACAAAAAATTACAGGAAGTCACGCAATGAAAGTAATCACAAGTTGCGATATCCCTTTTGTTGTTGTACAAAAAGACACGAAAAAAGTTGAAATTAAAAACATCGTCGTTCCAATAGATCTAACAAAAGAAAGTCTTCAAATCATTAACAACGCGGGTGATCTAGCACGCATATTTAACGCAACAGTTCACGTCATTGGTGAAAAACAAAACGATGAAGGGCTTTCTCAACAGATAAAAAATCGTGTGCTTCTGATTCGAAACAAATACGATGAAAAAGGTGCGAAATGTGAAATTCATTTATTGGAATCAGGCGGGTCGTATTCAAAAAAAATTATTCAATACGTTTCTAATAATGCGATTAATGTCATTGCATTAGCTTATCATTCAGAGAGTTTACTCCCTCAATTTGACACCTTTGCACAATCGTTGATTACAAATGAAGCGCAATTACCATGTATGATTGTTGCATCAAAACCGGCTGGAAATCTTTACTTCTAACATTCATTAATAATTGCGTAATTTTACAATGTGAAATTAGGAGTTTGGAATACTTTGCGATTGGACCGTTTTACTAGTCCAGGTGCATATTTAGAGGATGAAGAAGGAAATGATGTTTTGTTACCAACGAAATACATCGATCCAGCATTCAAATTAGACGATATGGTTGATGTGTTTTTGTACAAAGATACAGAAGGACGCATCATTGCTACTACGTTAAAACCATATTTAACATTGAATCAGTTTGGAGTTTTGCGCATCGCAGAAGTCAACCAATTTGGTGCTTTTGCAGAATGGGGTGTAGAAAAACATTTATTGATACCTTTTCGCGAACAACCTAAAAAATTAGAGGAAGGTAAATATTACCTTATTTATCTGTACTTAGACGAAGCTACACAACGTTTGGCGGGGACAACCCGAACGAAAATGTATTTGAGTACTGTCGAAGAAGGCGATGATATCGAAAAAAATCAAGCTGTTGAATTACTCGTTTGCGAATCCACGGATTTAGGAGTTAAAGTAATTGTGAATCACAAATACAACGGTCTTATTTTTCACTCAGATCTCAATAAACGCGTGCGCATGGGGAATAAAATCCCTGGTTTTGTGAAAAACATCCGCCCCGATGGTCGTTTAGACATTACCCTACTTCCTGAAGGTTACGATAAAGTAGAAGGATTATCCCGAAAATTCATCCAATTACTGACGGAAAACGGCGGTTTTATTGCGTTAACTGATAAGTCTGAACCTGAAGAAATCAAGGAGGTTACAGGTTGGAGCAAGAAAATTTTCAAGCAAGTAATCGGTAACTTATACAAGCAACGTCAAATTTTGTTGCACGAAAACGGAATCACGTTTGTTGAAGAAGAAGGATTCTAATTTGGTATGAATATTGCTTTCTGTATTTTATGAAAGCTCTTGTTACACTTTTTTTCATTTCTTTTTCGGCGTTCATTTTTGGGCAAGAAATCAGATCACTTTCAATTGGCGCTCGCGTTGGAATTGCGTATTCTTTTGGCACACACACAAATGCCTTAGGTTTTTGTGCGAATGCATACATTGCAACCAATCACATTCAGTTTAATCTTGGAGGCACAATAAAGTACAATTTTACTAGTTTGGGTCATAGAAGCGATTTCACCGAAAGTTTAGTGAATACTGGGCTCGTCTTGTTTTCGGGCAAAAAAACAAATCCAATTCCATTTGAATTAGGCTTTTTAAATCATCAGTCCTCCTCCCCTTATTCATTGGGTTATGGATATATTTGGTACTTCGACGGCTTAGAAACACGTCAGCGATCGGGAAGTTGGAAAGTTGAAATTGAACGAATCAGTTTGACTTTTGAAAACGACTTGTTTGGAGGACAGGGAAAAGATCGCTTTCGAACGGGTGCTTTGTTACTTTCTTACCGCGATTCATTGCAGTCGGTTTCACTTGGTGTTCAGCTTTGGACGGGTGAAACAAAGGGTGGACGCGTTTTTCCTGAATCAACCAACGAATTTCCTAATGGATACAAAGACTTATCCGCAAATTACTTGGGCAAAACAAGTCATGGAATTGTGTTTGTAGGGTATACAAAAAAAGTTGCTTTGCATGTCGCTCCTTCATTTAGGTTAGGTGTTGACAGTGAGCGTGTTCGCCATTTGTTTCAAAACAAAATAAGTCACAATTTAGGCAATCTCCCTTTTCGAAGAACACACAAATCAGTTTATTATCCGATGCTTTCCAACGAAGGATATCCGGTGTTAAATCACTCCCAAATCCGCAAGCCAAAACCATATTTTCAATACAGTTTGAATGAACAAACGAGTTATCTCTAATCGATTTGTTTAAAACATTTCTGTTATTTTAATAAAAAGGTGATGAAAACATAGGATACATCGATATCTTTATTGTAATTTTGCGCCCCGTAGTTACAATTTTTAAACATGTCGAATTCTACTAAATACGTATTTGTAACCGGGGGGGTAACTTCATCCTTGGGAAAAGGAATTATTTCAGCTTCGTTAGCAAAATTGCTTCAAGCTAGAGGTTATTCAACAACAATTCAAAAACTTGATCCTTACATTAATATCGATCCAGGAACATTAAATCCATACGAGCATGGAGAATGTTTTGTAACGGACGATGGCGCTGAGACAGATTTGGATTTAGGGCATTACGAGCGTTTTTTAAACGTACCTACTTCACAAGCAAACAATGTGACAACTGGTCGAATTTACCAAAGCGTAATTGAAAAAGAGCGTCGTGGTGAATTTCTCGGAAAAACAGTTCAAATCATTCCACACATCACAGATGAAATCAAAGAACGCATTCAGATTTTAGGTAAAACTGGGAAATTTGACATCGTTATTACTGAAATTGGTGGTACTGTTGGTGATATTGAATCATTACCTTTTATTGAAGCAGTTCGTCAAATGATGTGGGAAAATGAGGACGATTGTATAGTTGTTCATTTAACATTGATTCCCTACTTATCCGCTGCAGGTGAATTAAAAACAAAACCTACACAACATTCTGTTAAACAATTACTTGAATTAGGTGTTCAACCAGATATCTTGTGTTGTCGTACGGAACATGAATTGGATTTAACATTACGCAAAAAGATAGCAAAATTCTGTAACGTTAGTATGAACGCTGTAATTGAGGCACGCGATGCCGATACAATTTATGACGTACCGATGTTAATGCAAGCAGAAGAATTGGATAAAGTAGTTCTTGAAAAATTAGGACTTTCATCTCGCTCACTTCCGGAATTAAACAAATGGAAAGAATTTTTAACGCGTTTAAAAAATCCAACAAAAGAAGTAACGATTGGATTAGTTGGAAAGTATGTTGAGTTAAAAGATGCATACAAATCTATTTCGGAAGCGTTTATTCATGCTGGTGCATCTAATGAATGTCGTGTTCAATTGAAATGGATTCATTCAGAGGAACTTACAAAAGAAAATAGTGCGCAAGAATTAGGAGAATTGGACGGTATTTTGGTTGCGCCAGGTTTTGGTTCACGAGGAATTTCTGGAAAAATTGAAGCAGTTCGTTTTGCTCGAGAAAACAAAGTTCCGTTTTTCGGGATTTGTTTGGGAATGCAATGTGCTGTTATTGAATTTGCACGTCACGTCTTGGGTTACGAAGATGCGCACACTACTGAAATCGCTGAAGATTCAGCATATCCAGTAATTTCGATGATGGAAGAGCAAAAAACGATTTCAAATATGGGTGGAACGATGCGTTTAGGAACCTATAAATGTCAATTGAAACCAGATTCAAAAGTTTCAGATGCTTATAATTCTGAATCAATTGATGAACGTCACCGCCACCGATACGAATTCAATTCGGCTTATTTATCCGATTTTGAAAATGCAGGAATGATAGCAACAGGTCGCAATCCTGAATCTGGATTGGTTGAGGTTGTTGAAATACCTAATCATCCTTGGTTTGTTGGTGCACAATTTCACCCAGAATACAAAAGTACTGTAGATAACCCACATCCGTTATTTGTTGCGTTTGTGAAAGCTACAATTGAAAATAAAAAATAAGAAACATGGATAAAAATACCGTAATAGGTCTTTCATTAATTGGAGTTTTGTTGGTTACGTTTACGTATTTGAACCAACCTTCTCAAGCTGAACTCGCAAAAAAAGCTAAGACTGAAAAAGCTTTAAAAGAAAAAGCTGCTGCTCAAGAAAAAGTTTTAAATAAACGTGTTAAATCTGCCGATGCAAACACTGGAAACGATTCACCAACAGTTGTTATTCCTGCTGTAAAAGAGGAAATAATTACATTAGAATCGGATAAAATAATCTTTACTGTTTCTACAAAAGGAGGAGTCGTTAATACTGTTCAATTAAAAGAATTTGAATCGTACAATAATTTCGCTAAAAAAGAGAAGAATAAAAAACCATTGTATTTATTCAAAGATGGTGATCAGAAAAACGAGTTAGCATTTACTTACAAAGGGAAGAAATATGCTACAGGAAATAAATCGTTTCAAGTTGTTAGTAAATCTAAAAACAGATTGGTTCTTGCGCATCAATTGGACAAAGGTTCAATTGAATATGTTTACCAATTAACAGACGGTTATACTGTTGATTTTGACATTAATGTAAAAGGATTAGGAAACGATGTTGTGCCGAATTCCGTTTTCATGAATTGGAAAATGGCCATGCACAAAACAGAGCGATTGTTGTCAGAACAACGTAAAGTTTCTACTATTTGTTTTCAGAATGCAGACGGTAAGTTAGATTGGAATAGCGAAGTTTCAAACGATTTTACAGAATTAGAACAAGATGTGAATTGGGTTGCTTTCAAACAAAGTTATTTCTCTTCCATTCTTCAACCTACAACCCCATTCAAAACAACAGGTTCTAAGTTAGTCACTACTAATTACAAAGAAGGTGAAGCAGAATTTGGAACAAAAATTAAAAAATACTATGCTAAATTGAATTTAGGGCTTAGTTCAACAGAAAATGGAAATGCTCGTTTTTCTTGGTATTTTGGACCGAATGACTATAAAACGTTAAAGTCTTTCAATAAAGGTTACGACGATATATTAAACTGGGGATGGGGGATTTTTAGATGGATTAACATTTATGCTGTTCAACCAGTTTTTGAATTATTCACTTCATCAGGAGTTGGAATCGGTATTGCGATTTTATTGTTAACGTTGATTTTGAAATTAATCTTAGTTCCTGTACAATGGAAAATGTTTGTTTCATCTGCAAAAATGCGCATTTTGAAACCAGATATCGAGCAAATTAATGCGAAATATCCGAACAAGGAAGATGCAATGAAAAAGCAAATGGACATGATGGCGCTATACCGAGAATCAGGGGCTTCTCCCCTTTCAGGCTGTGTTCCGATGTTATTCCAAATGCCAATTTTATTAGCCGTTTTCCGTTTTTTTCCAGCGTCATTTGAATTGCGTCAAAAAGGATTTTTGTGGGCTGAAGATTTATCTTCGTATGACTCTGTATTGAATTTTGATTTCTACATTCCTTTTTATGGAGATCACATTTCATTGTTTACTTTATTGATGGCAATCACAACGTTGGTTTATACGCATTTGAATTCTCAAAATGTTACACAACAGCAACAACCAGGAATGCCTAACATGAAAGTTATCATGTACATTTTCCCAATCATGATGATTTTCTTCTTCAATAATTTCTCTTCTGGATTGAGTTATTATTATTTCATCTCAACGTTAATGACAATTGTATTGATGTTCTTGATCAAAGCATTCTTTGTTGATGAAGAGAAGTTGAAAGCAAAAATGGCAACTGTTCGCGCGAAGTCAACAGAAAAAGGAAAAGGTGCGAAAAAGAAATCTGGGTTCATGCAACGTTTGGAAGAAATGCAACGTGTGCAACAAGAGCAATTGAAAAATAGAAAGAAATAATTTTCTATCACCTGATAAAGAAAAAGCCAGTAGTTATTAATTACTGGCTTTTTTTATTGGTCAAAATTTATTGATTTTTCCGAAGCTCAACAAACGATTTTATTTTTTCATTCTCAATAAGAACCGTTAAATTGTAGTAAGCTAATTTCCATTGATGCTTTTCTTTCACCAAAACTCCACTACCACGACAAGTATTCATCCACGTATCGAGTTTTTCATCAAACCAAGCAACATCACCTTTTTTACTGAACACCCAATGACGATCACTCGCTTTAAAGTCCCAAGCCTTACCTTTATCAAAGTATGGTTTGCAAAAGGCTTCAAAAGCTTTTCTCTCCCATCTTTCAGTTGGGTCAGTTCCAAGAAAAACAAAGTCTTCTGTAACTACGTTGAAATAATTGGTGAAATTAGCTTGACTTGCTGCTAAATGCCAAGCGTCAACTAACTCATCTAATTGCGAAGTTTTTGTGTCGGTTGTTGAAGACTGAAAGCTAAATCCTGCAGCAGCAAGGAATAGAACGATTATTCTTTTTTTCATAAGCAAAAAAAAATACCGCCAAAATTGACGGTATTTTGTGTTAATTGATAATTAATTATTTCGAAGTCAATGATTTACATAGTTTAACAGCCGCTGCAAGATCGATAACAGCGCCAGTTACAGAAAGATCTGCAAAATCAACTTTCTCTTCTGTTCCTGGTAAGTTAACTTTTGCACCTTTGTAGCTTTTTGCCGATTTCAATAATACCTCTTTGATTTGTGCCATTGACAAACTTGGGAAGTACGATTTTAAAAATGCAGCAGCTCCAGCAACCATTGGTGAAGCCATAGAAGTTCCAGCTAACGTTTGGTAATCGCTTTGTGGAACTGAATTGTATATTTCATATCCAGGCGCGAACACATCAACTTTCGTTTTACCATAATTGGAAAAATCGGCAGCTAGCAAACCTTTTGCATATTTAGTAGAGGCACCAATAGTTAAGTAATGATTCAGTTTTTTCGTTTGGAACGAATACGCGCTTGTTGGAAAGTTGTCTGTTGCATCAACATTTGCAGCGTCATTTCCTGCAGCGTGAATCAATAAAACACCTTTTGAATCAGCATAAGCAAATGCTTCGTATACTTCTTTTTGGTGCATCGAGTACGATTTTCCAAAAGACATATTAATGATTTGAGCACCATTGTCTACTGCATAACGAATTGCCAACGCAATATCTTTGTCTTGTTCGTCACCATCTGGAACGGCACGTAATGACATTAATTTTACATTGTCACAAACACCATCACCTCCAAGGTTGTTTCCTCTGATTGATCCAATGATTCCACCAACGTGTGTTCCATGCAATGCGTCTGGTCCTTCAACATCGTTAGAACCATAATGAATATCGTTCATGTCATCAGCATTGTCGCCAATGAACTCACGGTCATTGTAGGAAGTATTTAATTGATAATTGACTTGTGCTTCAAAATGAGCGATACCTTCATTAAGTGCTTCAATTGTCAATTGGCCTGTTGCGATACCATTTGCAATACGCTTTAGTTTCGCTTCTTTATCGGATGCAGGTGTCCATTTTTTAACATCTTCAACAGTAAAGTTTGCACCAATTTTCGCCTCAATTTCTTTTTTAGCTCCAGGTAACATATCTTTCAACTGCTTGTAATAGTTTAAGTTAGCAGTTGATTCTTCTAATTCTTGTTTGATCTCTTTTTGTAATTTGACGAACAAATCATAATCAGCTCTATCAGCTGCAGCGATTTGACCTGATTCTTTTCCATAAAAACGATTGGAAAGACTAGCTAATAAACGAGTTTTTTCGAGACGTGCATATTGTTGGTTAGTTCCGTTTGAACTTCCTAAGAAACTCCAACCATGAACATCATCAATATATCCGTTTTTATCGTCATCAATTCCGTTGTTTGGAATTTCATCTTCGTTTACCCAGATTTTACCTTGTAAATCTTTGTGTTCGATATCAATACCTGAGTCAATAACAGCAACAATTACAGTCGTTGATTTATTGTTTTTTAAAGCTGCATAAGCTTTTTCGGTATTCATTCCGGGATTTTTTCCATTGTACCAGTTAACAATTTTGGCATCTGGTGCTGTTTGTCCATAAATCACGTTCATGATTCCGAACGAAAATAACGCAAACGATAATGCGATTATTCTTTTTTTCATAGTGTATATTGTTAATTCGATTTATAATCTTGTAAAACAAATATCGTTAATTGTTCACAATAATGCGTTTATTTTTATTAATTTAACCTGTAAGTTTTTCAACTTTTAGCAAGTAAATTTGTTTAAAACCTATTATGAAACACATTATTCTATTTCTTTCAATGGCGCTAGCTGTTGTTTTTCAGTCATTTGGACAGACTGATAATTTCAGATTCAAACAATTATTAGCTACTTCACCCACTGAAAAAATTGCATTTTCAGTTCCTTATAATACGAACGTTTTACCGGTATTATTAAATACTAAAGAGGTTTCAGTAAAATCGGTAACTAAAAATTGGATTTTCATTCAAGCTTCTCCATCATGGATATCATCTGTGCAAAAAAGCGGACTAATTGAGCAATTTTATTTTGAATTTTCATTACCCCAAGCACTTAATGACACGACTTTGTTAAAGCATAAAGTTGATTTAGTACATCAAGGAGCAGGAGGTTTGCAAGTTCCATTCACTGGAAAAGATGTGATTATAGGATTTGTCGATCAAGGAATTGATTACACGCATCCCGATTTTATTGCGCCTAACGGTCAATCGCGTGTGTTGTATTACTGGGACCATAATTTACCAGTTGACCCTAATAGAACTCCTCTACCATACGGATACGGTCAAGTATGGAATAATCAAGAAATACAAAATGGAATTTGCACCAGTACGGAGGAAAGTTCAGCTCATGGAACTTCTGTTGCAGGTGTTGCTACATCTAATGGATTGGCTAATGGAAAACAAAAAGGAATGGCGCCTGAAGCTAATATTATCATGATTGAAACCAATTTCAATTTACCTAATTGGACATTGACAGTTGCTGATGCGTGTGATTTTGTGTTCAAAAAAGCAGATTCATTGGGTGTCCCAGCTGTTGTTAACCTATCTGTGGGATCTTATTTAGGAAGTCATGATGGTGATGATCCTGCTTCCGAATTAATGGAAACATTGCTCGACGAAAAACCAGGACGAATTATCGTTTGTGCAGCTGGAAATGCAGGCTCTTGGGGAAAATACCATGTGCGTGATTTTGTAACAAGTGATACTTCTTTCTTTTGGATTCAACCAAATCCTACCAGTCAACTTGGCGCAAATACAGTTTACGCAGATGTTTGGGCAGATATTACGGATGCTACATGGAGTTATTCATTTGGAGCAAATAAATCTTCCGGAACCTACAGAGAACGAGCGACAACAATTTTTCGTTCTGCTACCAGTAATTTAACTTCAACAATTTACGATACGTTGTGGCGTAATGGGAACCGCATAGCTACTATCGAAATTTATCCGGAACAAATAGGAAATAACGTTCATTTAGAAATTTTTTTCTCGCAAGTTGATTCAACCAATTATATCTATTCATTCAAAACAAAAGGTTCAGGCATGTATGATGCGTGGACTGGTTCAACAACAATTGGGTTGAATAATATTGTCCAAACACTTCCCTCACCTGCTGTTTATCCAAGAATCGTACACTATAATTTTCCAGACACATTACAAACTATCGTTTCTTCGTGGAATTGTTCTGAGAAGGTTATTTCTGTTGGAAATATACGCAATCGGTTGAACCATATTGATAAGAATGGAAATCTTTACAATGTTCCTGCAACTTATAATGCAACTGTAGGTCAATTGAGTCCAAATTCTTCCAAAGGACCATCTCGAAAAGGATTAGTAAAACCAGATGTTTCAGCTTGTGGAGATGTGTCATTAAGTGCGGGACCTAATTGGATATTAAACACACCATTATATTATACTTCTGTTGATAGTGATGGCTTGCATGTGCGCAATGGAGGAACTTCAATGGCTTCACCAGTAATAGCTGGGATTGCTGCTTTGTATTTGGAAAAATGTTCAAAAGGAACTTATCAAACGTTCAAGGATGATTTGCTTCAAACAAGTACATCAGATGCTTTTACAGGAACAACGCCTAATTATGCTTATGGATATGGAAAGGCAGACGCCTTGGCGTTGTTATTGTTAAGTAATGGGACTGCTAGTGTAAATGGTCCCTCAACCTTTTGTTTGGAAGACAGTTATGTTCCTGTATCTAATTTAACGCTTGAAAGTATTCTCTGGAGTTCAGGAGATACGAGTTTAGTTACACATTTGAGTACTTCAACCAATTTATCATTCATTGCTCGCGATACATTGGGTTGTGTGGTTTATTCTGACACACTTTTAGCTGTAATTGGTGATGTTCCTACTCAACCAATATTAACAGTGAATGGAACAACGCTCTCGACACAAGATTATCCACAACTACAATGGTTTGAAAATGGACAGCCACTTTTAAACGCGACAAATGATACCTTACAAATTTCGTTGCCATCTAGTTCCTTTTTTACGGTAGTTGCGACAAGCCCTTCTGGATGTGCAAACGAATCACTTCCGTACAATCCAAGTTTAGGAATTACTGAAAATTCAGTCGATTTGATGCTTTTTCCAAATCCAGCTGAAGATTTTATTCAACTTAAATTAAGTCAACCAATTGCAGCGCTTTGTGTTTTTGATGCAAATGGTAAGCAATTGACTGTTAATGTGTTTGATGATAATCTAATAGAGGTTTCACAGTTAGAACCAGGTGTTTATTTCATGGATATCGTTACTGAAACAAGTAGTAACTGTTTAAAATTTATCAAGAAGTAGTTTGAAATTAAAAAGAACGCTTATTTTTGGAGTCAAATAGAAACGAATGAATTTAACAGGTATTATCGCAATTTCAGGAAAACCAGGACTATTTAAGGTAATAGCTCAAGGTAAGAACAACATTATTGTTGAGTCATTAGAAGATAAAAAACGCGTTCCAGCATATTCTACGGACCGTATTTCTGCTTTGGATGACATTTCAATTTATACGTATGATGACGATAAACCTTTGCGTGAGATTTACAAAACTATTTTTGAAAAAGAAAATGGTGGTGAAACAATTTCACACAAAGAAGACGCGAAAAAATTACAAGCCTATTTGTTAGAAATACTTCCTTCTTACGATCAAGAGCGTGTTTACGGTTCAGATATTAAGAAATTATTTCAATGGTACAATTTATTGCACAAAGCAGGTGAATTGAAAGTGGAAGAAACGAAAGAAGAAACTCCTGCTGCTGAAACAACAGAAGAAGTAGTAAAAAAAGCACCTGCTAAAAAAGCTGCTCCTAAAAAAACAGCAGACAAAGCAACGACTCCTAAAGCTGCTTCCAAAACAAGTTCAGCTAAAAAAGTTGCTGCTCCTAAAACAGGATCAAGCAGAGGAAAATAATTATACAAAATAACAATTGAGGTCGTCAATTTGGCGACCTTTTTTTATGAGTGAAAATGAGAAAATACGTTGCAACCGATTTTAAATGTTCGTCATGGACAGCTGTAGTTCAATATTTAAACGAGTTGTTGGATCGAAAGATTTCATCGCTTTCAGACTTTGAACAATGGCTTTTGGATAAGAGTGAATTAGAGGCTGTGTTGGAAGAAGATATGGCATGGAGATATATCAATATGACCATTGATACCGCAAACGAATCATATGGTGTAGCGTATCGTTTTTTTGTGACTGAAATTCAACCAAAATTGGCTCCTTTCGAAGACCAATTAAACAAGAAAATGATGGCGCAACCTTATGTTGCTGAATTGGAGAAAAACGAAGCATATTCCATTTATTTTCGTTCCACAAAAACTGCACTTTCTTTGTACCGCGAAGAAAATATTTCAATTGAAACGGAATTAAACACATTGAGTCAAGAATACGGCGCTATTGTTGGTCAACAAATGATTACCTACAACGGAGAGGAAATTACCATGCCAGTTGCAGCTACTTATTTGAAAAATCCAGATGCTGCGATTCGTCAGAAAGTATACGAATTGATTGTCAATAGACGTGTGGCAGACCGCGAAAAATTAGATGAACTTTTCACTAAATTGGTTCAATTACGTCATCAATCTGCTGTAAACGCTGGTTGTAAAGATTACAGGGATTACAAGTTTTTATCGTTGGGTCGTTTCGATTATTCGGTGCAAGATTGTTTGGATTTCCACGAATCAGTTGCAACACACATTGTACCATTAGCGAAACAAATAGCGCAATTACAGGCAGATAAATTGGGTAAAACCAAATTGAAACCTTGGGATTCCGATGTTGATCCAGATGGAAAAGAACCTTTGAAACCATTTAACAATGGAGAAGAATTATTAGCTGGTTCTATCAAAATGTTTGATCAATTAGACCCCTATTTTGGTTCGTGTTTGCAAACGATGCAAAAAGAAGGTTATTTGGATTTGGATTCGAAACCAGGCAAATCACCAGGCGGATATAATTATCCCTTGTACGAAAGTGGTATTCCATTCATTTTTATGAATGCAGCGGGTGCTCAACACGATTTGGTAACGATGGTTCACGAAGGCGGACATGCCGTACATTCTTTTTTAAGTCGTGATTTAGCTTTGACAGCATTCAAATCGTTGCCATCTGAAGTTGCAGAACTTGCTTCGATGTCCATGGAGTTGATTACAATGGATTTATGGAATGAGTTTTACAGTGATGCAAACGATTGTATGCGTGCTAAACGCGAGCAATTGGAATCAATTGTAAAAGTTTTGCCATGGATTGCAACTATAGATGCATTCCAACATTGGATTTATACGCATCCAACACACACGACGGAAGAGCGAACAGCAGAATGGTTAGCAATTAGTGCGCGTTTTGGTACAGGGATGGTTGATTATACGGGTTATGAATTTGTGCGTGAAAGTTCTTGGCACCGTCAATTACACTTGTTTGAAGTTCCTTTCTATTATATTGAATACGGAATTGCACAAATTGGTGCATTGGGAGTTTGGAAAAATTTCAAAGAAAATCCTAAGAAAGCGTTGGAACAGTATAAAGCGGCATTGCAATTAGGGTACACAAAAAGTATTCCTACAATTTACGAGACAGCTGGATTATCTTTTGATTTCTCTTCCAAATCTATTGAAAACTTAGCTAGCTTGTTACGAGCAGAATTATTTGGATAAAAAAAGGGGTGTTATGCCCCTATGTATCTTTTTAATGTGATGATTTGTGAATCCCACAAACGTTTCACTTCGTCCATTTCATCTTGTTCAGCAAAATCAGATACAGTTAGAATTACTGCTTTTGTCATTTGATCAATTGCATATTTCATCTCAAAGAAAGTATCTGCACCATCTTCTTCGTCATTAATCCATTGCCATTTAATTCCTTCGCCATTTTTCTTTGCGATTAAACGCGCCATTTCTTCACTACCATCCCAGAAAAAAGTAAAAACGCCATCATTAACTTTCACATTATCAGCAAACCATTCACTCAATCCGTCTGGCGTTGTGAGGGCTTTATCCAATACTTTAGCTGATGTTCTTAACACATACTCTAATTCGAATTTCACTTTTTTTGTCATACTAGTTTTTATATTGTTAACTTCGCAGTAGAATTTAAAGTCGAAATATACACATTCTTTTTCATGGCATTAGTACATTCATTAGAAAATAACGGTAATAAGTTATTTAAATACAGAGGACAAATCCCTGTTTTTTTATTCATACTGGCAGTTCCAGTTGTTTATTTTTCAGATGTTTCTTACATCACAAGTAATGATAAATTATTTTATTTGTTTACTGGAGTCGCAATTGGTATGTCTGTTTTAGGTCAGGTAATTCGAGCTATTGCAATTGGCACGAGTAACAAAAATACTTCGGGGCGAAACACGAAAGAACAAGTTGCAGAAGCATTAAATACAAAAGGAATTTATTCAACCGTTCGTCACCCACTCTATTTAGGAAATTATTTTATGTGGATTGGAATTGTATTTTTCACATTTAACATTTGGTTCATTGTAACTGTTAGTTTGTTGTTTTGGGTTTACTACGAGCGCATCATGTTTGCCGAAGAACGTTTTTTAGAACGCAAATTTGGAGATAGTTATGTGAATTGGTCCAATACAATACCTGCTTTTTGGCCAAGTTTCAAAAATTACGAGAAGTCCCCTATTCCATTTTCTATGAAAACAATCATGCGTCGTGAGTATGCAGGAATTTCTGCAACGATGCTAGGGTTTATTTTCATTGCGTTTTTACGCGAATGGTTTACAAGTGGTAACGTTCCTACATCTATTTGTTATGCATATTGGGTTGCTGGTGCGTTTGGGTTGAGCTTGATTTTCAGAACATTAAAACACCATACAAAATTATTATTCGAAGAAGACCGATCTTAGTATTGGTTTTTTTAAAAAAACTCACTATATTTGCACCCGCAAAGTAGTTTTGTCGTTGAATAACCAAAAATGATAATTTAAAAAATTGCTTAAATGGCGAGATAGCTCAGTTGGTTAGAGCGCAGGATTCATAACCCTGAGGTCCCGAGTTCAACTCTCGGTCTCGCTACTTTTAAAAGCCCAGTTTAACGACTGGGCTTTTTTGTTAATCATCATTTCATTTTTTATGTCCCGAGTTCATCCGTCAGTTGACGGACTCGCTACTTTTAATAGCCCAGTTTAACGACTGGGCTTTTTTGTTAATCATCATTTCATTTTTTATGTCC
>CALJKJ010000002.1 GCA_937973685.1 uncultured Flavobacteriales bacterium | reverse complement strand
AAGTCTCACCATATAAACCTGGATTCCAGTCTAATTGTGCATCATCAGTTGATACTGTTGAGATAAACGTTGTGATATTAGGACACAAAGCATTGTAGAAATGGGCACATGTGTTTGCTAACAAATAAGCCGTATTATTCATTGAAACTGTAGCACTACCATTTGGAGTAATTAATTTAATTTCTGCATCAGCACCATAATCATCTGATACATTACCCATTGTCAAATCGCCATAAACATAATAAACTTCCCAATTTGATTCATTTACTATGATTTCAAACGTTGCGCCATCTGCAGAGTTTGCTGAACCATAATATGGAATATTACTCCATTCTATAATAAATTGACGATTAGGAGCCGTTCCAATTGATTGATAAAAGATTCCACCATTTGTAATCGTCCCTAAATCCTCTACATATGGGAACATTCCGTTTCCAGTTGCTGTATACCCAACCTGTCCTGTAAGTGTATTGAATAATACACCACCATTGTTACCAATAGTCACAGTTGAAACTTGCGTTCCACCAATGTTCCAGCTCCATGGTAATGTTAAACCAAATTCAGAATCATCCGTAATTCCTTGGATTTGAGTTCCAGTAGCTGTAATATCAACAAATCCACCTGTAGGACAAGCATTGTCCCAAGCTAAGAATCCTGGATCAGTACAGAAAGCAAAAGGACCAGCCCAAGCTGAGTTAGTTACACAACCTGCTTTCACATAGAATTGGTAACAAGAGTTAGCTGTTAAACCTGAAAGGATTAATGAATCTTGGTTAGCAGTAACTGTTGTTCCTGAACCTTGAGTAAATCCAGTTGGACCGTACTCAACTACCCATGAAGTTTCATTACCTTGAGCAGTCCATCCCAATGTTGCATGGAAATAAGAAACATTTGTTGCAGTTAATGCAGTTGGAGCAGTTGGTTGACCGATTACTAAAGTAATTGGTGCAGAAACTTGCGCATTAGCAGCTTGAATTTTTACATAATAAGTACCAGCAGCTAGGTTAGTTGGAATTGGACCAAAAGCAGAGTATGGGTTAGTTCCATCTGAAATAGCATAAATAAATGGACCTGTTCCACAAGATACAGTACCTAATGTAAATGATCCATTTGCTTGACCATTACATGAAGCATTTACAGGAACAATAGTTGCCAAAACTGGAGTTACATTAACTGTAATTGGCAAAGCAACTGATTGACATCCTCCAACAACTGCTCTTGAATAAAAGTTGTATGCTCCAGCTGTTGTTGTATTTGGCAACACTGAAGTTCCAACTGTTTCAAAAGTACCTCCCGTACCTAACAACGTCCCTCCTGTTGCAGCAGTGTACCAGTTTAATGTTGGAGTAGGTAACGTGTAGTTTACTGTCAATGTAATACTACCAATACTAGCCCCTGATAAAGACCAAGAATTAATCAAATTTAAATTCACATTCCCCCCAGCAGCACTAGTTGTAGGTGCATACGTAAATGTAGTATTTGAGCCTGTAGTTCCTGTAAACGTCGCACTTGAAGTTGAAGCTCCAGTCAATGAATAAGACATGTCACTGTAGAAAGTGCTTCCTGAAGTAGTGAAACCACTAAATACTAATGAAGAACTTGTAATAGTCGCTCCTGCTGGGATAGCTAATGATCCAGGGAAGTTAACATTAGCACTTGCTGCCACAGTGTAGTTAGTAGCAAAAGTAATAGTAGCTGTTCCTGAACTAGCAGCAGGTGTAACTGTCAATGGAGCACTTGTTGTACCAGTACAAATATTCAATGGGTTAACCGTAGTTAACGGTGTTGGTGGAATATATGAATTTACAACAACAGCTAAACTAGATGTATTTGACCAACAAGAAGTAGCAGCATCAAACGCTGATACATAATAAGTTCCAGATGCAGTTACTGGCAATGCTGTTGCAGCATTGTTTGCGTTAGACGATCCATTAGCTACCGTTTGCCAGTAATAAGTAACCCCAGTTGGAGGTGTTGCTGTTGTTAAAGAAGTACCTGGGGCACACGCAGGATTAGCTCCAGCTGTTGGTACTGGAGGAGTAGTTGCAACAGGTATATTTGAAACAACAATAGAAACTGCTGTTGACCATGTATTCCCTAATGTATTTTTTGCACGTAAATAATACGTTCCATTTGCATAAACTGTATAAGGACCTGTGTAAGCTGTCGTTGTACTTGTTCCAGTAGCTGATGTTTGCCAGTAATAAGTAACATCCGCTGGTGCAGTAGAAGATGTTGATAAAGCCGTACCAGTTGCACATGTTGGCGTTCCTGTAGCTTGCGTTAAAGCAGCTGGAGCAGCTGGATAACCTATCCAAGTGTAAGTAGTTCCTGAAACTGGAGTAGCAGTTGCAGATAATGTTTGATTAGCAGAATTTGATGTTCCTGCAGTTGAAGCTGCCCAACTAGTTGTTCTGTTGTTGTAATCAGCACTTGTTGCACCTCTTAATCCAACTTGAACAGTTGTACTTGTTGTGTTGCTCGTAAAAGAACCATAAACAACTTGTATGTAATTTGAAGTTTCGTTTAAACGAATTTGAAAGTTGAAGTCATCTCCAGAAGCTCCATATTTTCTGTAGCTTTTCCATTGCATTACAAAAACTCGGTTTGGCGCAGTACCTGTTGTTAGGTAACTCATCTCACCAGTTGTTGTGTTTCCTTGTAAATCTTGATTCAAGGCAGCAATAATATTATTGGTTGTACCACCACTTATTGCAGAGTAAGAACTTGAAATTGAAGTCCCCAAAGCGATAAAACCATTCGCATTTGCACTAAAGTTTGTGTAATTTGTTCCGTTATAATTGAATGTGAAACCTAACGGTAGATTAGTAAAATTGTCATCATCGTTGGTTGCAATTCCTAGTACAGTACCGCCCGTAATTGCGGTGTAAGTACCAACGGATTGGTTGAAACCATACCCACTCACCTGTGCGTTGAGACTACTAATTGCAGTCAAAACAAACGCAACGATCAGCGATATGCCTTTCCATTTGTTGTAGTTATTTTTCATAGTTTAAACATTAATAATTTGAATCGTAAATTTAGTTTTTTTTCTTGAAAACAAAAATTTATCAGTAATTAATTGACAAACACTTTAATGTACGCCAATTTTGAATGAATATTTGGTCACTTGTAGCGACTATTTTTTTGTTATTTTATAGCTTGATGAATGAAATATGTGCTTTTTCATCTGAAAACTCTATCCTATAATTGCCTGGTTCAAGTTTTGATGTGTCGATAATTGTTTCATCTGATGTTACATTCACCTCTAAAACAATTCGTCCTAGGGCATCTGAAATTCGTGCCAAATGATCAATTCCGAATCCCTTAATCGTAATGGATTCTCTTACTGGATTTGGATAAACCAAAACATTTTGTTCGTTTTCAGAAATCCCAACTCCTGAAATAGATAAATTCAATGTAATAATACTGTCACAGCCATTTTGACTTGTCAATGTTTGCGTATATGTCCCACTTTGTGCATACGTTGTCCCATTCAAGGTGTAGCTTCCAAGTGTTACTTCATTTAATACTGTATTAGCCGTTTGATTTACAGTTACAAGAACTTGGTCTGTACCTCCGCAACCATTCGCATCTGTTCCGCTGACTTCATAAGAAGTGCTTGATGTTGGAACAAAACCAACACCATTTACAACATTGTTGTTCCAAACAGGACTTTGAACGCCCGTTGCTGCTAATGTTACAGTATCGCCCGAACAAATTGTCACGTCTGATCCTGCATTGATCAATGGTGTATTTACTGATACAACAACTTGATCTGTTCCAAAGCAATCGTTTGCATCAGTCCCAGTTACTGTATAGGTTTGAGTTGAATCAGGTATAAAAGGCGAGCCATTGATTACATTATTATCCCATGAAGGTGCAGTTGAACCCGAAGCAGATAAAGTAATTGCTGTACCAGCACATACTGTTTGATTCGTTCCTGCATTTACTTGCGGTTGATTTACCGTAACAACAACTTGGTCGTATGCAGTACATCCGTATGGCCCTACTGCTGTATATGTATATGTCGTCGTTGTATTGATTACAAATGGATTATTGTTAGTAATTCCCATATTCCAATTATACGTGTTCCCCCCTGTTCCAGAACCACTCAGCGCAATTGTGTCTCCTTTACAAACTGTCATGTCTTGACCTGCATTGGAAACAAGATTTGGTAATTGAGAAGTGTATAATTTTTGAATTTCACAGTTTGTCAACGAGCGATTCCAAAGTGCAACATCATCAATAATTCCATTAAAATAATTTCCTGATACACCTTTACCAATAAAAAATGGTAAAACCCCATTTAAAGCTCCTGTGTATGTGTATGTTGCTGACACTTCCAACACACCATTTCTGTAAACACGCATCACTCCATTGATGTACATACAAACATAATGTTCCCATTGATTTAATGCATATGGAGAATTGGCCCAAATCCAAGACGATTGTTGCTTATTTGTGCCAAAAGTATTGTTGCTTGCTCCTCCCTGAAAAAGCCAGATAAAATAATTAGCCGTTGTAACTCCACTCATCATCATAACACCAGCTGTAGTAGTTGGACGATTTACCCAAAATGATACGGAAAAATTACCTGAAGGAGTAAATTGAAATGAAGGTGTTGTTTTTTCTAAATAAGAACTTGTTCCATTAAATGAATATGCCGAGTTTGCCGTTCCATTTCGATCAGCAACTAATGTTGCGCCATAGTTTGTGAAATGATTCGCATTTGTCGTTTGGTCATCTGCATTTCCACTAAATGGCCAATAAGCTAACAATCCATTGGAAGGAACGTAATTTGGAACTTGTCCAAAAACACTGATGGCTAAAAAGCATACTGTGAATAGTAAGGTTTTTTTCATAAAATAAGTATTGTAGTTGCAACGAATATACAAAAAAAATATGTTCATCCTTTATAAAAAAAACACCCTATGAATATGTATGTATTTTTGTTTCAACAATTTAAATAAGTCGCTGGATTTGCTTTTATACGAAATATTCTTCTTTTTCGGAGCAATAAAAACAGTAATTTTAGCACATGAAAATAGAAATTTGGTCGGATATTATGTGTCCTTTTTGTTATATCGGAAAACGACATTTGGAACAAGCATTAGCTGAATTTCCAGATTTAGTAGTGCAGATAGAATGGAAAAGCTTTCAGTTGGACCCGTCCATTACACCGCAACCTGGAAAAGATGTTTACTCATATTTGGCGGAACGTAAAGGCATGTCACTTAACGAATCAACATTCATGCATAAAACCGTAGCAGATAGGGCTGCGGCAGTTGGTCTTCGATATGATTTTGAAAAGGCAATCATTGCAAATTCCTTGCGCGCCCATCAATTAATTCAATTAGCAAAGACTAAAGGTTTGGGAGACTTAATGGAGGAAGTATTCTTTTCAGCCTATTTTTGTAAAGGTGAAGATTTGAATGATGACAACACTTTGTTGCGTCTTGGCATAAAAGCTGGGTTAAATCCACTAGACATAAAAGAAACACTTGCTGAAAATAGTTTCTCAACAGCAATCAATAACGATATTTATGAAGCACAGCAAATAGGTGTTCGCGGTGTTCCCTTTTTTGTGTTTGACCGCAAATATGCCATTTCAGGAGCACAGCCAGTTGCAGCATTTATCGAAACAATACAAGCGCTTGTTTAATTATTGGGCTAACCAAAGTGTTGGATTGATGCGTTGCACCGTTCCGTTGATGACCTGATGGATTTCAAAATGGGCCGTAGATAATCCACCATCGCTATCTGATAGTAAAGAACCAATTGCTTGTTTTGTCCCTACTGAAGTTCCTACCGAAACATAAACATCTTGTAAGTTACTATAAACAGTTCGGTAATTCCCGTGTTTGATGATGATAACTTTTCCGGCACCAGGAATGTTCAACACGCTGGTAACTTCTCCTTGAAAAACAGCACGAACTTGGGTGTTTCGTGGTGCGCCGATATCAATTCCATTGTTATTGGTGTAGACATTTGGAATAGTGGGATGTGGATTTTTACCATAACCTTCTACTATCGAACCTTTCAAAACCGGCCATGGCAAACGACCTCTGTTCGATTCAAAATTCTTACTCAAAGCTGCACTTTCTTTCGTTTCAGTAATTACCAGTTTTTTTTCTGTTGGCTTTGCAGAAGTTGTTGCAGAAGTTGTTGTGTTATTTCCAGAAGCTGTTGCTTTTGCTTCTTGACGCTGTTGTTCTTTGCGTGCTTTTGCCTCAGCTTCCGCAATTTCTTTTTCAATTGCTTGTTTGATGCGACGCTTAAGTTCCGTTTTTTGGCGTTCGGCTGTTTTTAAATCAGCTAATAACTTAGCTTCATCTTTCTTCAACTTATTTAATGCTTGCTGTTTTTTTTCTTTATCCGAAAGCATTTTATTTTTTTCTTCGATTTTTAAGGCCAATAATTCTTCTTTTTTTTCTTTTTCTGTTTTAATCGAAGTGATTTCTGTTTTAATAAACCGTTGACTTTGTTTGATTAACTTAAATTGTTTGCGTTGGATATCTGAAACGCGGCGCAAGTAATTGTTTCGTTTGACTGCTTCAAAATAATTCGACGATGAAAAAATATACATCATCTTTCCATATTTATTGCGGTGTTTATAGGCATAAATCAACAAGCGTCGGTATTGTTCTTTTAAGGTCAGTACTTTCTTTTGTAATAATTTCACTTCTTTGTCTTTCGACGAAATAGTCAATTCGGCACCTCTAATTTGGTTGTCCACATTTTGCACCAATTCTTCGCGATCACGAACTTGTGATTCAATTAATTTTAATTCACTCAACGAATTTTGCGCCCCTTTTTTTACTTTGTCTAATAACGATTTCGTCGTTGACAGCTTTTTTTCAAGCTTATTTTGCTCTGCTTGTAATTGATCGCTTTTCTTTTGAGACCAAGCGGAACCCAAAAAAACAAGGCAACAAATTAGAAGAAAACTAATTTTCTTTAAATCCACACGTTTCATATTCTTCTGGTATTGTAAATAAAATTTCTTGTGGTTCATTGACTGTAGTACTTCCATAATCCAAATCAATCACGATCCGATTTCTTGGAGTCTTGATAACGATGTTTACTTCATTTGGTAACAAATAATTATCAATAGAATCGCGGGATAAATAATCAATTTCTATGGATGTGGTATCACTTGGACTATTTAGAGACATTCGTTTGATCGATTTTAAATCAGCTGCCAATTGGTAAACGAAAACAAAATTGTTGTCGTCGTTTCTTCGGTTATTACGCATGCGTTCGTTTCTATTTCGAAGCTCTCTTCTCAATTCCTTTTTCTTTACAGAGGAAATAATGTATTGAAACGGATCATTGATTTGAAAGTACTTTTGAGTTGTGTCAAAACCTAAGGGTAAACCCAATAATAACTCTTCCAAATTTTGGTAACTAAAATCAACTTGAAATATTTCTTTGAAATAGGACAAATCTTTTTGAAGTACGCATTTTTGTAATTTATTTGCAATGCTTATTGAATCTGTTGTGATGAGGGCAGCTGCAACTGGTAAATTCATTTTTGAGATGATAACATCAGCAAAACTGTCTTTCACAAGACGAATAGTAGTTTTGAATGTAACACTTTTAGATGTATCTGAATAAGCTGATTTTACTTTGGTAAAAAGAGTCGATGGACGAATTGCATGAATGCTATCCAAGGCAGCGATCAATTCTTTTTCTTTCTTTTTCTCCAAACGGATTGGTTTAACAGCTATTTCCCTTGGAGCGCAGGAAGCAACTGCCAAAATTATTCCAACAGCTATAAGGCTTTTAATAAACTGGTGCAACATATTGTTTTGTTTGTATTTTTTTATCTAACTCTTTATTTGTTGCGCCAAGTGATTTTGCCTTAAGCCAACTAGTCAACGCTTCATCAGTTTTACCTAATTGCGCCAAACAATTGCCCATTACATCGTATGAATTAGCAGCACTATTATCCAATTGCACAGCTAATTCTGACATCTTTAGCCCTTCTTTGTATGCGCCTTTTGCAAATAATACGACTGCTTTTGTCGTATAAAAAACTGCATTTTTTTCTGTTGTAGAAATGACCTCATCAATCATTTTTTCAGCTAATCCTAATTCGATTCCTGCACGTGCTAACCGCAATGCAAAATTATTTTTAGTAAGGTAATTTGTATTGTCTAATTCCAGTGCTTTTAAATAATTTGCTTTTCCTAAATCAAGCTGATTTAATAAAAAATAAGCTTCTCCCATTTGTGCATGAAATTCGGCTTCGGTAATTGGATCATTGGAAACAATTAAACTTTTACCAACTGCTGCTGCATCCAATGCTTCTTGGTAGTTACCAACTTGAACACTTGCGATTGTGGCCATCAAGTGTACATTAACCACTGCTGGAAATAACGTCAGACACATTTTTGAATCAGTGTATAAATCTGTAAAATTTCGGCTTTCGTATTCCAACAACAGCACCTGATTCCAAATAGGAAACTTGTTTGCATCAAAATTCAGCGCTTGTTTATACGCCAAAAGTGCCGCTTCTTTTTTGTTGTTTTGAAGCAATAAATCGCCTTGAATGGCGTATGCTTTTGCATCCGTTGGATAGGACGCTACAAGTATTTCTGCTAATTCAAAAACTTCTGGTTCGATGCTATTTTGTTGTTCATAAAATAGCAACAGCACTTTCATTTTGGTGTCGATATCCAATCCTACTCCTTCAAAAGCAGCCTTGAAATACGCGTACGCTTCTTTCTTTTTAAATTGACGTAAATTCAAATCGCCTAAAGCTAGATTTGCACGTGCATTTGTTGGATCATTGCGTACTAGTTCTACAAGCATTTCTTGCGCTTTCCCGATTTCATTTTTCTGGAAATAAAATTCGACCAAGGTGCCAATCAACGAAAGTTCATCAGGATAAACCGTGCGTGCTTTCAACAATTCATTCAAAGCTTTATCAGTGGCTTTGATGCTGTTGTATAATTCGTATTTCTGAATGGACAAATCTGGAACAACTCCTAATTGGTCTTCCATTTTATTCAAAACAGCGATTGCTTCGTCGACCTTGTTTAAGCGTTTCAAGACTTCAGAATGACCAAACAGCCAATCGATATTTTTAGGTTCTTTCGCAACTAATTTTTTGAAGCAACTTTCACTTTCGGCAAACTTGTTTTGATTGAAATACATGTAAGCCAATTCTTGCGTGTACCAAATGTTGTTTGGATCTAATTTTGCTGCTGTTTCAGTAAAGGATGTCGCTTGCGTTTGTTCATTCAAATACAAGTGACATTGTGCCAATGCAAAAGCAACAGCATCGTCATCTTGTCGCACGTTGTAACACGAATCAAATGCAGCTATAGCAGCAGGAAATTGTCCCATCATTTTCAACCGAACGCCCTTGTGAAACGTCCGCATGTAAGCTGTTTCTTGCGCTGTTATTTGCTTTTGTTGAACGGGTCGAACAGTGTTACAAGCAGCTAAAAGCAATACCAAAAATCCTATGAAATAGCGACTATTCATTAACTAATAATGGAATAATCACTTAAACTTAAATCACGTGCCAACCCTTTGTATTTTGAATAAGAACCAAGCATTGAATCTTTCAAATTTGCATCAATTATAATGGAATGATGTTGCAAAATACTATTTTTAATAATAGAGTTTGTCACTACCGAACCTTTTCCTAATGAAACGTGTGGACCAACAACCGAATTTTCCAACACAACATCTTTACCGATATAACAAGGAGGAATGATGACAGAATTGAGCAATTTCGCTGACGGATCAACCAATTCAATTCCTTTTTCGCTGTCGTATTCCAAAACGCGTTGATTGGTGATGACAGTAACTTCTTTGTTCCCACAATCTAACCACTCATCAACTTCTCCTGGCATAAAACGCATGCCTTTTTCTGTCAAACGGCGCAAAGCATCAGGCAATTGGTATTCACCACTTTTGATGATGCCATTTTCTACTAAGTAATTTAATTCGTTGGCTAATTTCTCGCCATCTTTGAAGTAATAAACGCCAATCATTGCCAAATCAGAAACAAATTCTTTGGGCTTCTCAACAAAATCAATTATTTCGCGTGCTTCGTTCATTTTGATAACGCCAAATGCACTTGGGTCTTCGATTTGTTTTACCCAAAGAATGCCATCGACTTCCGGATCAATTTTAAAGTTTGCACGGAATAGCGTATCGGCAAATGCTACAACGACTGGACCCTCCAATAACTTTTCAGCACACAAAACTGCGTGAGCTGTTCCCAACGGTTTGTCTTGGTAAAAAATGCTTCCTTTTGCACCAAGTTTCTCCGCTACTTTTATCAATTCCGCTTCGATTTCCGGACCAAAGTCACCGATTACAAAGCCAATTTCGTCAATTGGTTCCGAGCACAATGCTGCAATATCTTCAACCAAACGGTGAACAATTGGTTTTCCACCAACGGGAACCAATGGTTTAGGAACTGTCAATGTGTGTGGTCTTAAGCGGCTGCCTCTACCAGCCATTGGAACGATTACTTTCATGCTCAATCTTGTTATTATTTTTTTCCTGTGCTGCCAAATCCCCCTGTTCCTCGTTCCGAGTCACTTAGTTCGTTGATTGGTAGCCACGTTGCTTGTTCGTGTTTTGCAACAACCATTTGTGCGATGCGTTCTGCTGGTTCAATCGTAAACGCTTCGTTGGATAAATTCACCAACAAAACCCCTATTTCTCCGCGGTAATCTGCATCAATTGTTCCTGGTGAATTCAACACCGTAATTCCATGTTTGAATGCCAGTCCACTTCTTGGTCGAATTTGTACTTCGTACCCCAATGGTATTTCTAAAAACAACCCCGTTGGAATTAATTTGCGTGCCAATGGTTGCAATACGATTGCTTCACTGATATGTGCACGAATATCCAAACCAGCTGCTCCTGGAGTAGCATAACTTGGCAATTCGAAGGGCGAATGATTAATTATCTTGATTTCCATTAGTCTTGATTTTCGTCCAAGGTTACTGTATAGCTAATGTCCATTATTTCGGTTGCTATTTTTTCTGTAATTCCTTGTTCAAAGGTAAAAACATACTTCCCTTTTTGGGGGAATTTACGGTGTTTGAAATGAACTACGGTTTCAACAACTGTTCCTGATTTTTCACCAACCCACGAACCATCGGGACGAGCTAATTGAATCTCAATTGGTTCTCTTCCCTCTTGTCCTTTCGGTGTTTTAGAATGGAGGAAAAACCATAAGTTACTAAATGGATAATCCGTTGTTGTACGCAGAGCAATATGAATGGAATAATAGTTTGTTGTGTCTGGAATATCCACAATAAATTGCGGTTTTACCTGTTGCGTCCATTCGTTATTTTCAAACGTGAACGATTTGGTGTAAAGCGGTGTATTGCTACAGCTTGTCACCAACAAAAAACAGGCGAATCCGACTACTAATTTAATTCCCGCTATTTTCATTTTGGCCAGTATTTGGGCGTGGTGGTCGACGGCGCTGATTATTGCGCTTGTGATTACCTTGCGCCGGTTTTTTACCTTCCGCAGGTGCGTTTTCGCCCGCAGGTTTATCCGTGTTAGCTGGACGAGGCGCTTGAGGGCGTTGCGGAGGACGTTGCGCTACCGCTGGTTTTGCTTCAGCAACTATTCCGCCTTCTGGGCGAGGTCCATTTGGTTTCTTTTTCTTGCGTTTTTTATTCGAAAACTTGTTATCAAAACGATTCAATGAATCTTGTCCTACAACATTATCGTAATCCGGTTCTTTGCGAACAACTTCTTCTTCGAATGCTTTCAAGTCTGCCGGTTTTTTACCTGCTTGATTCAGTTGAATGATTTCTTTTACGCGTTCTGGCGTCAAGGCAATTAAACCCGTCCCTACACCTGCAGCGCCTTCGTAACCAAACCACATTTGTCGTTTGAAAACATCGGTTTTGATGTGGTAAGCACTTCCTTTTTCTGTTTGTAATTTAGATTCGGTAGAAGGAAACGATTTAATAGCTTCCAAATACATGTCTAATTCGTAATTCAAACAACATTTCAACTTGCCACATTGTCCCGCCAATTTTTGCGGATTCAAGGACAATTGTTGGTAACGCGCAGCTGAAGTGGAAACAGATCTAAAATCGGTTAACCAAGTTGAACAACACAATTCGCGGCCACAAGAACCGATTCCGCCCAAGCGTTGTGCTTCTTGACGGGAACCAATTTGGCGCATTTCCACACGGATTTTGAATTTCTCCGCCATGTCTTTGATCAACTGACGAAAATCAACGCGTCCTTCAGCAGTATAATAAAAGGTTGCTTTGGATAAATCACCTTGGTATTCGACATCAGAAATTTTCATTTCCAAGCCAATATTAACGGCTAGTGTGCGCGCTTGGAACATCACTTCAGACTCCAAGGTACGAGCACGCATCCACTTATCGATATCGTCTTGCGTTGCAATACGTTGTATTTTTTGCACTTCATTATCTGCTAATGAAGGCGCTTTTTTCTTCACCTGAATTCTGGCTAATTCACCTACTACAGAAACGACACCTACGTCGTATCCTGGACTCGCTTCCACCACAACAACATCTCCTACTTGCAAGGATAAGTTTTTTGTGTTTTTGTAAAATGCCTTGCGGCTATTTTTGAACCGAATTTCTAGTATATCAAATGGAGCTTGACCTGAAGGCAATTGCATGTTCGCCAACCAATCAAAAACTCCTAATTTATTACATCCACCAGAACTACAGGTTCCATTGTTTTGACAGCCACGTGGCGAACCACCACCGCTACTACACGAGGAACATCCCATAATTTCTTGAATTTGGGTATAAAAATACGAAATTAAACTTACGCTTTGTGAATGAAACGCATGACTTGGAAACACACTTGTGTGAATAACAATTTTGAAAAGGCGTTTCGCTCAAGGTGATAGTGCGCATCGTTGAATATTTCCATGAAATCAATCATGTTATTATTGGAAATAAAACGGGAAAATTTTGTCAAAAATGCTGCTTCTTCAGATGAAACGCGTGCAAGCATGTCTTGCGTGTAATTGGTCAACACACTTTGACGAATCATGTGCAACGCATACAAGGTGAATAATTTTTGTCCCTCTTTGGTTAAACCCGCAACAGCATCGGTCCAATCGAGCATGGCGTTGACATCTTTCTTGAAACAAACGCGCATGAGTTGAATGAATAATTCACGGTTTAAATCAACTTCTTCTTGATGACCCAACAACTTCATCGCTGCCAATAAATCGCCCTCTGCACGTGCTGCAACACTCGCTGCTTGTTGATTATTCAATCCTTCTTTTTGCAATGCAACTTGCATGTTATCAAGGGTAAGTCGCGGAACACGAATCAATTGTGCGCGGGATAATATCGTCGCTAATAACTTATCTGTCGAAGAAGCAATAAGAATAAACAACGTTTTTTCAGGTGGTTCTTCTAAAATTTTCAAAATCTTGTTCGCACAAATGGTATTCATCTCATCAGCCATCCAAATAAACATGACTTTGTAGCCACCTTCGTACGATTTCAGTGCTAATTTCTTGATGATTTCCAAACTTTCCTCCGTCCCAATAATCGGTTTGCGCTCCTTGTCATCGATGCGTTGCAACCAATCGTGTAAATCAAATAAAGGCTGTTCGGCTAATTGTTGGCGCCACTCCTTCATCATTCCGTTCGATGTTTTAGAAATGGCTTGCACCGTTGGAAATACATAATGCACATCTGGGTGTTGTGCGGTACTCACCTTTTTACACGAAACACATTCCCCACAACTATCGGTTGCAGATTTGTTTTCGCAAAACAAGTATTGCACAAAAGCTTGAGCTAAGGGCAAAGTTCCATATCCTGCTTGACCAACAAACAGTTGCGCATGACTGATTTTACCGCCATTCACTTCTTGAATTAAATGGTGTTTTAATTCTTCTTGACCTTGTATGTATGAAAATTGCACGGGTTAAATTTAATGCAAATCATGCGGAAAACGGTATTTTTTTTGGAGAGAATAAAAATTCAACGCGACATTGTCCCAATTTTTTATTCGATTCGTTGGTTTTTATAACTTTACAGCATGAAGATTTTAATTGTTCGTTTTAGTTCAATAGGTGACGTAGTGTTGACAACACCTGTAGTTCGTTGCCTCAAGCAACAATTAAACGATGTAACCATTCATTATATCACAAAAAAAGCCTTTCTTCCTGTTTTAGTCAACAATCCCAATATCGACCGGCTCATTACAATTGAAAAATCTGTAGCTGAAGTCCTCGCAGAACTCAAATCGGAAGCCTACGATTATGTCATTGATTTGCACCACAATGTGCGGACACTGCGCTTAAAACGTGCATTAAAAACGCGTTCCTTTGCATTTCCAAAAGAAAATATCCGCAAATTTTTATTGACGCAATTCAAATTAGACCGCATGCCAAAAGCACACGTGGTTGATCGCTATTTTGAGGCAGTAAAATCATTGGGGGTTGTCAATGATGGCAAAGGATGTGACGTATTATTAACTGCAAACGACACTGTTTCATTAACTGATTATCAACTTACAGCAAAAGGATTTGTCGCTGTTGCAATGGGTGCGCAATTTGCCACCAAACAACTCCCGATTACGCTCCTTACGAACTGTCTTACAGAAATAGAACAACCAATTGTGTTACTTGGGGGACCGATGGATTCAGATCGCGCTCTTGCATTGATGGAAACATTGCCCAAAGCGCGACTTATCAATTTGTGTGGAAAATTAAGTTTGTTGCAATCTACAAGCATGACTGCTCAGGCCAAGTTATTGATTACAGGCGATACGGGTTTGATGCATCTAGCAAGTGCTGTTCAAACTCCCGTGGTCAGCATTTGGGGAAATACTGTGCCCGCATTTGGCATGTATCCCTATTTTCCTGGCGATCGTTCGCAATTCAGTATCCACGAAGTTGCAGATTTATCGTGCCGTCCTTGTTCGAAGATTGGTTACCAAAGTTGTCCCAAAAAACACTTTAAGTGCATGAACGATCAAGACGTTGTGGCGATACAAAAAGATGTGAAAGAAAGAATGGATTAATTCTCCTCGTTCATAAACAAGGCTTTCAATTCTGTTGCTTCACTTGGTTTCATTTTACCTGCAAGAATCAAGGCCAATTGTCGTCTGCGCAAAGCACCCTCGTATCGTTCAATTTCTTCGGCTGTTTCAGGAATCAATTCAGGCACTTGAATAGGTCCGCCATTTTGATCAACAGCAACAAAGGTATAAATCGCTTCGTTTGATTTGTTGCGTTTGCCTGTTACGTTGTCTTCCACAAACACATCTACAAATACTTCCATTGAGGAATTAAATGCACGTGAAACCTTTGCCTCTAAAGTTACTATGGATGCGTGATTAATTGGCGAGTTAAAACTAACGTTGTTGACATTTGCTGTTACCACCACACGACGGCTGTGTCTGTGTGCTGAAACACTTGCAATCACGTCCATCCAAGCCAATAATTGACCGCCAAATAAATTTCCTAAGGTATTTGTATCATTCGGCAACACAACCTTAGTTGTAATTGCTAATGTTTCTGAAGCTTTTCGTGCTAACATGCTGAATTATTTTGACAAAGGTACAGTTATTTCAACAAGAAAGATTAATTCCCCCAAAGTTTGCCCGTACTATTTCCATGGCATGAATTACAAGATCCAGATGTCAATGCGCTGCCCATGTATTGTGTTCCTGTAGGGCCCGTTATTGCTGGGTACAAACCTGCAACCGCCATGTCTTCGGTTGTGTAAAAATTACCTTTTGCATCGCCTTTTACCGTATATTTCAATGTTCCTTGTCCATTAGGTTGCGTGTAAAAGTTGACCGTTACATTTGCTAATTTACTCGATGACGTAGCGCTTGCATAAACACTTCCACAGACATTGAAACAGCCTTTTCCTTCACCGCCACTTTTGTGACAACTCACACAATTTTGACCATTGTTATGTGATTCACTTTTATTATTTGCAGAAATATTCGCAACAGTACATTTTCCATTATTCTCACAAGATGTGATGAAAAGTGAAAAGAATAATAGTACTCCAAATGCCGAAATTGTGTTTTTCATGATCTTGTTTTTATTAGTAACGAATTGAATGCTTTTTTATTTTGCTAACTGACCACCCGTATAAATTTGATAGACCGAACCTTGATCTTCTTCCACTACGAACGAAACTTGTAACTTTTTCCCCAATTGTTGCTGTGAATTTTTGGATAATTGTTTCAAGAGTTGGTCTTGGAAATCACACTTCAACGCACTGGTGTAACCATCTTCGTTGTTCTCCCCAACTACCAAATAAAGAATCGGCCCTTCATTGACAAACCCTTGGAAAGTCGTTTCAAATTCACCTTTTCCATTCAAGGCGCGCATTGCACGATCAATCGCTACCGCATGAAAACGTGCTGCGCTGTAGGCTAATTGTTCTGTTTCCTCTTGGTATGGGGCACTGCGCTCTTTGGTTTTAACAACTTTTCCTGACTTGTTGTAAAACGAAATGCGGTCCACAAAACGATGCGCTGTTCCAGATACCTCGTCGATTAATTCTTGCGTTAAAAAAGGCTTGCCATCGTTCATATAGTATATGACTTTGCCGTTTGTGCGATCAGCGCCATCTGCAAATTGTTCTTCAATTTTTAGAATGACATTTTCTTTACTTAAGTATGCTAACACTTTTACAAAAGCACCATCACTTTTCATGTAATTCAAGGAAGTCGCAACATTTCCAGCTTGCTCCACAAGCGCATCGATAGCTACTTTGCGGTTCATCATGTCGACCTCACCTTTAAAAGTTACCACTATCTTCTCGTCTGTTCTACTTGGCTCAGGGTTTTTCAACGAATCGTTCCCAGAACAAGCAAGAAAAAAAAGAGGGATGATAAAGAGAATTGTGCGCATATTTTTTGTTGTATAATGAAAACAAGTTGTAAAAGTAACAGCTTTCTTAAAAATTATGGCAAAAAACGAGCGTTTTTAGTTACTTTGCTTGAACAGTCACAGCAATTGATTGTTTATAGGGTATGGAAACAATAATTATCGCAGGAGGAACAGGGTTAATAGGTAAACAATTAGTTGCCGCGTTGCAAGCAAAAGGACACGAGGTTCGTTGTCTGACGAGAAATCAAACCATCGCTGAAAACGGATTGTACCATTGGGATCCTTACAACTTGATTTGCGATGAAAACGTGTTTGAAAACGCAACGATAGTTATTAATCTTTCAGGTGCTGGAATTGCTGACAAACGTTGGACTAAGAATCGCATTGCTGAATTGATTGATTCGCGTGTGGATACCACACAAGCATTGTTGCATTTTACAAAAGATTGCACCAGCCTAAAACAATACATTTCAGCATCTGGCATCATCTGTTACGGCTTTGATAATCCGACAAAAAAACACATCGAAACCGACCAGTTTGGAAAAGATACGTTATCATATATCACCCAGCTTTGGGAGGCTGCGGCTGATACTTTTGCTGCACGTTGTCCAGTTACGAAAATCAGAATTAGTGTTGTACTTGCAAAAGAAGGAGGCGCGTTAAAACCAATTGCTCTTCCAATAAAATATGGCTTCGGAACAATTTTAGGAACTGGAGATCAGGCAATACCATGGATTAGTCTGCACGACTTGGTCAAATTATTTGTGTATGTTGCAGAACATAATTTAGGCGGAACATTTAACGCAAACGCTGGAAACACAAGCAATACAGCCTTAACTAAAACTATTGCCGAAGTTTTCGGAAAACGCATTTGGTTGCCTAAATTACCGGGTATGTTTTTGAAACTCGTTTTAGGAAAAATGTCGTCAGTAGTGTTGGATGGTTTACAAGCAGACAATAGCTTGATTCAAGCGCAAGGCTTTGAGTTTGATGATACCGATTTGAAAAAGACAATCACAAAAATTTACGCATAAAAAAACTCTTTGCCGAAACAAAGAGTTTTTTGCTATTAATCGAAAAAACAAGAGCACCCCTACTCCTGTTACTCATTGAGTACATTTTTAATGTTGGCTAAACCGTTGTTTAAATCAACACAACAAAAATACGTACAGATATCGTTGTTTGGAAACAAAATATTTAATAATATTACGACAGCCAAAAAGCAATTAAAACTATTTATTTATTGAATATCAATAGTTTACATTAAATATTTAAACATAATAATACGATGTCCACAGGAATTTCCGATCAATTAATTCGATTAATTCATTCCCTTTCGAAAGCTGAAAAACGTAGTTTTAAATTATTCGCTACCAGAAATGCGTCTTCGGCAACAGAGATGAAATTTTTGCAATTGTTTGATTTCATGGATAAAACCCCTGATTATTCGGACAAAGCGGCATTGAAAAAATTGGTCGAAATAAAAAAAACGCAGTTATCCAATATCAAAGCACATTTGTACAAACAAATCTTAACGAGTTTGCGCTTGCAACATGCGCAACACATTCCAACCATTACCATCCGAGAATCGATTGATCATGCAGTTATTTTGTACCACAAAGGATTTTACTACCAAGCATTAAAGGCCTTGGAAAAATCAAAACAACTAGCCGTGAAATTTCAAAGTCCGATGCTGCAACTTGAAATAGTGGAATTTGAAAAATTAATTGAATCACAATACATTACCCGAAGTAGATCAACGCGTGCTGATGAATTAACAACCGAAAGTAAATCAATCGAAAAACACATCCATCAATCCGTTGAATTTTCAAATTTATCCTTGCAGTTGTATGCATTATATGTAAAAGGAGGATTTGTGCGTGATGAGAAAGACTTTCACTATGTACATGGTTTTTTTAAAGCTAACCTTCCTAAATACCGCATGCAAGATTTGGGGTTTATTGAAAAAATGCACTTGTACAACGCGTTCATGTGGTATTATTACATCATCCAAGAATTTTTAATGTGCTTCAAGTACGCCAAATACTGGGTTGATTTGTTTGAGGCATATCCGAATGTAAAAAATCAGTACAGTGAAATGTACTTAAAAGGCTTGAATCATTATCAAAATGCGGTATTTAACCTGCGTAATTACAAACGTTTACACGAAACAGTGCTCAAAATTGAACAATGGTCAACTGAGAGTTTGGAAAATGAAAATGTGATCTTGTTGCAACAATTATATACGTTGACGGGGAAAATCAATGAATATTATTTAACGGGCGAATTTACAGAAGGCCTTCAAATTGTACCGAAAGTAGAACGCTATATCAGCAATAACAGTGACCGCTTGGATAATCACCGCATCATGATTTTGTATTACAAAGTTGCTTGTTTGTTCTTTGGCGCTGGTGATTATAAAAAAACAATACACTATTTGAATCGAATTATTCAATTGAAAGATGTGTCATTGCGTGAAGACATCCAGGGGTTTGCACGGATTTTGAATTTAATCGCGCATTTTGAATTGAATAACGACGATTTGCTCGACTACCAAATAAAATCCGTGTATCGGTTCTTGCGAAACATGGGCGATTTACAAGGTGTTCAAAAAGAAATTCTATCTTTTTTACGACAACTCCCTTTTGAAAACGAGCAATTAGTTTTGAATGGATTCAATGACTTGCATGCTAAACTCGTGAAATTGGCACAATTACCTTATGAAAAAAGACCGTTTCTGTATTTGGATATTATTTCGTGGCTGGAAAGTAGGATACAAAAGCGAACTGTTCAAGCAGTAATTAAAGAAAAATATATCCTTGAACAAACGACTGGACAGTCCATTTATTTCCCGGAAGTTTAATATCTCGTCAAAATAATGATGAAATAATAATCAAAATCGTATCGGCAATAATAACTTATAACTATTTGTTTTTCAATACATTAAATTCATTTTAAAGCATCAGAAGTAAAATAAAGCGCAGCAATATTCAACATTTTCCCAAATAAATTGTTTGATAATTAAAATCAAGTTGTATATTTGATTAATAATTCGTCAAATTAATGTTTAAAAAATCATCAAATGACACAATTAACAATTGGAGATAAAGCTCCAAATTTTGAAGGCGTAGATCAAGCAGGTCAAAAACACACCTTAGCTGATTATAAAGGAAAAAAATTAGCCGTTTATTTTTATCCAAAAGACAACACTCCTGGTTGCACGCAGCAAGCTTGTAGTTTGCGAGATAGCTATAGTGAGTTACAAGCAGCAGGAATTTCGATTCTAGGTGTAAGTATGGATAGTGCTACTGCGCATCAAAAGTTTATTGATAAATATGAATTGCCTTTTCCGTTAATTGTTGATGCGGATAGAAAGATGATCGAATTATTTGGCGTTTGGGGAGAAAAGAAATTCATGGGTAAAATATATGATGGTATTCACCGTACAACTTTTGTGATCAACGAAGCGGGTGAAATAACAAACATCATTTCAAAACCAAAAGTAAAAGAACACGGATTAGAAATACTTGAAAAATAATTTTTATGGTCGTAAGTAGTTTACGACCTACCCAACATACATTTGCAGAAACGAAAAACAAAACGATATGGCAGCGAAAGAAGTAAACCAAGACAAATTAAAAGCGTTACAGCTTACAATGGAAAAATTAGACAAGGCTTTTGGAAAAGGATCAGTGATGAAACTTGGCGATAGTCCTATAGAAGAAATTGAAGTAATTCCTACTGGTTCAATCACACTCGATTTAGCAACAGGCGTAAATGGATTGCCTAAAGGAAGAATTGTTGAGATTTACGGTCCAGAATCTTCTGGTAAAACAACATTAGCAATTCATGCAATTGCTGAAGTACAAAAACAAGGCGGTATTGCAGCTATCATTGATGCTGAACATGCCTTTGATCAGTTTTACGCACAAAAACTTGGCGTTGATATTGAAAACCTATTGATATCACAACCTGATAATGGTGAACAAGCTTTAGAAATTGCAGATAACTTGATTCGTTCAGGTGCAATCGACTTATTGGTAATTGACTCAGTAGCTGCATTAACACCAAAAGCTGAGATTGAAGGAGAAATGGGTGATTCACAAATGGGATTACAAGCGCGTTTAATGTCAAAAGCACTTCGTAAATTAACCGGATCAATTAATAAAGCAAAATGTTGTTGCATATTCATCAACCAATTACGTGATAAGATTGGAGTAATGTTTGGAAATCCAGAAACAACGACTGGTGGTAATGCATTGAAATTCTATGCTTCCATGCGAATTGATATCCGTCGCTCAAGTCAAATAAAAGATGGAGAAGAAATTATTGGTAACCGAATCAAGGTGAAAGTAGTGAAAAACAAAGTTGCTCCTCCGTTTAGAAAAGCAGAATTTGATATCATGTACGGTGAAGGAATTTCCAAAGTTGGTGAAATAATTGACTTGGGAGTTGAGCTCAATATCTTGAAAAAATCAGGTTCATGGTTCTCATACGGAGAAACGCGTTTGGGACAAGGTCGTGATTCTGTGAAAGGAATGATCGCTGATAATCCTGAATTGATGGACGAATTAGAAATAAAAATTAAAGACGCTCTTAGTACAACAACTACTCCGGTATTTGCTGACTAAGACACACTGCATATCGTTTCCAATGGTCCCGCACAACGTGTGTGGGACTGAATTGGGAAAAGCCGCTAGCTAGTTTACACCAAACAACCACCGAAAACAAGCAACGCATTAAACTTATTGATTGCCAAGTTTTACGTACTTTTGCCCAAAGTAGTAAACATGGTATTATCAATGACTGGGTACGGAAAAGCAACGTCAACTTTCAAAGGAAAGAAGATTGTTGTTGAAATCCGATCGTTAAACAGTAAAAGTTTGGATTTAAATTTGCGCTTAACTAGTAGTTATCGTGATAAAGAACTTGAAATTCGCTCACTAATTGGTGAATTTCTAGATCGTGGGAAAGTAGAAGCTTCCATTACCATCGAAAACACAACTGAAACCAAAAATTTTACAATCAACAAAAATGTTGTTACAACATACTACAACGATTTAAAAAATATTGCTTCAGAACTTGGCGAATCAAGTACCGACTTACTACCAATAGTAATGCGACTTCCTGAAATATTTTCAAACGAAAAAGAAACGGTTAGTCCAGAAGAAATTACATTGGTGTTTGATTTAATAAAAGAAGCGTGCACGAATCTTGTTGCATTCAGAAAACAAGAAGGTGATCAGTTGCGTGCAGACTTTGAAGGAAATATCAATAGAATTACCGAATTATTAGCTCAAGTTCCTGTGTATGAAAACGAACGCATTGATATCGTACGAGAACGTATGCGCGCTGGATTAGAAAAACTAACTACTCAAAAAATTGATGAAAACAGGTTCGAACAAGAACTCATTTTCTACATCGAAAAGATGGATATTTCTGAGGAAAAAATGCGCTTAGGAAATCACCTTGATTACTTCACTGAAACGATGAACCTACCACTTTGTGGAAAAAAACTAGGCTTCATTACGCAAGAAATTGGTCGTGAAATCAATACACTTGGCAGTAAATCTTATCATGTTGAAATGCAAAAGATTGTCGTTGAAATGAAAGATCATTTAGAAAAAATTAAAGAACAAGTTCTGAATACCTTATAAATGAATCAAGCAGTAACAACAGGAAAATGTATTATTTTTTCTGCACCATCAGGAGCTGGGAAAACAACAATCGTGCGCTACTTACTAGAAGAATTTTCTGAATTAGCGTTTTCAATATCTGCATGTAGCCGTGATGCACGTCCAAATGAAACCAATGGCGTTGACTACTACTTTTTAGGTGTTGATGGATTTCAAGCAAAAATAGCTGCAGATGAATTTGTAGAGTGGGAAGAAGTCTACACAAATAATTTCTACGGAACACTTAAATCAGAATTAACGCGCATTTGGAGCCAAGGAAAAACCGTAATATTTGATGTTGATGTTATTGGCGGACTAAATTTGAAACGGTATTTTGGAGACAATGCCTTAGCCGTTTTCGTAATGCCCCCAAATTATGAAGCTTTAGAAGACCGATTACGTTACAGAAGCACTGAAACAGAGGAAAAAATTCAAATGCGTTTGGCAAAAGCTAAAGTTGAATTAGCGCACGCTGATCAATTTGACACAATTGTTGTAAACGACGACTTGAAAACCGCTTGCTCAGAAGCTAAAACGTTAATTCATCAATTTATTAATTCGTAAGAAGATGAATATCGGATTGTATTTCGGAACATTCAACCCCATACATGTTGGTCATCTGGTCATTGCAAATTACATGGCAGATTTTACAGATTTGGACCAAATTTGGTTAGTCGTTACTCCGCAAAATCCATTGAAAGTTAAATCATCTTTGCTTCCTGATTACCACCGCTTAGCGCTTGTTAAAATTGCAGTAGAAGACAATCCAAAATTACGCGCATCCGACATTGAATTTAATCTGCCCCAACCGAATTACACATCAACAACACTCGCATTTTTAAAAGAAAAATACCCCAATGACAACTTTAGTTTGATCATGGGCGAGGACAACCTTCGAACGTTTCACAAATGGTTCAACCACGAGCATTTAATGGAAAATTACCGGTTTTATGTATACCCACGTGTGTTAACCTCACAAGAAGAAGAAGAAGTTGTTGCCATCGGAAGAAAAACAGAAAACTTATTTCATCTCAATGAGAACATCATCATTTGTGAAGATGCGCCAGTGATGAAAGTTTCGTCAAGTTTTATTAGAAATGCGATAAAAAACGGCAAAGATGTGCGTTATTTGCTCACAGATCCTGTGCACAAATACATCGATGAGATGAACTTTTACCGGTAAATTATGCTTCTTTCTTGCCTTTGAAGAATCGAATGATGCGATGGCGAAACAAGAAAAGCAAAATCAAATACGGAAAAGCCATTAAATAAAGAATCCCACTGTTGATATTCGTTCCGAAAGAATTCTCATCCAATTCTGACCCTTGTTCTGCTAACAATTTACATTGTGAACAACCTTGACCATAGCTGAAATCAACAACTAGCAACAGTGCAATGAGTAAAAATAATGCTCTTTTCATGGGTCAAAATTACAAATAAGTTTGGTGCTAAAACGTGAATTTATTATAATAAATCCATTAATTCTTTTTTGCTCAATTTCTTCAATAGAGAGGTGTCTGTATGCACTAAATCGGCTACTAAATCGTGTTTCCTTGCTTGTAATAACTGAATATTTTCTTCAATAGTATTGGGAGTAATCAAGCGAATTGCAACAACATGCTTCGTTTGGCCAATGCGGTATGCGCGGTCTATTGCTTGATTTTCAACTGCAGGGTTCCACCACGGATCAATTAAATAAACATAATCAGCTTCCGTCAAATTCAAGCCCATTCCTCCTGCTTTTAAACTGATGAGAAAAACGCGTTTAGAAGGGTCATTTTGAAACGAATCAACAGCTTCTTGACGGTTTTTTGTTTGACCAGTCAAATATGAAAAAGCAATGCCTCGTTCAATCAATGCTGTTTTAACTAAGTCAAGCATGGAAACAAATTGAGAAAAAACCAAAATTTTATGTTCGCCAATTTTATCTTCAAGTTGTTCCATTAAAACACTAATCTTGGCTGATTGCTCCCCATATGAAACACCGTTGTCATTTAACAAAGCTGGTGAATTACAAATCTGACGGAGTTTTGTCAACGCTTGCAACACATGTAAACTGTTTTCACCATCATCTAAAACACGCTTTTTGAGTAAGTAATTTTTAAGCTCTTCCTTGTAAACATCGTATACTCTTTTCTGCTCGTGATCCATTTCACAATATATAACCATCTCTGTTTTTTCGGGCAACTCTTTGGCTACTTGTTTCTTGGTACGACGGAGTAAATATGGTTGAATTTTCTGTTGCAATTCACGTGCTCGTTGACTGTCTTGAAATTTATCAATTGGATAAGCAAAATGGTCGCGGAAAGATTTCAAGGTGCCAAATATGCCCGGATTACAAAAAGTCAACAAGGAAAAGATATCCAAGGTATTGTTTTCAATTGGTGTTCCGGTTAGTACAATTCGTTGTTGTGCTTGTAACAACCGCACCATTTTATATCGTTTTGAATCGGGATTTTTAATGGCTTGTCCCTCGTCTAAAATGACGCACGAAAAATCATATACTTTGAAATGCTTGATGTCACTCATCAAAGACCCATACGTTGTTAAAACTAATTGGCTGTTTTCAAATGCGGATACTGATTTTACCCTGTTTTTGCCGTAATTTTCGAATACACTCAAGTGAGGAGTAAATTTCGCAATTTCGTTTTGCCAATTAAATACCAACGATGTCGGAACGACAATCAAATAGGTTCCTGAAGGATTTTTCTCTGCTAATTTGGAAAGAAACGCCAAAACTTGAACCGTTTTCCCCAATCCCATGTCATCTGCTAAAATCCCGCCAAATCCAAAATCGCGTAAAAAATGTAACCAGTAGTATCCATCTTTTTGGTAATCCCTTAAGGTTGCGGTTAACTGAACGGGAAGTGGCACAACAGGAATTGTCTCAAAATTATTAATCTTAGCTTTCAATTCCGAAATCTGTTCCCTAACAGTTTGGTCAAGTTCCGCAACATCAAACCATTCATCGATAAATTGATAAGATGTTTTTGGAATTCGAAACTCCTCTTCGACAAACTCTCCTTGATCAAAAAATTGAGCAAAACGTTTCAACCATTGTTCGGGTAACAAACCAAAGGTCCCATCACCAAGTGCGACGTAGCGCGAATGTTTGATGACGCTTTTTTGAATTTCTTTCAATCGAACAGTCGTATTACCAACTGCTATATGTGTTTTTGTTTCGAACCAATCTATTCCACTAATTAACTGAATGGAAATCTTCATTTTGGTTGGTTGCAGTTTTATTTTGGTTATTTCCTGAAAACCTAACAATTCGTAACCCTTTTCAGTCCAATGTTCAAAGGCGTTCAAAAACCAATCGTTCTCTAAAAATCGTTGTTTGTGCAAGTAGAAAAAATCACCACCAATTTGTTCTTCAAAATCATCATGTTCCCGCAAAATATGACCTAAGAATGAAATTTCTTGCTTGTCATCACGTGGTATTTCAAACGATGTTCCCGTTTGATCAATGGTCATAATTTTCCGCTTGGTTAATATTGGAATTTCAACAGAACCATATTGCATGATCGGGGTAATGGTGATGAAATGATCACTATTCGACAAATAAATTCGTCGTGCATTGACTACTGCCAAATCCGTTTGTTTGATCAGTGCGCGCGATGCTTTTTTGACAAATGAATAATTGATTTGTGCGCTGTTTTCAAGCGGACCTAAAAACTCCTTTTGAAATTCTTCGAATTGAGAATGGTGAATAATCAACTTTGCGTGATGCAATAAAAAATAATTGATTGTGCGCATTTGTGTCCAATCTTTGACCAAATACAACGTGTCACCTCGGCGAATAAAATGTGTATATGCTATGTTGATTGCATCGAATGCAATGTGCTTATTAGCTATTTCGACAGCACCCGTTATTTCATAAAACTCGTCTTTTTGCGTTACCTGCAATGCCATTTCAACAGGTGTAACAACGAGTGAAACGGGACGGAAATTTGCGGGTTTTAATCCAATAGTTTTGTCAATTGTTTCATACGTTGGTAGCGCAGAAAAAAGGGGATAAACCGCTAATATTAATTTAATTTCGCGGCGATATGCTTCTTCTTGGTCTTTTGGATGCGTGCTCTTTTGACGGTATTCTTGTTGTAAAATCCCCAAAGCTGCAAAGGCTTTTACCCCATTTATTTCTGTTTGAGCGATGACCTCATCGAGTGCGTTTTGCACTTCAATGGGCGTTTTAATCGCGCCTGTTTTTGTTTGCTCACTTTTGACAAATTTTATCACACATTCTTTTGTATAACTGTTACTGTGTAATACTAAAAAGGCATAATTTTTTGTTTCAATGAGTCGTTCAGGATCAAAAGGAATAGGTTTCAATTTGGCTACGAGCTCATCTTTCTTTTCACTCGAAAGTCCAATGAGCGCTTTCTGTAAATTGCCAATTTTGGTTGTGTCATTTTCATAAAACAACCGAAAAGAACGATCAATCAATTCTGGTGAAGTAATACCGTAATTGCGTGCATGAGTTGCAAGTAATTTATTCCGAGCGGGGGCATCAAAAAAAAGGCGGTAATGTTTGTTTTCAAGGGCATGAAATAAAACAAACCCTTGATGCGTACACATTTTGTCAGTTGTCTCACCACAAGAACAAGTCATGAGAATTGAATTCGGTGATTGAACCAGTGCTACTGTGTGTTCTTCTCTGTATCCGTAATTACACGAAAACAAACAACTGTCAATTTCCATGGTAAGCGCTTGAACAGCACTAGCATTAGACGGAGCATGTTGTATGACCGTAGCGTCTGCAACCTTTAATAACGTTCCAAAGGTTATATCATTAAACGAAGTGTCTTTTAAAATAAACGCTCCTGCTTCGAATTCTTTCTTCGCTTTTCCTTCCTTTTTCACGTTGTGAAGGTAACAATTTAGAACCGTTTTCTTAACTGTTCCGCAACACCTCTTTTACTTCATCTATTACAGCGGCATCTTCGATGGTGCCTGGTATAGTAAAAGGTGCGTTATTTGCTAAACTTCTTAAAATGGTGCGTAAAATTTTTCCGCTACGTGTTTTGGGTAATCGTTGAACAAAATAAACTATTTTCAACGATGCAACTGCGCCAATTTCAGAACGAATTTTGGCTTTTATTTCCGAAGAAATCGTTTCAAAATCGCGTGTTTCAGTGTCTTTTAAAACGACAAACGCAATCGGAACTTCACCTTTTAATTCATCGTTTGCGCCAATGACAGCACATTCGGCTGTACAAGCTAAACCAGCAGTTATTTCTTCCATTTCGGCAGTCGATAAGCGGTGACCTGCAACATTGATAACATCGTCTACGCGACCTGTGATAAAAATATAACCATCTTCATCCACATAACCACCATCTCCCGTGAAATAATAACCTGGATATTGACTCAAATAACCTGCTTCAAAACGTTCGTTGTTTTGCCAAAGCGTTGGTAAACAACCTGGAGGCAATGGCAATTTAATCGTGACAAATCCTTGTTCCAGAGCACTTGCGACACTTCCATCCTCTTTGAGTATTTGGATGTTGTACCCGCAAACGGGAAAAGATGAGGAACCAGGTTTTACTGGTGCAGCTTCAAAGCCTTGCATGTTCGCAATCATTGGCCAGCCACTTTCTGTTTGCCACCAGTGATCAATTACAGGTTTTTGTAATAAGGTTTGTGCATATTCAAGTGTTGCAACATCACAGCGTTCGCCCGCTAGAAATAAACTGCGGAGATTTTTTGTGTATTCAGGATTGTAAAATTCGTTGTGAGGGTCTTCTTTTCGGATGGCACGAATAGCAGTTGGTGCAGTAAAGAAAACAGCTACGTTGTGTTCGTGAATAATGCGCCAAAACGTTCCTGCATTAGGAGTTTTGATTGGTTTTCCTTCAAAAACTATGGTTGTTGCACCAGCAATTAAAGGCGCATAAACAATATAGGAATGTCCAACAACCCAACCAATATCGGATGCTGCCCAAAAAACTTCACCTTGTTTGATGCCATATATTTTTTCCATGGAAAAACGTAGGGCAACTGCATGACCACCATTATCGCGAACAATTCCTTTTGGTTTCCCGGTTGTTCCTGAAGTATACAAAATATACAATGGATCCGTTGCTTTTAACGATACTGCTGCTGCCGGTGCTGCTTGCTGTAACAACGTATGAAAATCAGCAAAAGCAGTGTTGATTGGAACAGTATCGTTTGCTCTGTTATACGAAATAACCAATTCAGGTTGGTTAGTTGCCAATGACAACGCTTGTTCGATAATTGGGTGATAGGGTATAATGCGTTGGATTTCGATTCCAAAATTTGCTGTTATGATTGCTTTCGCTCCCGCATCGTCTATACGAATTGCAAGTTCATGAGCGGCGAAACCTCCAAAAACAACGGAGTGAATCAAGCCCAAACGCGCACACGCCAACATGGCAATAGTTGCCTCCGGAACCATCGGCATGTAAATGATAACACGATCGCCTTTTTCAAGTCCTTTTGCACGCAAAGCTCCAGCAAATTTTGCAACCAATGCCAATAATTCACTGTACGAATACTTTTGAATGGTGTTGGTAACTGGTGAATCGAAAATCATTGCCGTTTGATTCCCTAACCCATTTGCAACATGGTGATCCAAGCATAAGTACGATGTATTCAATTCGCCATCTGGAAACCAACTAACCGTTCCATTTGCTTTGGGTTCAAAAATAGTAGTCGGTTGTTTGAACCAATTTAATTTTTTAGCTTCTTCCCCCCAAAATAAGGTAGGATTTTCAATACTTTCTGTATACGAGCGACGATAGTTTTCCATGGTGAACATTTGTCCGCTAAAGTTACACATGTCCTGCTGTTTGTCAGCAGATAAACACCAATACTTTGCTAAAATAATATAGCTATTGTTTTTTTTAGATGCAATCATAAAAGAAAAGGAATGCTTATATTCACCTTTCCAAATCAAAACCAAATGAAACCCTTTGTAGCTAATATTGCAACATACATTATTGACAACGAATTATCATTCGAGGATTTAACAATTGTGTTACCTTCTCAACGGATGACTTCGTATATGCAACGAGCACTTTTTGAGGCTGTTGGAAAGCCTATATTGTTGCCGCGAATTGTTACAATTGACACATGGTTACAGGGATTAGTTGATGAACCAATGATAGACAAAACGGAAGCGCTTTTCGAATTGTACCGCGTTTTTCAACAAGATCCAATCGACTACGAACTCACAACGTTTGATGCGTTTATTTCTTGGGGACAATTGCTCCTCTCTGACTTTGATGAAATTGACCGTTATTTGGTTGCACCCGATCAATTATTCAAAAACCTCAGGGATGTCCGTGAAATCGAAAATTGGTCGTTTAATGGCGATAATCTTTCGGAAGGACAACAGAAATTCATGGCTTTTTGGGATAAGTTAGGACCTTATTATCATGCCTTCGCAAAGGTGTTAATCGAAAAAGAAGCAACAACAAAAGGAAAAATTTACCGAAAAGTAGCAGAAAACATAGATCTTGTATTTCAAAAAAATAAAAAAGAACAGTTTGTTTTTGCAGGCTTCAATGCACTCTCAGAAGCAGAATTGAGCATTTTTAAACAATTAAAAAGCAGTGGAAGAGGACATGTTTTAATCGATAGTGATGTCTTTTACTTACACGATAAATTTCACGAAGCTGGTGCTTTTCACCGTACGTTACTCGACCGTTTACAGTTAAAATCTTTGCCTTTTGTTCACCAAGAATTACGCGAAAAATCAGCAAAAGTAACCTTGGTTGAATGTCCACAATTAACCGGTCAAGCAACGGTAATTGGGTCAATTCTAGCTAAATTAAGTCCAGCAGATTTAAATGAAACATTGGTTTTATTAGCCGACGAACAACTATTGGGTTCGCTGTTGCATCACTTACCGCGATCTATCGGAAAAGCGAATATTACATTGGGGATGCCTTTGAAACATACTTCCCTAAAATTATGGGTTGATTTGTTGTTTCGAATTCAAGAAGCAATTGTACGGAGGGGAACAAAAACCATCTACCACAAAGAATTTATTCAATTTGTTCACCACCCCTATGTTTTAGGAATAATTGACGAATTTGAACTGAAAAAGATTCGTGCAATAGAAACAAAAATTGTCCGACAAAACTGGCATTTCATCGCACGGGAAGAATTGGATTTAAGTCCAAAAATCAGTGCAATAAGCGCCCTTTTGTTTACCCCTTGGAAAAACAATTGGCACGAAGCATTAAAAACAATTCAAGAATTAAATCGCTTGCTCGATGACTGGTTAACAGTTGAAAACACCTTGGAGAAGTCCACTATTCGCACATTTAGTGCATCATTGGTGGGGTTAGAAAACTTGCTTGAAGCGGATTATCCACCGATGTCACTTGGCACATTTAAAACCTTGTTTCACCAACATTGGTCGGGAGAAAACTTGGCTTATTTTGGAAATCCGTTAGATGGATTGCAAATTATGGGCTTATTAGAAACGCGCGGTCTTGATTTTAAACGGGTGTTGGTTTTGGGTCTGAATGAAGGAACAATGCCTCCAACAAATCCCATTCAAACTTTGATTCCAATGGACTTGAGACGCTTTTTTGGCTTACCTACTCCGCGCGATAAACAAGGACTTTTTGCACATCACTTTTACCGATTACTCCATTGTGCATCAGAAATCACCATCACTTATTCTTCTGCTAGTGAAGCAATCGGGTCAAATGAACCGAGTCGCTTTATACAACAACTATCGTTAGAATTAGCAACTGTGAATCCTAACTTTGTGATTGAAAAGCAGTTTTATACGTTGGGAAACAAAGAAGAAATCGCGACTATTTCCATTGAAAAAACGCCTGAAATCATTGCGCGCTTAAACGAATTTGTAGCGGAGGGATTGACCTTTTCTAAAATTGATGCGTTTTTAAGATGTCCGTTGAATTTTTATTACCGCTACCTCTTACGCATTGGCGAGGAGAACAAAATAGAGGAAGAAATTGAAGCAAGTACACTCGGAACGATTATACATGAAGTGTTGGAAAAATTATTTGAACCTTTATTGCTGAAAAAAACAGATGAAGGCATCGAACAACATGCAAAAGCGATAACAGTTGAGCGGTTAGTGTCCATGAAAAAAGCTGCTCCTTTACTGATTGATGAAGCTTATTTCAATCATTTTTCAAAAGATAAATCACTCATTGAAACCGGCGTCAACCACATTAATTATGTGATGACCAATGAAATAATTTTAAGGATTCTTGACCGAGAAATAGATTTATTGAAAGCTAATCCTGAAAAAAGTCTTTTCATTGCGGGATTAGAAAAAGACCTTGACGTAGTGAAAGTAATTTCTGTTAATGGAAACGATAAAAACGTGCGTATTCATGGCGTTTTAGACCGTATCGATCAATGGGGAGGAGATTACCGCATCATCGATTATAAATCGGGAGGAGTGACGCCTAGTGATATAAAAATTAGCGCAACAAAAGCCAATCCAAGTATTATTGAAAACATCATCAAAAGTAAAGAAGACAACAACAAAAATTACGCCTTGCAATTGTTGATTTACTGTTACTTATACAAACATAACTTTGGTAAAGAACTCAATTTCTCAGGAATTTTTTCCTTTATGACAATTTCTGAGAGTCCTTTTTACTTGGACTTATCGCAACTTGACGGTCAAAATCCTTCCGAGTTAATCGATGAATTCTTGGTTGTGTTCTTAGAAAAACTATTTGATGAAACTGTACCGTTTGCACACAATCACAAGGCGCAATTTTGTGAATTCTGCTAATTTATTCTTCGGATAAAGTTTGTGCAATCGTTTCTAAATCTTCAAAAAAATCTGCGCCAAAAGCACGGACAAGCGGTTCTTTCAAAAATTTGTAAACAGGTACGTTTAATTGTTCGCCACAAGCACAAGCAGGTTCGCAAATGTTCCATTCTTCGTAATTCAACGCAATGTCATTCGCTAATTTCTGAACACGAATAGGATAAAGGTGGCATGAAATAGGCTTTTTCCAAGTTGTTTTTCCGGATAAGTAAGCCTGTTCAACAGCACATTTTGTAATCCCTTTTTCATCAAAATAAACAAACGCACATTCTTTTCCATCAACAAGTGTTGTAGCTGGTTCATTCCATTGATCGACATAAAATACGCCTGATTCTTCTACCGCAGCAATTCCCTCTGGACGCATAAAAGGTTTCACGTCGTCTAAAATATCTTCTAGGATAGATGCTTCTTCAAATGTCAAGGGCGCACCTGCGTCACCCTCCACACAGCATGCACCTTTGCAAGCTGTTAAATCACAAACGAATTTGCGGTCAAAAATTTCAGTTGAAATTAATTTATCATCAATAGCTACGATTGTTTTCATGGATGTTGTTTAAAATGTGTGACTACGTCGTTTAAATTATCAAATTGCTTGTCGGCTAACGTCAATTTTGGTTCGGGAAAATGCGTTTTTTCTGGCACACAAATAACCGTCATGCGTGCTGCTTTACCTGATATTACACCGTTTAATGAATCTTCAACCACCAAACAATGACGCGGATCAACCGACAAGTGTTTTGCAGCTGTCAAATACACAGCTGGATGAGGTTTCCCATAATGTTCGTGTTCTGCTGAATGCACGGTATCAAAATAATCGCGAATCGCTAAAGTGTCTAATATCGTGTCAATCAATACACTGTAAGATGATGTTGCCAAACCAATTTTTAATCCTTTTTCTCTAAAAAATTCAAGCGATGCGATAACTCCAGGTAACGGTGTTGCTTGTTCGGACAACAATTCAACCATTTTATCAATGATCATTTTCTCTACAGCAGCAGGCGAAAAATGTTTCCAAGGACTAACATGAAACCAATAATGAACGACCTCATCAATGCGTAAACCAACTGTCTTTTGAAAATCTTCTTTTTTCAAGGGACAGCCTACGTGGTGAAAAACAGCTTCCATCGCAACTTTCCAAATTGGTTCTGAATCGGTTAATACACCGTCCATGTCATAAATAATTGCTTTGTAACTTGCTAAATTCATCTTATTTGTTCGTGTTGACCGAGTATATTAATCCACCACCTAATAATTTATTGCGTTCATCCGCTAAAAAAACAAGTCCGTTTTTCTTAACTGCCAAAGCTTCTTTTTGCGTAATTGGGAAAAGTGGTATTTGTTGTTTAAAAACGGGAATGCCTTTTTTAAACGAATAAATAATCAATCGGTTATAAGTCAATAAATACAATTGATGATTAAAAAATTCGGCACTAGTGACCGCGTCGCGCAACATGTCCCGTTTACCTATTTTAATCGTAGTTTTTTTCGTTGCTTCGTAAGTACCCGCAGTTGTGGGCAAACAGTACACTTGAGCAAGTCCATCAAACGGTTGGGTACGACATTTTGTTATGATGTACAACGAATCTTTTCGGTATGCAAGCGCCTCTGCATCATAGTATTTTGCAGTAGGTTTTGGTGGAAATTGCTTTTGTTCGGGGTAAGAAAAAAAGATTTTTTTGGGTGTTATTTCATCAGCGGCCAAAAGTGTTTCAAGTTTCAATTTATAGACAACTAAATTTTTTCTTGTGTTGTCATTATTTCCGATGTCTCCTAAATACACATGTGATTTACCATCAAATGTAATTGCTTCAAAATCAACGTTTTTAATGTCTTTCAACATGCATTCGTGCACGATTTTACCGCTTGGTTTGATCACAAATATTTTTGCGTCGTTTCCACTGTCGTTATGTGCAATTAAGGTCGAGTCATTGACAAACACCCAGCCCGAAATTTCTTTCAACGATTTGGGTAAATCACCCGTAACTTTAACTGAACTAGCTAAAATAAAGATAAGTGAACCAATGAATGCCAAACGATACATGGTTGCAAAAGTACGAAATTTGAAGAGAACGTGCGTTTACGCAAAAATGGCTTCAACCCAAGCTTTTCCCCATTCATTTATTTCTTGTTCCGTCCAAATTGCTGGATAAAAAATACGTTTTTGGAAACGCGGAGGCAAGTATTTTTGCCAATTTGTTCCACCTGTTGCAGCGATGTCGTGCGTGTCTTTTTGTAAATATCGCACAGCTGATTTATAATGCGCCAATGGCCAATTCACATTCACATTTACATCGTTTTGTTTCAAAACTTGGTGAACTTCAGGTAGCGCTTGGTCAGCTGGAGAAAGTCGCAAATAAGCTTGCCACAAATTGTGTTGTTTTTGTTGTTCGCCAAGTTGAATAAACTCGTCTTTGTAGCGTTGTTCGAATTCAACCAAGGTCAATGTTTTTTTACCCGAATCAGCTTCAGTTGCCCCTTCTTTCCAATAAACGTGTTCGAATAACGTAGCTATGGGCTCGTTTCCTGAAAAAGATGCCCGTTTATCTTTGTGAACTAATTGAATAAAATCCGTGGAACAAATTTCAATTTTTCGGTATTGCGCCGATTGAAATCCAGAAGCAGGGTGAAGCGAAAGGCGAAACTGTAAAAATTGCTCGCGGTCCATTCCGTCTACCATGATTTCGAAACTCTTTGTCAATGCTTCAAAATAACGGTTGATACGTTTAACTCTGCTAATAAAAAATGGAGCAGTTAAATCTTCCTTTTCACCAATTTGTTGGAATTCATGCAAAGCCAATTTGAAATACAATTCTGTAATTTGATGATACACCAAGAAAATCGTTTCATCTGGAAAATCAGTATATGTTTTTTGCAGTGACAACAAGGTGTCAACTTGAATATAGTCCCAGTAATTAACCGATTTCGCATGAATTAATCCATCCAAATAAGTTGTAATATCTTGTCCTAAGGCGTCGTATTTTGTTTTTAACAATTCAATACGTTGCACGATTTCTGGTCCTAATTCCATTTGTTTTTTATCAAAAATTGTCCGACAAATATAAGCTTCACTCAGCGTATCCGCTAAAATAATACGTTAAATTCTTAACATTTTTTGTTAAATAAAAAACATGCGGGTTGAAGTGTGACGAAATGATTCAAAAAAACATCACTTCACCTTCACCAATTCACGTTTCAATCCCGACCATTCAACCAAATGCAATTTGACTATTCCGACAGGGATTTTGGCTTTTACTAAAATCGGAATATGGTTGTCGTCTTTGGTCACCCAGAAATTTAAATCGTCTTGTTTTTTGAATACACGACCCGTTTGAACAACGGGCGCAAATTTCATGCATTCATACTTCCCTTTGCGAATACTGATTTTTTCATCGCCTAAGTACTTGATTTTCAATGGCCAAATTTCATCGTCCATGAAACACTTGAATTCAAAAACAGTTCCAACTTTGGCGTTTTTGAAATTCAAGGTCCGAGCATAATAAAACGAAGACAACATGTCTTGAATGCCAACTGGAACGGTAAACTCTTTCGCGCCGGTATTCACTTTGTATTTGTCGTGAAAAAACAAATAATCTTGATTGAGTTTATATCCCCCTTCATTTACCCGACGTTTGAAAATCCATGGGAAAACACCTTTTTTATCGACATAGCTTTCGTAAACATCGTAAACTTTGAAAACAGAATTAAAACCAGCCAAGGTTCTCCCAGTTCCAACCACTTGCAGTAATTCACGATTGCCAACTCCTTTTTTTTGCGTGCTTTTTACTTCTAAAACAGCTTCTCCTGCATCTACAAATCCATAGCTGATACGGTAACGCAACTTTTCACCTTCTTGAAAAGCGCTGTTGGAGACGCTTGGCAGCACTTGAAAAACACTGCTTTTTAGCAGAACAGTCATAACCGAAAGCAAAAGAAAAACTACTAACTTTTTCATAATATACTATTTTATAACTCTCCTTTAACTACAAATCGAGTGCCAAAAATTCAACTTTAAGGTATTAAAAAATAACTTACTTTTAGCGAATGGTAGCATCGTTTTTAAAACAAGGTTTAACAATGAAAATCATTCCGTCTATAGTTGCAGGAACAATAGCCGCAATTATTGCTTCTTGCTTTTTTGACACCAAAGCGATTATAGCGCTCATTACTTGGATTAGTTTTTCAATTGTTTTCTGCACATTGAGCATTCATTCATTTTTTGTTGTTCCAGCTTTAACAATCGGAAAAAAATGTGAAGAAGAAGACTTAAGTACTTGGTTGTTGTTTGTTTTGGTAGTTATTACGTGTTTGAGTGCATTGATCAGTGTTTCAGTGTTAATACACGATCGTACCCATTGGGAAATACCATATTGGTGGGGAATATTGTTGTTTATTCTTACAGTAGTTTTAGCGTGGTTATTGGTGCACCTTGTTTTTACTTTTCGCTACGCACATGTTTACTATGCTGGGGAAAAAAGCCATTTCAAACAGCATGCGAACGGATTAGAATTTCCAGGAGACTCAAAACCTGATTACTTTGATTTTGCTTATTTCTCTTTCACTATTGGAATGACGTTTCAGGTTTCGGATGTAGTGATTAAAAGCAAAGCATTACGAAGATTATCCCTCGTTCATGCCTTGCTTTCTTTTGTTTTTAATACCGTTATTATTGCATTAACAATCAATGGAATAATGAATATCAATGGTTAATTAATAGACAATATTTACTATTTTACCTGGTACGACAATCACCTTTTTAGGCGCTTTCCCTTCTAACCACTTTTGGGTATCTGATAATGCCATGACTGCTTCTTCTACTTCTTTGGCAGATAATGTTGCTGGCAATGCAACTTTTAAACGCATTTTTCCATTGAATGAAACAGGATAAGCAATCTCATCTTCTACTAAGAAATCTGGATTAAAAGTTGGGAATTTTGCTGTTGAAATTGTTCCTGCTTCGTGACCTAAAATCACCCACAATTCTTCCGAAACGTGAGGAGCGTAAGGCGCTAATAAAATAACCAATTGTTCCAATACTTCTTTCGCATGACATTTTTGGTCTGTCAATTCGTTGACACAAATCATGAAATTAGAAACATTGGTGTTGAAGGAGAATCGTTCCAAATCATCAGTAACCTTTTTAATGGTCTTGTGTAAGGTTTTCAATGCTGCTTTGTCCGCTGGCGCATCGTTTAGCACCAAACTTCCATCTTGGTAGAATAAGCGCCACAATTTGCGCAAGAAATTATGAACTCCTGAAATACCTTTTGTATCCCACGGTTTTGTTTGTTCCAACGGACCTAAAAACATTTCATACATGCGCAGGGTGTCTGCTCCAAATTTGTCTACCAACTCATCTGGTGTTTGCACGTTGAATTTGGACTTGGACATTTTTTCCACTTCGTGGCCACAGATATAGTCTCCGTTGTCTTCGCAAATAAATTCGGCGTTTGCAAATTCTGAACGCCATGCTTTGAAGCCTTCCAGGTCCAATTTATCGTTATCAACTAACGAAATATCGACATGGATAGGAGTTGTTTCGTAGTTATCTTTTTTGGTATTCGTTACAAATTTTAATGAATCTTTGACCCGGTAAACAAAACTACTTCTGCCTAAAATCATCCCTTGATTGATCATTTTTTTGAATGGTTCATCAAACGAGATAAATCCGAGGTCGTACAAGAATTTTGTCCAAAAACGAGCATACAACAAATGTCCTGTTGCGTGCTCAGAACCACCAATGTACATGTCCACTTGATTCCAATAATCTGCTTTTTCTTTGGAAACAAAAGCTGTTTCATTTTTCGGATCCATGTAGCGCAAAAAGTACCACGAACTTCCTGCCCAACCTGGCATGGTATTCGTTTCCATTCGATCGCCCTCAAACTGATTCCACGCTGCTTGTTTTGCACGCGCCAATGGCGGCTCGCCATCTTCTGTTGGAAGGTATTTATCTACATCCGGCAAAATAACAGGCAATTGATTGTCTGCAAGCAAATAAGGAATGTCGTTTTTATAATAAACAGGGAAAGGTTCTCCCCAATAACGTTGCCGTGAAAAAATAGCATCACGCAAGCGGTAATTGGTTTTTCCTTTTCCTAAACCGTTCGCTTCGATTGTTTGGATAGCTACTTCCATTGCTTTTTTAACAGCAAGTCCATTTAAAAAGTCTGAATTCGTAATAACCCCCTCTTTTTCCGTGTAAGCAGCTTCTTCAATAGCTACGTTTTCGAAGATGTTTTTAATTGGAATCGAAAATTGTTTTGCAAAATCATAATCGCGTTGATCGCCACAAGGAACTGCCATAACAGCGCCTGTTCCATAGGAAGCTAATACGTAATCACCGATCCAAACTGGAATTTTTTCACCTGAAAACGGATGCAATGCGTACGCTCCAGTAAATTGTCCCGTGATATTCTTTACATCAGCTTGGCGGTCGCGTTCCGATTTCAAAGAAGCAGCAGTTTTGTATGCTTCCACTTGCGCTTTGTATTCGGCAGTTGTAATCTCATCAACTAACGGATGTTCGGGTGCTAACACCATGAACGAAACACCAAAAATGGTGTCTGGACGCGTTGTAAATACTTCAATAACGTTGTCTTCGAGTCCCGAAGTATCAGGATCAGACAACGATGAAGCCAACGAAAACTTCACCGAACAGCCAACAGATTTTCCAATCCAATTGCGTTGAATATCTTTGATTGCGTCTGTCCAATCTACTTTTTCTAATCCTGTTAGTAATCGCTCCGCATACGCTTTGATACGCATCGACCATTGACGCATTAATTTTTGCTCAACTGGATGACCACCTCGCTCGGATAAACCATTGATTACCTCATCATTTGCCAAAACGGTTCCCAAAGCAGGACACCAATTTACCCATGAATCAGCCAAATAAGCTAAGCGGTATTCCATTAAAATAGCTGACTGCTCCTGCTCAGATTTAGCATTCCATTCATCAGCTGAAAACACTGTTGTGTAATCAGTATGTGCGTTTACATTGGCATTTCCTGCAGATTTGAAGATTGCAAGCAACTGCTCAATTGTTTCCGCTTTATCAGTTGATAGATTGTACCAAGCATCAAATAATTGCTTGAAAATCCACTGTGTCCATTTGTAGTATTCGGGTGATGAGGTACGAACTTCTCTACTCCAATCAAAAGAAAATCCAATTTTATCTAATTGATCGCGGTAGCGTGCCACATTTTGCTCCGTCGTTATGGCTGGATGTTGACCTGTTTGAATGGCATATTGTTCAGCTGGTAAACCAAAAGAATCGTAACCCATTGGGTGCAAAACATTGAATCCACACAGACGTTTGTAACGTGCATAAATATCAGAAGCAATATAACCAAGCGGGTGACCGACATGCAAACCAGCACCGGAAGGATATGGGAACATGTCTAACACATAGAATTTGGGTTTATCACTGGCATCTTCGGCTTTGAATGTTTGATTTTCAGCCCAATGTTTGCGCCATTTCTTTTCGATTTCGCTAAAATTATATTCCATTATTGCACTGCTTATTTACAAAGTGGCAAAGATAAGGATTCCAAAATTGAATAAATGCCAAATTCATTGAATAGTTTATGTTCTAAATTGTATATTTGTTTATATCAAACTAATTTTCATGCTTAAGTTACTTCGTGTTTTCTTTCTCCTAATTTTACTTTGCAACTTTAAAGTGGTAGGGCAAAACCTTATTTCTAATTATAGCTTTGAACAATCTATTTCGAATTCGTGGCGCCAAATTCTGAGTGTTGACCATTTAGGGATTGGGCCAAGTCAAGAAGGGTATATAACTGTAACCCAGGGAGCTAGATGTGTTGGATTACGCTTTTGGAGTTCAATTGCAAATGATTGGCAAGAGTATATCGCTCAAAATATTATAGGTGATTTCGAAGCAGGAAAAACATATAAAGTATCTTTTAATTATAGGTTAACAGATCGAAGTGTTTTCTCAACAGACGATTTAGGGGTTGGATTTATCCACAATTGGAATGGTAATCCGTCGGGTTTAGAAGCACAAATCGGTAATATTAATCCAGCTTTGAAAAATCCCGAAAACGCTATATTAAGCAACTACAATCATTACGAGGAATTTTCGCAATATTATACCGCAACGGGAACTGAAACATGGTTAATTATCGGTTGTTTCAAAAAAGATTACAATTTAACATATGTCCCAATCAGTAACCCTACTACAAATCCATTACCAGATATTTATTTACTTATTGACGAAGTGGAAGTAATTGCTTGTCCACCAATGCCTGAAAGTTTGTTAGATAGCTCCTTAATTGTTTGTGACAATTTACCCATTGAATTGAGTACCATTACTTCTGCTGATGGCTACCTTTGGAGTAATGGTTCTAGTGTTAGTTCTATAAATGTTTCACCTGACGAAAAATTAATATGGTTGGAAGCTACTTTTGGACAATGTAAAATGCGCGACACCATATCTATTCATCGTTTTTCTGGGTCAAGTGATTTAGGTCAAGATATTTTGCTGTGTGGTTCAACAGATTTTCCAATAGAACTAAAAGTTAATGCGCTACCGAATGAAAACGTGATTTGGAACACTGGATACGTTGGTTCGAATTTAATTGTTAATTCTCCAGGAACCTATAGTGTAATAAAATCATTTGGGGAATGTGAATGGATGGGGAATGTGAACGTTGTAGATTTACTGGATGAAATTATTCTTTATCCAAATCCTACTTCCAATCAAATTCACTTTAAGAATGAAGACAACATTTTGATAACAAGCATTTCATGTGAGGATGGTAAGAAGTTAATTACTGCGCCTATTTCAATTGACGAGTTAAATCAGTTTATTATTGAGTTAAACCCTGCTATCTATATTTTGGATGTGGAACTAAATTCGTGTAAAAAACGATTAAAATTGAGTTTAATCAATAATTAAATCAATCATAACAGGAAAATATAGAGAAGTTTAGAGGAGAGTTAAAATACTATGTTAAGCTTTTATACTTTTTTTGGCAAAAAGAACTGAAAATCAGCTATTTTTAAACCATGAAAAACAGTTGGTTATTTGGTGGACTTTTCCTGTTAATGGGAATTTTAATTCCGGTAATAGTTACTGCAGCAACGAGTGACGAAACGCGCCTTGTCGCACAAATTCAGGCTACGCAAACCGAAGCAAAACGTTTTGATTACCTGTTGCGTTTAGGAGAAATCTACCAACGAACAGACTTGGAAAAGGCAGACTCGATTCGTGAACAATTACTCAGTTTGGGTAAGCGAACCACTGTCGATAATCGGGTGAAAGCAAAAATTTACAACCTACAGCTTACACTTCTGAAGGGTGACCGAGCGTCATACTTCCAAGAAATCAATCGGTTACAGCCCGCTTTAAATCAATTGAAACTCCTCTCTACAAAAGTTGCTGTTTATCATTTACTGGCTGAATATCACATTTCCATTCGGTCGTATAACCAAGCTGACAATTATCTCAAAGAAGCGCGTTTATTGGCAAATAAACTTAATAATCCTGCGCTAATTGCTGACAATTTACGGTTGTACTCCCTGTTTTTCATGGAGAAAAACGACAAGTCGCGCGCATTGAATGAAGTGGATGTCGCGATCGATTTTGCGCGGAAAACAGGGGATAAATCTTTGTTGGCAACTTGTATCAATACGCAATCAAAAATTTACTACTACTTCGGACAAATAGAATTCAGTGTTTCCAAAAATTTTGGCGCCTTACAACTTGCCAAAGAAGCAGGCGATTTACCGAAACTTGCTAATTTCCAACGAGAAATTGGTGAAGCGCAATTTGGCTTAATGAACTACCAAGATGCGACCAATTATTTTAATCAATCCAAGGAAGCAGCGGAACGATTTCATAACGACCATTTGGTCGGTCTTGCGTTGTCTAATTTAGGAATGGTGTCGTTTGCTAAGAAAGAAACCAACCGCGCTATCGCCATTTTACAACTAGCAGTCCAAATTTTACAGCGATTCAATGATCCTGATGGACTGGGAAGAGCGCACATTAATTTGGGGAACATTTACCTGTTTAGTGCCGATTATAATGAAGCATTAAAATTATACAACCAAGCATTGGTTTATTTTGAATCGGCTGGTAACCGCGTTCAAATTGCTGCTGTTTATCATTTAATTGGAAATGTTTTTGAAAAACAAGGAAAATTTGCAAATGCTTTGACTTATTTAAAACGTTCCGTTGCCATTCGCATGCAATTTGGGTTCCTTGGTTCTGTTTATCCAACCTATCGATCGATGGCAGATGTTTATTATAAAACGGGTAATTTATACGATGCTTATCGCTATTTAGCACTTTATTCCAACTATTCAGACAGCTCAAAAGCAGTTGAAGTAAGCACTAAAATCGCGGAAATATCAGAGCTTTATCGTTCCGAACAACGGGATCGATTGATAGAAATGCAATCTGATTCGATTAGCATACAACGCAAAGACAGCGAACTAACGACCGCACAATTGCAAAACACCCGCTTGCGCAACATCTTTCAATTTTACATCATTATTGGGATCGTTTTGTTAGTATTTTTAGGAGGAATTATTGTGTATTCGCGCTGGAAACAACGAGAAATCAAGCAATTACAAAAAGAAGCCGAAATGAATCAAGTGTTGTTGCGCTCGCAAATGAATCCGCACTTTGTCTTTAATGCTATGTCTGTAATTCAAAGTTATATTTACGAAAATGACACCAAGAACTCGTCCAAGTTTTTGGTGAATTTCTCAAAGTTAATGCGCTTAATTTTGGAAAATTCTTCGAAAGAATTCATTGCTATTACAACAGAAATGGATATTCTAAACAAATACTTAGAGACGCAACAGTTGCGCTTTGGCGATCGTTTTCATTACAGTATTGATGTTCCTTCCTTTCTATTAGACAATGAGGCCATCATTCCACCCATGATCACTCAGCCATTCATTGAAAATGCCATTGAACACGGGCAATTACACACCGTTGAAAATGGGTTTATTCATGTTTCCTTTGCAACTAAAGGCAATTTACTCCGTATAATTATTGAAGATAATGGCGTTGGTAGAAACGTTTCAGAGAAAAACAAAAAAAGCAAAGAGCACAAAAGCATGGCGATGAAAATCACGCAAGAGCGCATCAACAACCTGAATGCAAAATTCAAAACGCAAGGCAAGTTACTCATTACTGATTTTGATGCTGTTAAACAAACGGGAACAATTGTAACGATTTACATTCCTTATAAAACAACGGCAGATCATGCCCTGACATAATTGGTGCGGATTAAATTTATTGCACGGAAACTCAAAATGTAAAAGAAATTGTATATTGCACAGAGAAAGATCATTAACCTATTAAATAAAGCATGAAAAAGGCGCTAATTATTGACGACGAGCAGCGAACGCGGGAACTCATAGCCAAAATGATTACTTCGTTTGACTTAGGTATAGAGGCTATTCCGATGGGTGAAAGTGTTCAAACGGGTATTGCTGCCATTCAAGCTATTCAGCCCGATTTGGTTTTTCTGGATATACAAATGCCTGATGGTACTGGTTTTGATTTATTGAAAGCTATTCCCAACAAAAATTTTGAAGTGATTTTTATCACTGCTCACGAAGAATTTGCAATCAAAGCAATTAAGTTTTCGGCGTTGGATTACATTTTAAAGCCCGTAGATGCTGATGAATTAAGAAGTGCCATTGAACGCGCATTAGCAACATTTAACGATACCAAAGCAGAACCGCAATTTGAAGCGCTGCAACACAATATTCAGCCCAATCAAAAAAGAAGATTGGTGTTAAAAACACAAGAATCTGTTCATGTTGTAGAATTGGACCAAATTATTCGTTGTGAAGCAGATAGAAATTACACCTCTTTTTTCTTGAAAAACGGAAAAAAAATATTGGTGTCACGCACATTAAAAGATTACGAAACGCTATTAACAGGTCATAACTTCTTACGCGTGCAGCAATCACATTTGGTCAATTTGGATTATGTTGATCGCTACGACAAAGGAAATGGCGGTGCTGTAGTAATGAAAGATGGTTCTGAAGTTCCACTTTCCCCTGCAAAAAGAGATGTGTTCTTTCAAATATTGGAAAATTTATAATTTATTTCAGTTGCCCGATTTTTTATTAATCAACTGAAAACGTGTTTTTGGAAGTCACTAAACACTAAATAACTACAACATAAAAAATTGGTAAAATATTAATCCTCAACGCGTAGGTTTAATATTAATCGAAACAATATCAAATAAAAATAGCGTGACCACTTTTATGGGTTTCTCTTTGAACAATTAGAAGTTTATATTTTTTATGAAAGATTGATTAAAAACTGTTTTGCCAATTCATCAATTCATTTATTTTTGCCTCAAATTACTAAAATGAACACAGAACACATTCTAGAGATAGACAAAGAACAAGTTGAAGGGCTTCATTTCCCATTAGCGGAAGTGTTAACTAATGACGATTACATTGCCGACAGAAAGCGTGCTGTTCAACGTGCTATATCGCTTGGTAATTTAGAACACCAAAAAGTAAAGATTTACTTTGCGGATGAAACAGGAGAAAAAATGGTTCATACTACAATTTGGGCTGTTACCGATGAGTCCATTGTGTTAAAGAAAAGTGTCGTTATTCCCATTCAGCGCATTCTCAAACTAGAAATATAAGATCATGTCAAAGAAGAAATCAATTATCAGCTACGAAAAGTTGACTATCGAGCAAAAAAAAGAATTATTAATCGCCTTCCCTGATGGTTTTGCAGGTGCAATGACGAAAATGACAAATCCAATTACTGGTGAAATTTTTGATTCATTGTTGTGGGAAACTGAAGAAGCAATCTATTTAGTGAAACTTCCTAAAATTGCAATAAAAGCTCCTTCAGTTGATGATGATGAGGAAGATTTCGAAGAAGATTTCGAAGCAGTTGATGCAAAAGAAGACGACGATGAATCAACTGACGATGACGATGATATTGATTCTTTTGACGATAAAGCGGATGAAGCTGATGAAGACGACGATGAAGAATAAATCTTTATATAACAAAAAAAGGCGATCCATTTAGATCGCCTTTTTTTATCTCATTATTTTATTGTTTGATAAACGTTTGTCGTGTTGTACTATCAGCAGCAGTTACAGCCAAGATGTATACCCCTGCTTGTAAATCTGAAGTAGCAATTGTCAATTGTTTTGAATTAGCGGTCATTTCGTAAACGAGATTACCCATCATATCTATTAATTGAACCGCTGTAATATCTTGTTGTCCTGAAATTGTAACAACATTTGTCGCTGGATTTGGATACACTACAAACTGCGCTTGCTGATTGTCAATCACTGCTAAATCAGCATTGACATTCCACGTTGTATTTGTAACAACAGGATCGTTCCAGTCGAAATAGATAAATGCTGTATTTGCAATCCCTATACCTGGACCATTTCCTGGATTTTCTTTTACTCGGTAAACAACATGTCCATGACTGAGTGGTTCATTCGTGGTGCTATCGGCTAACCAAATTTGCGGGAAATCAAAGCGTAAAATACCGCCATTCAACTCTAATAAATTCATCGGATGACTCGTTTCCAATACCTGAACAGACGACCAATCAATATATGGACTCAAGGTGTCCATGATGTAAACGTTTTGTGCTGGAGCAGTTCCTGTATTTTGAAAACGTATAACATACGTTAAATAGTCATCTACTACAGGGCTTATTTGTTCAGGAAGATTTACCGTCTTGTCATTTGGATCATAACTACTTCCCAAAATTTGAAGCAAATTAGACGTGTTGTTCGTCTGATTGCAATCGTTAATTGATGAGCTCGGTGTTATCGTTGCAATAAAATTATGAGGTGTTCCACTTGGTAAACCACTCGGTACCGTTACTTGAATAATATCTGTGAATTGAAAGTTTGGTGTTGCTGTGATGTTCCACGAAATGGTGTTTCCAGAAATCGTATAACCCGGAATGTTTATAGAAGAAGTTACGACAGAAACACCAGCAGGCAATGTTAATTGTAATGTTCCACTTGATGCCGTTAATGGCCCATAATTACCGTATTTCAATTTAATATAAGCTGTTGTTCCTTGAAAATAACCAATCCAAGGTGTTACCGATGTCCACAAATCTGCGCACAAAGTAGGTGAACAATCGATGGGATAATACGCCATGTTTGTTGTTCCAGCAGGAGAAGTTTGAATGGTAAAATTGACATTCAACGCTTGATACCCATGCTGTCCTAACCAATTTTGGTTAATGGAAGCAAACAAAGTAGTTGATTGAAAATAATTGCCACAAATTTGTGCAACTCCATTGCTATCTGTATAAATCGTTAAATTACTCGCAAACGGATTTGCAATAATTGTCAACGGAGCATTTGGAATGGGTGTTTCTCCATTATCCAATATGCCATTATCGTTTGGATCGCAAAAAACCGTTACTGCTACACAGCTTGTTGGATTGGTGAAATTACCACAATTAACAGGAATAGGAACCGTTGTTTGAGACGTACAGGTTGATGCCATAAAAGTATACGGCCCACTATTTATCGTTCCGCCATTGGGCAATACATAATTAGGATTTACTTGAATAGTTGTCGCGCTACCTGGTAACCCTTGGTACTGGCCATTAAAATAGCCATTACTGTTTGTCCAAAAACCATAAGCAACATTTCCATTAACTAAAGTAAATGGAACATTCGGTAACACACTTTCGTTGGAAGAATAAACCCCATTGTTATCTGAGTCACAAAAAACAAACCCAATCGCACACATATTGGTAGCGACTGTATCACAGATCAATCCAACCGATGAAAAAGGATAAGTTGTCGTATTGGAATTAATCGTAATAAAAGGCGGATTATTATAGGATACAAGATAACCATTTGAAGATTGCCATGTCGCTGGAACAGTCAAACTATACGTGCCAGGTAATACATTTTGGAAAACTGCTTGCCCATTATTCAAACTTGCATTATAAAAAGTCGTCATGTTTGTATTAACAAGCATCATTGGAACATTAGATGTAAAAACTGTATCTGTTACGCCATCGTTATTGCAATCTAAAATAACATTTGCAGGAATGGTTATGTTACATGGTTGATAGTTGTAATTAAATTGGGTTGAGGCAAACGTATTGTTTCCTGAATTTATTACATACATGTTGACCATATACGTACCCGGTTGCGCGTATTGATGACGAACTGCAGGTTGAAAAACGATTGACTGACCAATTTGATTGATTGTTGCAAGGTGAGTTGTTTGAGAACCATCTCCCCAATTTACTTGAACGTTTAACGAAGTTGTTGAAAAATTCGTTCCATTGATCAACACATTCACATCGGCATTTGATGGTACAGCAGAAATAGCTGAAAAATTAATGCTTAATGAATCACAACTTACAGCGGTTGAATTCATTGTCGTCAAACTTGAAATGGTCATTCCTTGACCAAAAGCTCCAGTCACTAGAATAGAAAAGACGAAGAAAAAAAGTAACTTATACATGTGTTTGTTTTTTAAGTAGACGTTAAACTTAAAGTGCACGTTGCTTGTAAACAAAAAAGTCCGCAGTTACCCGCGGACTTTGTAATGATAATTGTTATAAAATTATGCTTCTACAAATTTGTAGCTTTCAACACTTGGACAAGAACACACTAAGTTTCTATCTCCGTAAGCGTTGTCAACTCTTCTAACTGGCACCCAATATTTCCACTCTTTCAAATAAGCAACTGGATAAGCAGCTTCTTGCGGTGAATAAGGGTAATCCCAGTTTTTATTAATGATACAATCAGCAGTATGCGGCGCATTTTTCAATAAGTTATTTGCTTTGTCTGCATGACCGTTTTCAATTTCTCGAATTTCTTGACGAATTTTAATCATCGCTTCAATAAAACGATCTAATTCTTCTTTGTCTTCTGATTCTGTTGGCTCAATCATCAAAGTACTTGCAACAGGAAAAGAAACAGTTGGTGCATGGAACCCAAAATCAATCAAGCGTTTCGCCATGTCAGCCACTTCAACATCTGCAGTTTTCTTGAAATCACGGCAATCCAAAATCATTTCGTGTGCAACTGTACCGTTTTTACCTGTGTACAGCACTTCGTAATGTCCTTTTAATTTAGCGGCGATATAATTCGCGTTCAAAATTGCAATTTCTGTTGAATGTCTCAATCCTTCTGCGCCTAACATTTTGATGTATGCATAAGAAATCAATAAAATCAATGCACTACCATAAGGTGCCGCTGAAATTGCATGAATTGGTGAATTTCCACCAGCAGCAACAACAGGATTACTTGGCAAGAACGGCGCTAAATGTGCAGCAACACCAATTGGGCCCATTCCTGGTCCACCACCTCCGTGAGGAATAGCAAACGTTTTGTGCAAGTTCAAGTGACAAACATCTGCGCCAATATTTCCTGGATTTGTCAATCCAACTTGTGCATTCATGTTTGCCCCATCCATGTATACTTGTCCACCATTGTTGTGGATGATTGTTGTGATTTCTTGAATTCCTTCTTCGTAAACACCATGTGTTGACGGATAAGTCACCATCAAACCAGCTAATTCATTGCCAATTTGAGTAGCAACAGCTGCTAATTCTTCGATATTGATATTTCCGTTTTCATCGCAACCTGTCACAACAACTTCAAAACCAGCCATGACAGCCGATGCAGGATTTGTTCCGTGTGCAGATGATGGAATGATCATTTTTTTACGTTGGAAATCGCCACGGCTTTCGTGGTATGCTTTGATAACCATTAAACCTGCGTATTCTCCTTGTGCCCCTGAGTTTGGTTGCAAAGACATGGCAGCAAATCCTGTTGATTCACACAAATCTTTTTCCAATTGACGGAACATTTCGTGGTATCCTGCTGCTTGATCTAACGGCGCAAAAGGGTGCATGTTTGCGAATTGCGGATTAGTGATCGGCATTAACTCAGTAGCCGCGTTCAATTTCATTGTACAAGAACCCAATGGAATCATAGAGTGAACCAATGACAAATCTTTGTTTTCAAGACGTTTCAAATAACGCATCATTTTTGATTCAGAATGATGGCTATTGAACGTTGGATGAGCTAAAATCGCATCTGTTCTCAAATGAGCTGCGGCAATCGTTGCGTTACTTGTCGTTGAAGTTGTATCAAACAATCCTAAAATTGCAGACACGTCGTTCATCGTATGCGGTTCACCAAAACTAATTGTTAACTCGCTTTCATTAATAATACGGAAATTCATTCCTTTTGCTTCCGCAGCAGTTTTGATAGCAGCTGTATTTACACCTTTTACCCAAACGGTATCAAAAAATGAATCAGAGCCGATTTGAATTCCTGCAGCTTTTAATCCGTGAGCCGTTGCGCTTGCTAATCCATGAACATGTTTAGCAATTGAACGAACACCAGCTGGCCCATGATATACAGCATACATGGATGCCATCACAGCTAACAAAGCTTGTGCAGTACAAATATTCGACGTTGCTTTGTCACGTTTGATGTGTTGTTCACGTGTTTGTAACGCCATGCGTAACGCAAAATTATCATCAGCATCTTTCGATACACCGATGATTCTTCCTGGTAAATTACGTTTGTATTCGTCTTTCACAGCAAAAAATGCTGCGTGAGGACCACCGTAACCCATTGGAACGCCAAAACGTTGTGAAGAACCAAGTACAACATCTGCACCCATTGATCCAGGTGATTTCAAAACTACTAACGATAGAATATCAGCAGCTACTGCAACACGTAATCCTTGATTTTTTTGAATGAACGAAGCAACATCTGTAATGTGTCCGTATGCATCTGGATATTGAACTAAAGCACCAAAAAACGAACCGTCATTGATAAATGATGTTTCATCGCCTTCAATAATTTCAATACCTAAATTAAGTGCTCTTCCTGTAACTACCTCTTTGGTTTGAGGAAAAACATTTTTTGAAATGAAAAATTTGTTGACCCCGTCTTTTGTTTCTTGACGAGAGCGCGCGTTCCAAAACATGATCATTGCCTCAGCTGCAGCTGTTCCTTCGTCTAACAAAGACGCATTGGCAATTTCCATTCCAGTTAAATCCAACACCATTGTTTGGAAGTTTAATAACGCTTCCAATCTACCTTGAGAAATTTCAGCTTGGTATGGCGTGTATGCCGTGTACCATCCTGGATTTTCCAATACATTTCTCAAAATCACAGAAGGAACAATTGTTTCATTGTAACCTAATCCGATAAAGGATTTGAACACCTTGTTTTTATTACCTAATTCAGTAATATGTTGCAAATATTCCTGCTCTGATAACGCGTTATCAATGTGTAATTCACCACCTAAGCGAATTTGAGAAGGAATAGTTTGGTTTACTAATTCTTGTACGGATTTCACACCGATTGCAGCTAACATTTCAGCTTTTTCAGCTTCATTTGGCCCGATGTGACGTGATGAAAATAGACTCATGTTTAAACGAAAATTTTGACAATGCAAATATACTTGTTACAGAAACAACTGCAACGATTTAGTGTTCTAAAAAAGCGTAAAAAAAGTGAAATTTATTTCAACAATCCATCGAATAAAACAACCAACTTTGGATCTGATGGTCGTGGAGCGTTTGCTTGCACTACATTTCCTGCTGGATCAATCAAAATAAATCGCGGAATTCCGTTGATTAGATAGGCTTTTACAAAGTCTGAACTCCAATCTTTATCCGCAACTAATTGCACGCCGCCTAATTCTTTTTCTGTTACAAAAGCTCTCCACTTTTCGTAATCTTTCTTCGTGTCCACAGAAATACTAACAAATACAATATTAGCATCGTGGTATTTTTCTTCCATTTTTTTCAAAGAAGGAATTTCAGCTTTACACGGCCCGCACCAAGTAGCCCACACATCGACATACACATATTTACCTTTGAAATCTGTTAATGAAGTCGTTCCTCCCTTGTGGTTTTCGTAACTAAATAAAGGGGAAGGTTTTCCATTCAACGCATTAGCACGAACGGTATTTTCCAAATAAGAAATATTTCCTTGTGCTTCGTCTTTGAATGCTTCGAGATAAATCGCAGCAAATTGCTCATCGAGCTGCGCAGCCTTTATTGTTTGCTCCATTCCATTCGAACGGTTTTTCAATAACTCTAACAATACCGCTTCATCTGCATCTATGTTGAAAATTGAATCATCGATCATCAACTGTTTGGCCAAAAACGTATTTTCTTTGGAGCAATCACCTGCAAATCGAATGCTTTTATCAAAATCTTGCTCGTTCAATGAGAGATTGACTTTTGCATTGTTTTTCAAGTAAACTTTCGTATAATTCTTTTTGATTGAAAAATAGTAAATGCCATCTTCAACACTAAAATGATCGGTAAAAACGCCGTCTTTGTTTACAACGATGATTTTCTTAAAACCATTTCTGCTTTGAATCATAACAGAATCACTCGTGCGGTTTTCAATCTTAGCCGTTACGACTACTTCCTTTTTTTGAGCATAAACTATTGATGATAGTAGCAATAAACTCAGGGTAAAATATTTTTTCATAGTATTGGATTATTTTGATGTTTCGTTACACGTTTTTTTGCGTTCCAGCATTTCAGCGCCTCCCATTTTTTCAAAAGGTGCACAGGCTTGTTTTTTCTTTTTTCTTAAAGTGATAATCGCTTGCTCATCAGCTGCAGTTGGTACTTTGTTCAATAACTCGCGTGACTTGATATTCAACGAATCACTCACGGCAATGCAGTCACAAATTGTATCGGGTTCGCTGCAAGCTGTTAGCAAAAACAAAGGTAAACTGTAGATTATGCGTTTCATGTTGAATTGTTTTGAAGTTTTTTTAAAAAAGAAGGAGCAATCCGATTAGATTGATTTTCTTTGTTACTTGTAAACAAATGTAAGTGATGCAATCAAAACTTCCAAAAGTCGGGACAACGATATTTACAACCATGTCTAAAATGGCAGCTGATTTTAATGCCATCAATTTGTCGCAAGGATTTCCAAATTTTGCCATTGACCCAGTTTTAGAAGACTTGCTCCAAAAAAACAGTCGTGAAAACGTACATCAATATGCGCCAATGGCTGGATTACCCATGTTACTTGAAGCAATTGCAACAACAATAAAATCAACATACAGCCGTACTATTCATCCGACTACAGAATTGCTCGTGACAGCGGGTGCAACACAAGGTATTTTCACAACAATTCAAGCGCTAGTTGGTTTTGGTGACGAAGTGGTCATCATTGATCCAGCTTACGATTGCTATGAACCAGCGATTATTTTAGCAGGTGGAAAACCGATTCATGTAGCAATGAAAGCTGATTTCACCATTGATTGGTTGGAATTAAGAAACGTGATTTCGCAAAAAACGAAATTATTAATCGTTAACAATCCGCACAATCCTTCTGGTCGCGTGATGAATCAAGCTGATTTAGATTCATTGACAAATGTCATGCGCGATTATCCGAATTTATTGTTGCTGGCTGATGAGGTCTATGAATACATTACCTATGAACAATACCATTTGTCTGCAAACTTAGTTCCTGAAATATACGACAGAACGATCATCATATCTTCCTTTGGAAAAACATTTCATATTACCGGCTGGAAAATGGGCTACTTGGTTGCTCCTGAAAAATTAATGGTGGAAATAAAAAAAGTTCATCAATTTTTGGTTTTCTCGGTCAATAGCGTTGCACAAAAAACTTTGGCAGACTATTTATCACAAACCGATGTATCTAGCTTGGGTGCTTTTTACCAACAAAAAAGATCACTTTTTCAAAACGGTTTAACAAGCAGTAAATTCAAGTTGTTGCCGAGTGAAGGAACGTACTTTCAAACGGCCGATTATTCACAAATAAGTTCAGAAAACGACGTGCAATTTTGCGAATGGCTGACCCGAGAAAAAGGGGTTGCAGCAATTCCATTATCCGTCTTTTACGAACATCCGCCTGAACAACACATTATTCGTTTCTGTTATGCGAAAACAGACGAAACCTTATTAGCAGCAACAGAAAGACTATGCGCGATTTAAGAATTACATTGGTACAAGCCAACCAAATTTGGGAGGATAAACAAGCGAATGTGCACCACTTTGAGCAACTGATTAGTGGTGTGTCAACCGATTTAATCGTATTTCCTGAAATGTTTCACACTGGTTTTTCGATGAATCCAGAAAAATTAGCTGAAAAAATGACGGATAGCCAAGGCATCGCTTGGTTAAAAAAGATCGCTGCTCAAAAAAACGCCGCTTGCTATACGTCACTGATTATTGAAGAAAACAACTGCTTTTACAATCGTGGCGTTTTTGTGGAACCTACTGGAAAAATAACCGTTTACGACAAACGAAAATGCTTTGGTTTAGCTGGTGAGGACCTCATCTTTACTGCTGGAAACAATGCTTCAATTGTAGCTTATAACGGCTGGAAAATCAATTTGCAGATTTGCTACGATTTACGTTTTCCTGAAATTAGTCGCAATGAAATAAAAGACGAAACAGCATTGTATGATGTGTTGATTTACGTTGCCAATTGGCCAGAACGAAGAAAACATCATTGGAACAGTTTGCTCGTTGCACGTGCAATAGAAAATCAATGCTTTGTTGTTGGGGTTAACCGCGTTGGAACAGATGCCAATGCTTTGAGTTATAGCGGGAATTCCGTTGTGGTTAATGCATTAGGTGAAGCTGAAGCAAAAACCAACGAAAACACAGAACAAATCGTTATTACTACTATTAGCAAAGAAAGCTTAATAGAAACGCGCGAAAAATTGCCTTTTTTGAAAGATAAATAATCACAATTAATCTAAATTTGCTACCGTTTACTCATTAATTCTTTGAAATTGATTGTTTTCAATTTATCTTTAACTCGAAAAATAAATTTATGAAAAAACACATTACCTTACTTTCTGGACTTTTATTGGCAAGCGGTTTGTTTGCACAAGTAAAATCCCTTCAAGTAACAGAAAGACAAGCAAAAAAAATAGCTGTTGACTATGTTGCTGCTGAAAAACCTGCCATTGCTCCTAAAGCATTGGGTACTCCTTTTTGGACAAACAACTTTTCAAACCCTGCAGATTGGACAGTAAACAACAGTGGTCAAACTGGTGGGGCAGCTTTTGGTTGGTCGATTGACAGCATCAAAGATGGTTGGTGGGCACCTGCAACAGCAATTGCTTCTACTTCAGAAGGTAAATTTGCAGAATTATCTAACGGTAATCCAACATTAACTCCTGCAACGCAAGCATTGAATGTTACTTACACATTGACAACTGCCGCGCCAATTAGTTTAGCTACTGCTGGAACAGATATTTCTTTACAATTTTTACAATTTGGAGCACGTTTTAACGATTTACAACAAATGTTGATTTCAACGGATGGTACAACTTTTACTGCTGTTGGTGACAATAATAATTACGATGTGTTATCTGCTACAGGTGGTGCTGCATATGCAAATCCAACAACAAAAACAATCAACCTTGCGCCATTTTTAACAAGTGCTGCTACACAAGTATGGATTCGTTTCTCTTGGACAACAAACTACCCTAATTCAGCAACAAACCCAAATGTATGGGTTACTTACGGATGGTACATTGATGATGTGAAATTGGTTACTAATCCTGATTTTGACTTATCAGTAACAGAAGATTATTGGGGTACAGCTGGATTAAATTATTTCCAAATTCCAACAACTCAAATTGCACCAATTGATTTTACAGCAAACGTATTCAATGGTGGAACAGCTACAATGACAAATGCAACATTATCTGTGAATGTCAATACAGGAGCATTTACATCTGTTAGTACGCCAGTTGCTATTCCAGCTTTAGGTACTGATAGCTTGATAGCAGCAACACAATTTACACCTGCTGGTCTTGGAACGTATAGTTTTACTCGTACAATAAGTGCAGATAGCATTGATGATGTGCCTGCTAACAACACTTTGCCAGCTGTGAGTTTCGCAGTTACAAATTACACCTATGCACGTGATAACGGAACTTATGTTGGGAATACTTCAAACGGAACAGATGGATTTGAAGTAGGTAATTTCTTTGATATTTGGAATGGCCAAGAATTAAAAGGAATCACAACGCGTTTTGCAACAGGGACTCCTGCAGGAACTGAAATCTATGTGCGTTTGTACGAAATCGACTTCGCAACAGGTGATTTTTTATTGTTGTCTGAATCTGATATTATTCCACTTACAGCTAGTATGCTCAACACTAATTTAACGTTCTTATTACAAGATGCTGTTCAATTAGAAGCGGGTAAAACTTATTTGCCAGTTGTTGGAACATACGATCCAAATTTAAAAGTTGCGAATGCTGGAATTTCTGACAAAAGCACAACATTCATTTTTGATAGAGGGGTTCCAAGCGCTTCTGATCCTGAAGGAACATGGTTTTACCAAACAGGAACTCCTGTTGTTCGTATGAACTTCGATCCAAGTTTAGGAATTTCAGCAATGGATAATGTTACTAATTTATCAATCGCTCCTAATCCTTTCGCTGCTGCAACAAGCATTGAATTCAATTTAACTGCTGCTGCTGAAGTTGCAGTTACTGTTACAGATATCGCAGGAAGAGTTGTTGCAACTGTTCCAGCTTCATTCATGAATGAAGGAGTTCAATCAATCGCTATTGATGGAAGTGCTTTCGAAGCAGGAATCTACAATTACACTTTACAAGTTAGTAACGCTGTTACAACTAAACGTGTAGTGAAAAAATAATTACTTGTTTTCAAGTTGGAAAGGGGTTGCAGTTTGTAACCCCTTTTTTAATGAAAAAAAATACCTTTGTGCATGATTGAATGGGGACTTATTGGTTTGTTTAGTAGTTGTTTTTTATCCGCTACCATCTTGCCATTTCCCTCGGAAGTAACGTTTATCTATTTTTTACGGTCTGATTATGCTGCTTGGATTGTGTTACTTGTCGCAACAATAGGCAACTCATTGGGAGGTATCACCAATTATTATATCGGAGCGCTTGGTCAAAAATTAGTTCTTAAAAACAGGCGAAATTCCAACGCATATCAAGCAATAGAGCGCTTTGGTATTTGGGCAGCACTTGGAGCATGGTTGCCGATTATTGGCGATCCAATCATGCTGGGTTTGGGCTTTTTTCAAACAAAAAAAATACCCACTTTTATCTTAATGACGCTAGGAAAATTTATCCGCTATTACAGTATCTATTGGGCCGCTTACTTGAGTTGAGATTGCGCCATTTGGCGCGCTAATTGGTCAACAGCAACATAATCTTCGTAACTTGGTTTTGCTATAAATGTTGTGTCATTCATGACCAATTCATTGATTTTTGCAATCGACAAGAAATCGATTTTTTCTTCCAAAAACAATTGAACTGCTACTTCATTTGCAGCGTTTAATGCACATGCAGCCGTCCCACCTTTTTCCATTGCGGCGTATGCTAAATTCAAGTTACGGAACGTTTCTTTGTCCGCTTGTTCAAACGTTAGTTGCGGATAATCCATGAAGTTAAAGCGTGGAAAATTTGTTTCGAAACGCTCTGGATAAGTCAATGCAAACTGAATAGGTAATTTCATGTCAGGCAAGCCCATTTGCGCCTTCATACTACCATCTGTAAATTGAACCAACGAATGAACGATGGATTGCGGATGCACAATGACATCAATTTGTTCGGGCTTCAAATGAAACAACCATTTTGCTTCAATCACTTCCAATCCTTTGTTCATCAATGTTGCTGAATCAATCGTGATTTTAGCGCCCATCGACCAATTGGGATGTTTTAGTGCTTGCGCTTTGGTAACCGTTGCTAATTGTTCTGTTTTCCAGCCTCTGAAGGGTCCGCCTGAAGCTGTTAAGTAAATTTTTTCGATGGGATTGTGAAATTCACCAACCAGACATTGAAAGATTGCTGAATGTTCTGAATCGACTGGATAAATGTTGATGCCTTTTTCACGCGCACGTTGCGTCACTAATTCGCCTGCAACAACGAGTGTTTCTTTGTTTGCAAGTGCAATATCTTTTCCTGCATCTATTGCAGCGAGTGTCGGTTTTAATCCTGCATAACCAACGAGTGCTGTTAACACCACATGTACTTCGTTGAACGTAACAACTTGCGACAATGCGTCTGCTCCCGCATAGACGTGAATATCTTCCGAAAAAAGTGCATTTTTTACCAACTCATATTTGGATTCATCACCAATGACAACGGCATTCGGCTGGAATTTTTTCGCTTGTTCGATGAGTAAATCAGCATTTGACTGAGCGGTAATAACTTGTAAATCAAAATAAGCTGGATACGCTTCAATTACTTCCAATGCTTGTGTTCCAATTGATCCTGTTGACCCTAAAATGGCAATTCCTTTTTTCTGTTGCATGTAACAAATTTACGAAAAGTTCGTGTGGGAAACACAACGCCAGAAGAATCGAACATCGGGGGCTTAAGCACACTTAAATCGTGTCTGTTAATGTAAGGGTAACACCCAATTATACTTTGGACTCAAAGAAAAAGCGTAACTTTTCATCGGTTTCTACTTATAAGCAGGAAACAAACTTTAAATCCATGAAAAATTTACTACTCTTATTGTGTGTTCCTTTTATGCTTCAAGCGGGAAACAAAGACGGACTAAAATACCTTAACCAAGTTCGTTGGAATTACAGTCAAAACAATGTGGCTCGTGAAAACGCCATTTTTTGGATGGGCAATGCTAACGCTGCACAAATAAATCGTGTTGCTACAGTCAAACGTTTTAAAATGAAGAAAAACGGTGAAAAGGAATTGATTGAAACAAAAGTTTACAATACACTAGGAATGATTGTTGAGCGTACATACAGAGACATAAAAACAACGTACAAATACAAGGATACCTTATTGACTTCCACCTTTACACAAAATAAAAAGTCAACTTTTGGCTCGGCCTATTCTTACGATAATCAAGATCGACTTACCCTTATCAAACATTTTAAAAATGGGAAAATGCGCCGAGAAACACGCTATGTTTACTTCGAAAAAAACAAATTATTGAGTACAGAAGAATTCATCTACGGAAAACGTACGAAAGTAATTCGATATGAAACAAGGTATGACGAACTATTACGCAAACCCACAGCAGCTTTTTATTATGTCAATGGTGAATTGCTAAAACAATGGGATTTTTCCTGTCAAGAACAAGGTGAAATCGTCAAAAAAGACGAAAAACAAGCGAGTGAATGTACGTATAATCAAAGCAATACAGATGGATCGTACAGTATTTTCAAGCGAATCATTGAAAACAAAAAACTGTATTTAAACCGAACAGATTTTACAAAAGATTCTGTTTTTATCGCAAGTTTCCGGTATTATAATGACACTGTTTTAATATCAAAAAGTTCATTTATAAATAACGTTTCAATCTATGAATCCTTCACACACAAAGGAAAGTTCAAGTTCAAATCAATCGCCAAGTATGACGAAAATAAAAACATATTACTTTCAGAGACATACAACCGCAGGAACAAGAAACGCACGAGTAGTTCATACAATTATATCATGAATGGATTGATACAAGAATACCAATTCGAAAATAACAAACTTGTATTTGAATACACGTTCCATAACGAATGATTGGTAACTTTGCGTCATGAAATACCGCAGACTGACACAAGAAGAGTTAACCCATTTGGAAGGTGATTTAAAGGCTTTTTTAATCATTAATGGCATTGAGGGCGAAGCTTGGGAAAAACTCAACCAAGAATCTCCCGAAAAAGCCCTGCAATTAGTTGACCTATTTTCAGATAACGTGTTGCAAACTGTCTACGAAAAAGTCAACTTTTTAGAATTTAGACGACCTGATAGTTGTATCGTTTTCCAAATGGGAAAAACAGAACAAGCACTCATTGCTATCAACCGAAAAGCCGATAGTCAACATGATTTATCGTCGGTTGAAGGTATTCATGCTGCATTAACGAATCACATCAACGAACTCGATTTTTTTGAATCAAAAAAAGCATATACGCAATCACGAGAAGCAGAGATTCATTCATTAATTGAACAAGGATGTGTGCTTTCTGTGCAAGAATTTTGGGATAGTTTAATCGAAGTAATCGGAAATCAATAAGCTGTTTCACAAATTACTGCTTACCTTTGACACATGAAAATAACGGAAGGTTTAGCAACGCGTTTTGGCGCTCAACGAGTGGTAACACTTGACAATCCACTTCATCCCGAACAATCTCTTGTATTGTTGTATTTGGAGCTCGCTATTCCTGTCACTATTTTGATGACGAATGGACTTTCGAACTACGAAATGCCTGTTTCTGAAAAATGGAAAGACCGCGCCTTCAATGAATTGTATTTTTGTTTACCGACGTATTGGGATTTAGAAGACACGAGTAATCCAAACTTTAACTGGGTTTTTGAATGGATTTACCGCTTGGAAACATTTGTCAAAGAAAAACAAACGTGGTTTGGTCCAGGTCATACCATTCCTTGTGGAAATCCGCCAACAGCAATCTCGCCTATCATGAAGCAGGAATATTTTATTTTCTTGGAACCCATGATGATGGAACGAGCATTTACCCCGCTTCAACTTGGTGATAAAACGGTTTATTTCTTGGCAATTACTCCGCTATTTGGTGATGAATTAGATTATAAAATGGGCAAAGGAACACACAAATTGGTGCGTCGTTTCTATAATCGCAAAATTGATGAGCGAATCGATGACTACCGAGCAAATGCCTTGAGTAGTCGCATGCGGTTCTTCTGATTATAACTGATCAAAGAACGCTACTGCAGCTTCAACTTCTTTCTTAGCGTTGCCAATACTGCAGTGTTCATCGTATGCAATAAACGGACGTTTCAAAAACGTGTATTCTTGCAATAAATATGATTTGAAATCTCCTTCAGTCAACGTTTGTTCGTTTAAACCCAATGAACGGTATTTGATTGCTCGTTTTGAAAACAACGCTTCATAACTCCCCACTTTTTGTTGGAACCAATCCAATTCTTCCGCTGTAATTGCGCGTGTTTTGATATCAATCAATGCTACATCTTTGGGAAGTTTCAACTGCTTCAAAATCCGCTGACAGGTATCACAAGTACTCAAGTAAAAAATCTTACGCATGTTATTTTCGTTTGAATAGAATAAAATGTTCGTTTTTTTTGATGGTTTTCCAAATTGGAGAGCGTTGTAAACTATCGGTCAAGGTGAAATAACTCGCCGAATCTATTGGATAGTAACTGTCTCTTGGAGCTAGAACGATATATTCCGCATCTTTGATAATTGGAAATTGATAAATTTTGTCCCGGCAACTAAAATGCGGCACAAAAGCAGATTGCGCACTAATTGCAGCGTTGTTTGGCAAACTGTTAACAATGCGCTGCGCTTCATCCACAGGAAATTCTCTGTTATAATGTGCTTCTTTGTAAATTCGTAATTGTGTTTTATCGTACATGATAATGGTGCGGTCCATCAAACGTATCGCTCCTGTTAAAGCAAATAAAACTGCTAAAATTGAAGCTGTTTTTCGCCAGTTATCGTGTTTTATCGTTGCAAGGACATCAAAAATTCCAATGGCTAAAATAGGTGCAAATTCAATGGAATATTGGTAATTGACACTCCACATAATGGCCGAATCGTGGTAGAGTTTTTGGAAAAGAATCGGGATCAACATCCAGAGATAAATCGGTTTGCGGAGTAATAACCAACCGCCACTGATCAACAAAAGCATCCACGTTTCTCTTTTCAATCCATCATTCCCAGGATCCAGCGTGTGGTTGATAAACAACAATTTAATGGAACGCAATGGATGTTCCACAAAATGCACTATGAAACTCGAAATACTGTCGCCAAGTACCGAAAAATGAAAACCTGTATACGCACCAGTTGGGTTAAAAAACGGAATAATTACTTTCATCACCAATAAAAAATAGGCAACTGCAACTAAGGTAAGTAAGAGCAAAATGCGCGCTTTTATTCGATCTTTTCGGTGCACAAATGCCAAACCTGAGGCAATGAAAATCATCCACAAGGCTGCGTTTTCTTGTGCAAACAAACACAGAACAAACACTAAAATTGTTAATCGAAATTTGTCCTTCGCAAGGAATAAAAAGAACCATGGAACGAGTGAACTTGCAACAACAACACTGTGATAATCAAACGAAAGCGCTGAAAAAACACCGTAAAACGAATAAAAATAAATTTGTGCGGTATGACTGATTTTTGCATTGGGATACCAAAATAGAAACAAGCGATAAACCCCAATTCCACCTATTAACAATGCTGCCCATTGGACAATTAGCAAGGTATAACTTCCAAACAAATACGTCAACGGTGAAAAAAGAACCAAATACAAATCAAAATGACCACTCAACATGGGTGAGTGTTCTGCCATGAACACATCATTATCTGCTAGAACGAAATGTGCGTATTTGTATGCGGCGTTGGTGTATGCACCTAAGTCAAGCGCATACGTTCGAAAGTGAACATGATTGACGAAGGTAATTAAACCAAAAATTACTCCTGCAACCGTTATTATTGCCGCAATTTTCCAGTTCGTTTTCAACCAATTCAAGGCTAACATCGATTATCTACTTTGCTGGTATTGTTCGTTTTTCTTGCGGTCCTCTTCCGAGCCTTTGTTACAACCATTCGATTTTTTAGTAAAATGATGGATCCATTTTATTTGAAAATGAGCTGGCCAATACGAGCTTGAATACCAATAAATTCGTGGTTTTAACTGATTCGACTCGACCAAACCAAGATGTGGTAAATAGGTTGCGAAAATCAAGTAATCACCTCTTCTTATTTTGTAATTGAATCCTAAATGACTGTGCAACTGCAGCATAAAAGGCTGTTGGAATTGTTGACGAGCGGTATCGATAACGCCATTTGAAAGGGTTTTACTTCCTTCCATTACCAAGTAATTAAAATTAAACCCAATTCCTGTTTCCAAATGCCAACGTTCACTCAATTGCGTAAAACGATCTGCTGTAAAACGTCCGTAAACATAACCGTTGTAAAACGATCCAGAAGATTGGTTTGTAATGTTAAATAAGGGATAATTCACTTTGGTCAATTCGGAACCGCCTAAAAAATCAAAGCCCACTCCCCAATCAAAGCGGTGAAAGAGATTTCCACCAATAAATTTTACTGATTTACCGCGGGCATCGTACCAAGCATTTAACAATTTTGACGATTTAAATCGGTAATGCGCCATTCCAATATCGATAAATCCGCCAACTTTTCCTGATGGTTCAATCGTTGCGTCGTACGGGCGATTTGAAAGGACATCAATGCCAGAAAACTGTTCGTTTGCGGTATGCGGAAACATATAATTTGCACCAAAAGAAATTTGCAACCCAAACTTGGTGATGTCCCTGAAATCTTCTGGGCCACCAAAATAATCTTTTCTTCGTTTGCTTGAAAAATCGCGCGACTTTTGTGCGTGTGCTGTTATAATTGACAACAAAAAGCAATACGTAAGGAGTTTTTTCATGGCGTTTCTTTTTACCAATAATACACTTTTTACTGCTTGTTACGAAACAAGTTCCAACATTTTATCCATGACAAACGGTTCGTCCCAACGTTCATGAATGTCTTCAATAGCCAATATTTCTTGCATTAAAGCATGTTGCGCTTTTCCATTTCGGTAAGCGTGACTGTATTTGATGTGACTAAATGTAACTTGTGAATAGAGTGGCAACCATTTTTCAGGATACAAATTTGAAAACTTCGCTTCAATTTTTTTCTGTAACAAGAAGTTTGGATCGGCTGTTAAATCGCGCATTTCAATGTAATTATCCAATGCTAAATCGAGAATGGCGTTGCCATCTGGAACGCGCTCAGCTGAATAGGCATCCAATAAACCATCCCAATTGCCACCTGCTGCATCGTGCATTTCACTGAAAACAGTACAATCTTCGAAACCGCAATTCATCCCTTGTCCATAAAACGGAACAATGGCATGCGCAGCATCACCAATTAGTACAATATCATCTTTGTAATTCCAAGGCTGAGAACGTACCATCATTAGCTTTGAGGTGGGGTTTTCAAAATAATCCTCCAACAAAGTTGGCATCAAGGGGACTGCATCTGGAAAAGTTCTGTTGAAAAATTCTGACACTTCAGCAGGACTTGTCAAGGCCTCAAACGATTTTTCGCCTTTTAGCGGAAAAAATAAGGTACACGTAAAACTTCCATCCAAATTAGCCAGTGCAATCATCATGAATTCACCGCGTGGCCAAATGTGCAGGCAGTTTTTATCTAATTTATGTGTTCCATCTTCATTAGCTGGAATAACCAACTCTTTGTAAGCGTGGTCCAAGTATTTTTGTGAAAAATCGAACACTGCCGATTTTTGCATTCGGATGCGCACAGCTGAATAAGCACCATCAGCAGCAAAAATCTTATCAAATTGATGTTTTTCTGTTTGCTTCGTTTCTGAATTATCAAAAATCAGTGTATTGGTGTCCAAGTTGACGTCTTGGCATTTTCTGTTGAAATGATACGATATTGACGGATAATTATCCGCTAGATTCATTAACTTTTGATTCAACCCGCCACGAGAAACCGAATAAATTGCTTGATCTTCTTTACCGTACGGTTGGTACGTCAACGTCCCGTCCAATGCATGCATGCAACGCTTGTACATCGGAATAGCGATTTCATGAATATCCGCAGCAATTCCAGCCAATTCCAACGCTTTCCAACCACGATCAGACAAGGCTAAATTGATGGATTTTCCACTAATTAATTTCGCTTTTCTAAGGTCAGGACGGCGTTCAAAAACACTGACTTCGTAACCCTTTTTAGCTAATAAAATGGCTTGTAAACTTCCAACAAGACCGCCACCTACAACTGCAATTTTTTTCATGTTTTCTTTGATCGTTCGTTATAAATTAGCCTTACAATTCGTTAATGGCTTCTTCTAAATATTTTCCTAAATAGTATACATCTTCAAACGAGTTGTACATCGGAACTGGTGCAACACGAATCACGTTTGGTTCGCGCCAATCTGCAACCACTCCTTTATCACTGATTTTATCAAAAATCTTTTTACCCTCTCCGTGCACCAAAATTGAAAGTTGCGCACCTCTGCGGTGTTTTTCTTTTGGTGTAATGATTTCAAAACGACAAGTCGCAGCATATTTTGCTGAAAGTTCGTCTAAAATAAATTCCAAGTAAGCAGTTAACACTTCGCTTTTCGCTTGTAATTTTTTCATGCCAATTGCATCAAACAATTCCAATGAAGCCCAATGAGCAGCCATACCTAAAACTGGCGCATTGCTCAATTGCCATCCTTCTGCACCTTCCATGGGTACAAAACCTGGTTCCATTAAAAAACGTGTTGATTTATCGTATCCCCACCAACCAGCAAAACGCACCAAATCAGGTCTGTTTGCAAAACGATCGTGAACGAACATTCCTGAAACTCCTCCTGGACTTGAATTCAAATATTTATACGAACACCACGCTGCGAAATCCACATCCCATTCGTGTAAATTAAGTGGAACATTTCCAGCTGCGTGTGCCAAATCAAAACCAACAACTGCTCCAACTGCATGTCCAGCTTTGGTAATTGCTGCCATGTCTAGCAATTGCCCTGAGTAGTAATTTACACCTCCGAACATCACCAAAGCAAGCGAATCGCCTAATTCAGCAATTTTCGCTAAAACATCTTCATCGCGTAACGTGTGTTCTCCATCACGCGGTGCAATTCCTACTAAATCAACATCTGGATTTAACCCATGAAAACGGACTTGTGATTCCAATGCATACAAATCACTAGGAAATGCTTTTGCTTCGCACAAAATTTTAGTACGCGTTCCTTTTGGTTGATAAAAAGAAACCATCAACAAGTGAAGGTTTGTCGTTAACGAATGCGTCACAACAACTTCTTTAGGAAGCGCTCCAACAATGCGTGCTGCACTTTCCGTTAAAAACTCGTGGTATTTGAACCATGGATTGGTCCCGTGGAAATGTCCTTCAACGCCCCATTTTGCCCATACATCCAACTCTTCGTTTATTTTTTCACGAACCGTTTTTGGCTGTAAACCAAGTGAATTGCCTGTGAAATAACGTACGGGGTTTTTAGTAAATGTTGGGAAACAAAAGCGGTCGCGGTAAGTTCTCAATTCATCATTTGCATCTAATTGGTGTGCAAAAGCCTCCGAATTTTCAAAGTTCATGGGGTAACTATTTTGTTTTATAGACCTCAAATATACTGATTACTTTCGTTCTTTTTGTCACGCCCACACGAACAATATTTTAATAATTTTTCGCATGGGCTTTCCTATAAGTTTCGCTACTTTTGCAACGGTTTTCAAATCAGTAACAATGAGTGATATCAAACGTTCAAATTCTACAGCTTTGTATGACAAAGCGAAAAATTATTTCCCTGGCGGAGTTAATTCTCCCGTGCGCGCTTTCAAATCGGTTGAGGGGTCACCACTTTTTATTAAAAAAGGAGACGGCGCGTATTTGTGGGACGAAGACGACAATCAATTCATTGATTTTTGCTGTAGTTGGGGGCCACTAATTTTGGGTCACAATCATCCAAGTGTCTACTCAAATATTGTAACCGCATTAGGAAATGGCGCAAGTTTTGGTGCGCCAACCAAATTGGAAAATGAATTAGCGGAACTTATTTTAAGTAACAACCCATATATTGATAAAATTCGATTTACTAGTTCCGGTACAGAGGCGGTGATGTCCGCAGTACGTTTGGCACGTGGGTATACGGGAAGAGATAAAATCGTGAAATTTGACGGCTGTTACCACGGGCATTTAGATGCTTTGTTGGTGAACGCTGGTTCTGGATTGGTAACCTTTGGTCAATCGTCAAGCGCTGGTATTCCAGAAGCATTTGCAAAAGAAACAATTGTTTTACCGTTGAATGACGAAATTGCTTTACGTGATTGTTTTGCCAATTACGCATCCGAAATTGCTTGTTTTGTCATTGAACCAATTCCAGCTAACAATGGACTATTGTTACAAGAAAAAAGTTTCTTGCAATTATTACGCGACCTTTGTACAGCGCACAACGTATTGTTGTTTTTTGACGAAGTAATTTCTGGATTCCGTGTAGGATTCACTGGAGCTGCAGGTTATTACGACATTGCTCCGGATATTGTTTCTTATGGAAAAATAATAGGTGGTGGTTTGCCCGTTGGTGCGTATGGCGCACGCAACGAAATCATGAGTTGTGTTGCCCCTGATGGGCCAGTTTACCAAGCAGGAACGCTTTCAGGAAATCCAGTAGCAATGGCAGCAGGAATTGGACAATTGACTGAATTAATCAAGCCAGGATTTTACGAAGATCAAGAGCGCAGAACGCATTTGTTTACTGATAAAATCAATGCGCATGCAAAAGCAAAAGGATACGCATTTGAACTGGTAACGATTGGATCGATATTCTGGATTTCTTTTGATAATTCAAAACGAATTCGCCAATCAGCTCAAATCAATCCAGATATGACTGCCTTCAAAAACTTACACAAAGCGTTATTGAACAAAGGTGTTTACATGGGACCAAGTGGATACGAAGTTGGTTTTATTTCCCAAGCACATACCGATGAAATTATCGCAACAGCATCTGATTTGTTCATTGCTGCGTTGGATGAAGTGATGGCGTAAACCAAATGGCAATCAACTTACAACAAGGTCTCGTTTGTTATACCGTTAACGCGGAAGGCTACTCGCTATACAAAATTCTCGTCACAACTGCTGAAGAAATTCTTGCAATGGCTTATTGGCCAAGCTCTTTGCAACCCACAGCATTGAATTTAGCAAACTTCGAAGTACGCGCTCATTGTTTGTCATTTTCTATAAGTGAATTTACAGCAGCGACTGCGATAATGGTTGCGGAAATTTCTGAAGAAGAAAAAAAGGAAGTTGCGCAATTTGAACGCATTCGCTTGGGTGTGCAATTGCGTGAAAATGAATTTCAACGTTTGCTAGCTGCAGGAACAACAGCATTTGAAAATGGAGATTATGAAACGGCGATTACGCGCTTGTCTGAAGCAGCTCCTTATGCAAAATACACACCAAAAATTTACGAGTTACGTGGAAAAAGCTATCTGCAAGTTGGGCAACAAGCCGATGCTTTAGCCGATTTAATTTATGCGTGTGATTTGGGTGTGCAATCGGAAGAAATCAACGCGTTGATTGCACAATTAAAAGGAAATTAAACCCAATTTTTTGCAGCTTTTTTAGCTAATTTTTTGCGTAATTTTTTCAAAACTGCATCGCGGGAATTTGCACCGTTTATTTTCAATAAATCCGTATACACCAACTTTCCGTCTCGGTAAAAATGAAATTCCAAGGTCATGGAAACAATACCATCTTTGTACAGTGGAAATAAATTTGCTGCAGCGATATCCTCTTTCAAATCAAAGTTTTGTGTTGACGGTTTGAAGCGTTTGTCGTAACCTCTAACTGAAACAAGCATTAAGGTGTTGAACCCTTTTGCAGCAAGGTCTTTGGTAATTGAATCGCTAATTAATGATTCTGGTGAAGCGCCTTGTTTCAATAAATTCAAACTAACGGTATTTTTCACTCCTACATTTGCTAAAATCTCCGACAACGTAACCTCTAACGAAAAACGATCTTCGAGTTTATCCAAGTGACTTATGACCACTGCATTAGAAAGATTTAACGCTGTTTGTGCGAATCCATTCGCAACAAAAAACAAAAGGGCAATGGCCAATGATAATTTCATAGTTGTTCGATTAAAATACTTCTCCAGCGATTGTTTTTACTGCATCCGATGTTGACATCGTGTAGTAGTGAATGCACGGAACTCCTGCCGCTTTCAATGCGCGCGATTGTTCGATTCCCCATTCAATACCAACTTTACTAACGTCTGCATTGGTTTTGCATTTCAGTAATTCTTTGCTCAATGCTTCTGGAAAATCAATATTAAACACTTTTGGTAAAAAAGCAATATGATTTAACGTTTTTATAGGTTTGATTCCTGGCACAATCGGCACATTGATTCCTGCTTCACGGCAAGCTGCTACATAATCAAAATACTTTTGGTTGTCAAAAAACATTTGCGTGACAATGTATTCCGCTCCCGCATCAACTTTTGCTTTCAAATAATGCAAATCTGTTGCCAAATTCATGGCTTCAAAATGTTTTTCTGGATATCCTGCTGCACCAATGCAAAAATTTGTCGGCGCCAATTGAACATCATCAGCAATGTAATGACCGGAATTCATGTCAGTTATTTGCTCGATTAAATTCAAGGCATAGCGGTGACCTTCTGCATGCGGTTTGAACGTTGCTTCGGTTTTTATGGAATCGCCACGCAACGCCAACACATTGTCAATTCCTAAAAATTGCAAATCGATTAACGCGTTCTCCGTTTCTTCGCGGGAGAATCCGCCACAAATCAAGTGTGGAACAGCGTCAACGTGGTACTTGTTCATGATAGCCGCACAAATTCCAACGGTTCCAGGACGTTTGCGAATGGCAATTTTTTCCAACAAGCCGTTTTCACGTTCTTTGTAGACATACTCTTCGCGGTGGTAGGTCACATTAATGAATTTCGGTTTGAATTCCATCAATGGATCAATTCCATCATAAATTGATTGAATATTCGCCCCTTTCAAAGGCGGTAAAATCTCAAAAGAAAATAGCGTGTCTTTCGCTGCGTGTAAATGATCGATAACTTTCATGCGCTGAACAAATCTTGTTGCGTTGTGTAAGGAGCAAAGATACATCAAAAATGATTTTTATGATGCTTTTTCGATGAATTCGGGAGTTATTTCAATAAATAATGTTAAAATCTATGTAAAAATGAAATACGTACCAAAAACGTTCGTTACTTTGTAGTGTTAACACACAACTATGACAATTGTATCTCGATATATTTGTTTTTTGTTTGTTAACGGTTAGTTTTCATAAGTAGTAGTAGTTTAGGTTGGAACAAGAGAGGAGCGCCCGCTTCTCTCTTGTTGTTTTTATAGAAATTATTTTTGTAACTTTCTATCAAATTTTCTACCATGAACTACGTTTTAAGCCTCTTGTTGACGATTGGTTTGTTCGCCTCAGCGATGGCACAAACTTGGAGTAACGAAGTTGCACCCATTTTCTACAACAAATGTACCTCGTGTCACCACAATGGTGGAATTGCACCCTTTCCCTTAATGACCTATGCCGAAACAGCAAGCGTGATTGGCTCAATTTACGACGTTGTCGCACAAGATAAAATGCCACCTTGGCCTCCCGATAATGGTTTCCAACAATACAGCCATACAAGAAGTTTGACAAATACAGAGAAATCAACTATTCTGTCTTGGTTGACTGCAGGAGGACAAGAAGGAAATGCAAGTAATACGCCTCCTCTTCCCGTTTACAACAATCAATCAGTTTTGGGAAATGGCGACATGGTCATCAAAATGCCCAACTACCGCAGTAAAGCACAAAGTGGAAACGATGACTACGTTTGTTTTGCATTGCCAACAGGTTTAACGCAAGATCGAAAAATTAGAGCGTTGGAAGTCATTCCTGGAAACCGTTCCATTGTTCACCACGCCTTGATTTATGTGGATGAAACAGCTAGTTACCAAACCGATACAACAGGTGGGAATTGTGGTGGACCACAAAATGCCAATTTAATTACAGGCTATACACCCGGAGCGAGTCCATTGGTTTTTCCTTCTGGAAGTAGTTTTAAACTCGGTATGAAAATTCCTGCTGGAAGCAACCTTGTTTTTGCGATGCATTACCCTGATGGCAGCTACGGAATACTAGACAGTACCAAAGTTATCATTCATTTTTACCCGGTAAATGAAACGGGAGTGCGCGAGGTTTTTGCAGCAGCGCCATTGCAAAATTGGAGTTTGGCACTTCCGCCCAATCAACAAACAACTGCAAGTGCGGTTTATCCAGCAAACGGAACAACGAACGTTAATTTATCGGTATTGAGTACGTTTCCGCACATGCACAACGTTGGTAAGTCAATCAAATCGTATGCTTTGTCCGCACAAAATGATACTATTCCATTTATCAATATCCCGCATTGGGATTTTCATTGGCAAGATTTCTATTTCTTCAAAAACATTCAAAAAGTTCCAATTGGATCGCGTTTGTATGTGAATGCCGTTTACGACAATACCAGCAGCAATCCCCACAACCCAAATAATCCGCCACAATGGGTGTTTGCAGGAGAAAACACAAGCGATGAAATGTTGATGGTGTACTTTCATTATTTGTTGTATCAACCCGGTGATGAATTGATTGATTTGGAAAGTTTGCTCAATTTGGGGATTCCAAGTTCCGAAAACACTACAAATGAGTGGGTCATTTATCCTCAGCCAGCTGCTACGAGCACACACATTATCCCTCCATCTATTGCAGTCGGTGATCAAGTCAGTTTGTTCGTTTATGATGGCGCAGGTCGATTAATTCGAAAATTATTGGAAAACACGACAATCACTCAACCCTTCAATGGTGTTGAGTGGGACGGTAAAAACGACGCTGGACAAACTGTTACAACAGGTGTTTATTATTTGTCATTGAACAAAAATGGAGTGATGTTACACGCGGAATTAATGCGGTAACAACTTTTATTTCAATAACTGTATTGCTTTTTTGATTTCGTTATCACTGGCTGAAAGCACAAAAAAGTAACCGTCTTCGATGAATAATTGACGGGCAATTTCGGCTTTCAAGGCCCGTTTGATCAATGCGTTGCTTTGTGCTAATTGATCGGACATGATTGGAATAGCAAACGTTTTTTGCGCATAACTGGCAAGTTGTTGAATCATCGCGTCACTCGGCTCAAATTGAGCATTGTATGCTTGAATCGTTGCCCATTTTCCGCGCTTGTTTGCTACAAAATCAAAAGCAAAGTGCTGAAATACTGGTGAATAACGCAAATTTATATAGTAAATTGTTGAGTTGGACGTGTCTAAAGGAATGAAATAATCGGGAGAAATTCCGCTTGCATCCATGACCGTTCTTCCTTTTACCGTTTTGAATTTTTTGCAGTTTTTAAAACGCAACGAATCGGGTTTGAAAAATTCACCTGCCGCTTCTCTGTCAAACTGATCTTTGTAATATGCTTCGTAACCTGCATCAAAAGGCTTTTGGATACACCTTCCAGAAGGCATGTAGTAACGCGCAATGGTTAAGCGCAAATTGCTTCTGTCTTTCAACGCGAAATCTTGCTGTACCAATCCTTTTCCAAACGAACGACGGCCAACAAGCAGCGCACGGTCATTGTCTTGCAATGCACCCGCCAAAATTTCACTTGCTGAAGCTGAATTTTCGTTGATAATCACCACCACTGGTATGTTTTCTAACAAACCTGCTGCAGTGGCACGGGACAATTTTGTGGGTTGATTTTTTCCTCTGATTTCAACTATTTTACGACCGGCTGGTAAAAATTGATCGGCAATTTGTTCCGCTACAGAAAGCACTCCGCCTCCATTATCGCGCAAATCAAAAATCAATTTTTTCATTCCTTGACGGAGTAATTTAGTCGCTGCATTGTTAAATTCAACAGCACTCGTGACCGAAAATTGATCCAAACGGATGTAGCCAATGTTATCCTGGATTAATTCCGCACAAGAAATTGAACCGATCGGAATTAAATTGCGTTGAATGGTTTTCTCTAGTTGTTGTTTTCGTCGGTAAACAGTGACATGCACAGCTGTCATCGGATCGCCTTTCAACAAGCCCATGACTTTGTCGTTCGTGATTTTTTTGCCTACGACTGTTTTTTTGTTGACACGAATAATTTTATCGCCTGCTTTTATTCCAACCTGAAAAGACGGAGAATTTGGCACAACATTCGTCACACAAATGGTATCTCTAATCAACGCAAATCGCACGCCAATTCCTCCAAATTTTCCTTCGATTTGTTCGTTTACCACTTGCAAATCTTTGGCAGGAATGTAATTGGAGTGTGGGTCCAACTTGTGCAACATGTCTGCAATTGTTTCTTCAAAAAGGGAATCACTTTTTACACCGTCAACATATTGTTGGTCAATAATTGAAATAACGTCTTGTAATTTGGAATAATTCGATTGGTAATCAGCTCCCGCTTTTCCTCGGTTGAGCAGCGAACCAATCAAGACGCCAAAGGCAAGAAAAGCCATTAAGAAGATTGGATACAAGTAGTTTTTTGAATTATTCATGCGTGAACGGATCTGAAATGTGAACTAATTCAACTCCTGCACTGCGCAAAAAGTCAATACCTGTCGTGTCTTTGTATTCGTTGATAAAGACCACGCGACAAATTCCTGCTTGCAAAACAAGTTTGCTGCAATCTTTGCAGGGCGAAAGTGTCAAATACAAGGTCGCGCCTGAGCAATCATTGGTAGAACGCGCAACTTTTAAAATGGCGTTCGCTTCGGCATGCAACACGTACCAATGTGTTTCGCCGTTGTCATTTTCACAACAATTATCAAAACCTGCAGGGGAACCATTGTAACCGTCAGATATAATTCGGCCATCTCTGACAATCAATGCACCGACTTTTTTTCGTTCACAATGGGATAAATCGGCCCACGTAGCGGCCATGCGTAAATAAGCTTTATCGTAACGTTCGGCTTTTGCCGTAGTATGTTCATTTGAAGGATTACTCATGGTGCAAAAATAGTATTATTCGGGTAAAGTAAATTTATAACCAACACCACGAACTGAATGAAAATATTGCGGTTCTTTCGGGTCTTTTTCGAGTAATTTCCGAAAATTTAGGATGTAATTATCGATTGTTCGACCTGTTGGTGCGTGTTCGTTGTTCCATAATTTCTCCAATAATAAATCGCGTGACACCACCTCATCTTTGTGCTGTATAAAAAACTGAAGCAATTCTATTTCACGTTTCGACAACAACTGTTTTTCACCTGTTACCACATGAATTGCTTCGTAGGAGGAAAAATGAATGGTCACATCACCGATAGTAATTTCAGTTATCGCCTCGTTTTCCCGCTGATTGACATGCATTAAAATCCGCGCGCGCAGCAATAATTCCTCGAGGTCGAATGGTTTTGCCAAATAATCGTTTGCCCCTAATTTAAGTCCTGCAATCCGATCGATGGTTGTTCCTTTTGCGGATAAAAACAATATTGGCACATCGCTTACTTGGCGGTATGCGCGGCAAATATCCAATCCGCTCACCTCTGGTAGCATGACATCTAACAGCACTAATTGATAATTTGCCAACTGCTCTTTGTGCGCCAAGGCTTGTTTTCCATTGGACAATACATGCACGGCATAGCCCTCCAATTCGAGGTTTAACTGAATCATTTCAGCTAAGCTTTGTTCGTCTTCAATGACTAAAATTTGTTGCATAACGTTACTGTTCTGTAAAAAAACAGAATAAAATTAACATCATTGTGCAAAAAGACATTATTTTTGAAATTATTACGAACGTATGTAAACAAACTATGAAAGGAAAACTAATTACATCAGCGTTATTTTTTGCATTAGTTGCGGCAACTACTTTTGCACAACAAAATAACAACACGAGTAGTTTAAAATTAACTACTTTTCTGAACACCCCAACTCTTGAATTAGCGGCTCCAAATATGGATGCTGTGCGCAAAGAAGACGAAGAGCGCAATAAAAATGGGCAATTATATCGCATTGGTGTTTTTGGATACACACATATTACCACATTGAATAGTGGTGTTTGGACGTCTACACCAACTGGAAGAGTTTGGCAATTGCATGTAAAATATGCAGGGGCAGAAGCGCTTTCTTTTTTGTTTGAAACATTTAAAATATACGATCAAACAACGGTTACAGTCTTCAATAACGAAGGTAAAAAATTACACAAAACCCTTACAAAAGAAGATGTGTTGGATCATTTCCAACAAAACATTGCGTTGTGTTTTGGAGACGAAATGACACTTCAAATCAACGAGCCATTGGGTTCAAAACCAAGTGAAATTCTCATCGATCGTATTATTTACAATTACCGTTCTACAGGTAATCCTACAATTGCAAAAATCAATGAGTCTGATAATTGTGAAATCAATGTCAACTGCTCGCCAGTTGGAGATACTTGGCAAGATGAAAAAAATGGTGTAGCGCGCGTATATGTAGTTGACCCAGCAGGTGCAGGATATTGTTCTGGATCTTTGGTAAACAACACATCTCACGATTGTAAACCTTTATTTTTAACTGCATTACACTGTGGAGTAGATGCTACAACAAGTAACTTTAATCAATGGCGTTTTTATTTCCGATACGAAGCAGTTGGTTGTACTAGCCCATCTGCTGCTGGAACATTAGATGATTACTACATTACAGGATGTGTTAAATTAGCTTCATCCAACGATGGAGGAGGTGATACCGGTTCTGACTTTTTGTTGGTGCAATTGGGAACAACTGCTAACGAAGCAGCAACCGTAAACAAATTAAAATTATCCACTTTTGGTGCATATTGGAATGGTTGGGATGCTAACTCGACAGCAACAACAGGTGGAGCGGGCATTCACCACCCATCAGGTGACATCAAAAAAATATCTACTTTTTCAGGGAATACAACCTCGTCTGGTTGGAATGGAAATGGGTTACAATCACACTGGCGAATTACATGGACAAGTAACAGCAATGGTCATGGTGTAACTGAAGGAGGTTCTTCTGGTTCACCGCTTTTCAACAGCTCTAATGGGCGCATTATTGGAACGTTAACAGGTGGAGGCTCTTATTGTACCGCATTAAGTTCTCCAGATTATTATGGAAAAGTTGCCTACCACTGGACGTCAAATGGAACGCCTGCTAATGAGCAATTAAAAACATTTTTGGATCCATTAAATACTGGAGTGTTGGTGTATAATGGTTCTTACAACCCTTGTTCGGGTGCTGGTATCGAAGAAAATGAATTGGTTTCACTTATTGGTCTTTATCCAAATCCAGCAAGCAATAATATTACGCTTGATTTGAGTGCGTTGGAAGGACAAGAGTTTGTTGTAACCGTTGTTGACATCACCGGCAAAATCATGCACGAACGACGATTAACTAAATCAGAAAAAACAATGTTATCTGTAGCTGATTTTGCGAAAGGTCTCTATTTCATACGAATAGATACAGGAAATACATTGGTTACAAAAGAATTCATCAAGGAATAAATCAAAGAAAAGCAGGGTGAAAATCCTGCTTTTTTACAATAAATCAACGCATCATTCGTTTCATCCATATGATAAAAAGATCCCTTACCCTTCTTAGTCTTTGCGCAACAATTGTTTTTGTTCAATGCGCCCGTCAGCATCGTGGTATTCCAAGAGGTGACGGATTCAATGGTGTTGGTCGAACAACAACAACGGTTGTTACCAAAAATGATGCGGTCGTTATTCGCCAAGAGCAACCTTTTGCTACATCAGCAGTTGAAACAAGCCCACCAGCAGAAATAGCCGCAGTCGAAGCGGAAGCGAGCATTGAAGCACCTGAAAAAAATGTTGATTTTTCAAGAAAAGAAAACAGCATGGTACCTTCACATGCAATCGATTCAACGGAAGAAGTTATTGTTGTCAATGAAGAAGATTTAGTAAAAGGTCATAAAAACATTAAAAAAGCCAGCGGTTTTTTAACTGTTGGAACAATTGGTTTAATTGCGCTTTTCGGAGGTATAATAGGTGCAATCATTTCAGGAACCTTGGGCGGAATTTTTGTTGGAGCGGTGATTTCCTTTTTAGGAAGTATCTTATGGATTATCGGTTTAATTGGCGCTTGGATCGTCCTTTCCAAATTCAAAAAAATTGAATTTGTTGATGAAAAAGATTTTCAAAAACACAAGCGTCAAAAAGTTTTAGGAATTATTCTAATGGCGCCGATCTTTTTATATGCGCTGTTGTTTTTAATAGTGGCGTTCGCTTGATGCAACAGAAAACTGTTCTCGTTAGTGTTATCAATGATTTAAACACCGATCAACGCGTTCATAAAATCTGTACGTTTATTGAACAACAAGGATATCGCGTGGTTTTGATTGGTCGTAAAAGAAAAGCGAGTGTGCCAATGGAAACCCGCTCATACCAAACCATTCGCATGCGATTACTATTCGAAAAAGGCGGATTATTCTATGCGGAATTCAATCTACGCTTGTTTTTCCTGTTGCTTTTCAAACGCAGCCACATACTTGTCGCGAATGATTTGGACACTTTGATGGCCAACTTCTTGGTCGCAAAATTGAAACGCAAAAAATTGGTGTACGATTCGCATGAGTTTTTTACTGAAGTTCCCGAATTATTGAATCGACCAAGAACGCGAGCTGTTTGGTTAGCTATCGAACGAGTTATCTTTCCTAAATTAACACACATCTCAACTGTTAACAATTCCATCGCTCTCGAATACAAACAGCGTTACAACAAAGATTTAACAGTTATTCGAAACGTTTCGCCATTGTGGCAAGCTGCTTCAGTTCCCGATAAACTCTCTTTGGGAATTCCTGAAGGAAAACACTTACTCATCATGCAAGGCGCAGGACTTAACGTCGACAGAGGTGTAGAAGAAGCCATTCGCATGATGCCGCTTTTGTCCAATGCTGTTTTACTCGTTGTTGGTGATGGAGACATCATTCCCGAAATGAAAGAACTTGTTCAAAAAAACAAGTGGGAAGATTGCGTGTTGTTTTTTGGAAAACGACCCTACAAGGAGTTGATGAATTATACTTATCACGCAACAATAGGTTTGAGCTTTGATCAACCGACTAATCCAAATTATCGCCTTTCACTTCCAAATAAACTATTTGACTATATTCATACCAAAACGCCAGTACTTTGTTCCAATGTAATAGAAGTGGCCAACATTGTAAATAACTATCAAATTGGACAAGTTATCACCGACTTTTCTCCAGAAGGAATGGCCGCTGTTATTAATCCAATTTTAGCAAATAACGAGCTGATAGCGAGCTGGCAAAAAAATTGTGAAAGAGCTGCACAAAACGAAAACTGGAATATAGAATCGCAAAAATTAATTGAATTTTATCCAAAAATTGGAGAATAAGGCATTACATATCGTTTCTTTTGACGTTCCATTTTCACCAAATTATGGTGGTATAATCGACGTCTATAACCGTGCAAAAGCGTTAAAAGAAGCTGGTTGGGAAATACATTTACACTGTTTTGAATATGGACGAGGTAGGGATTTTGAGACAAGTGATTGCGCAACAAAAGTACATTATTATGAGCGTAAAAAAACCTTGTTGGACTTTTTTTCATTTTTGCCATTTATTGTAAAAAGTCGCGCAGACCAAACACTCTTTCACAACTTAACACAGGACAATCACCCCGTTTTATTAGAGGGGCAACACACTGCTTTTTTTGCAAATAGCTTACAAAAAGCAGGTAAAAAAGTTGCGATTCGTCAACACAATGTGGAGTGGGAATACTACCAACAATTGGCACAACAAGAACGATCGTTGGTCAAGAAATGGTTTTTTATTTTGGAAAGTTACAAGTTGAAAATCCATTTATATTCCTTGAAAAAAATTCCGTTTTTAGCAATAACACCTGCTGACACCTTATCTTTTCAATCTGCAGGATTTACAACACATTATTTACCGCCTGTTATAACCGAGAACGCAACAGTAATCGAGGAAAGAACACAGCGGTTCGGGTTGTTTCATGGGAAATTGTCTGTACAAGAAAATCACGCTGCTGTGCTACGTTTGTGTGCGGAACATATCAAAAGTCCATTGCCGTTTCCTGTAAAAATTGCTGGAATAAATCCTTCAGATTCCTTGCGTAAAAAAGTCCAAGAAGCTGGCTTTGAATTAATCGCTAATCCATCTCATGAGGCAATGGAAGCGTTAAAAAATACAGCTGCAGTTCATTTCTTGTTTTCAGCGCAAGTTTCGGGGATAAAATTCAAACTACTAGAAAGCTTAAAAACACGTGCATTGTGTATTGCAACACCAGCCTTGGTTGCGGGAAGTGACTTAGCAGAATTTTGTAGTGTTTGGAACGAAGAAACGCAATTGTCGGATTTTATAGCTGCACAAGATCAACCAACGAACGAGGAGTTAACCAACCGATGGGAAACCATTGCAAATCGGTTTCATCCAACAAAAACAACTGAATTAATAGCGGAATTATTCGCTTAATCGAACATCGGTTGAAATGGATCGAAACGATTCAAATTATCCATTCGTTTTAACAACCCATCTTCCACTTTATAGACTGTTCCTGGGAATTTTTCAACCATGGACATGTCATGAGTTGCCATCACAACAGCAGCTTTTTCCTCTTTTGCAACAGCAATGATTAATTGCATGATTTCAGCAGAAGTTTCAGCATCCAAGTTGCCAGTAGGCTCATCCGCTAGAATTAATTTCGGATGATTGACCAAAGCGCGCGCAATGCCAACGCGTTGTTGCTCACCGCCTGAAAGCTGGTGTGGGAAAAACTTACCTTTGTTTTCCAATCCAACCATGTCTAATACTTCCGTTGCACGTTGCAACATTTGTTTTTGATCTTTCCAGCCAGTTGCACGCATGACAAACAATAAATTATCTGCAACGGATCGATCGGCTAATAATTGAAAATCTTGAAAAACAATTCCGATTTGACGGCGCAATTTGGGAACTTGTCTGCGCGATAATTTATTCAAATGAAAGCCAACCACTGTTCCTTCTCCACCAACTAGATCTAATTCCCCGTAAAGCGCTTTAAGCAAACTACTTTTACCGCTTCCTGTTTTACCAATTAAAAAAACCAATTCATCTGCGTTCACTGAAAAATCGATGTCAGCTACAACTCTTCTGTTTAATTGATCGATCTGTCCGTTTTGAATATGTATTACTTGTTCCACTGTGCGAGATTTTGTGTAAAGTTGATGAAACTAATCCCGACAAAATCGTTATGAAAGGAAATTATCTTAACACAGGTGCGTTTAAAACTTTTGTCATGATGCCATTTCCGACCCTATGATGGGGTTAATTTTACTCTCTTAAAATAGATCGTAATGCGTTATCTACTCTTTCTTTTCATCATTATGTCCGCAACTAGCTCGTGGACACAAGTAACAGAGAAGTACCACTCACCTCTTGCTGGCTTTTATAAAGCGGAGGATTTATTCGAAAAAGAACAATTCAGCGCTGCGCGCAAAGAATTTCAATTGTTTCTTTCCACATACAAGGGAACAAAAGACGACCCGTTTTTTATCAAAGCAAACTATTACGAAGGACTTGCGGCTTTGGAATTGTTTAACAACGACGCCATAACTTTATTGGAAAAATTCAACCGTGACTATCCAGAAAGCATTTACAAAAATGACATTTCGCTGCGAATAGGTCGTTTTTACTACCAAAAAAAGGATTATTCAGGAGCGATATCATGGTTCAATAAAGTTGACAAACAACAATTGGACTCAACAGCCATGAACGAGTATTTGTTCAAACTTGGTTATGCCAATTTTTACGAAAAAAATTACCCCGCTTCAAAAGCTGCATTTTTCGAAGTGAAAGAAGCAAAAGATCAGTACGGTGCACCGAGTTTGTATTACTACTCACACATTTGTTATTTGGACAGTTCGTACCAAAGTGCAGTAGAGGGATTTGAACGATTAATGACGGACAAACGTTTTAAAACCGTTGTTCCATATTACATTACTCAAATTTACCACATGCAAGAGAAATACGACAAAGTCGTGTTGTTTGCGCCTAGCAGTTTGGACAGTTTAAAACCTAACGAACGCATCGAGATGAATCACATCATTGGTGATGCTTATTACCGATTGAAAAAATACGACGAGGCCGTTCCCTATTTAGAATATTACAATCAAAACGCAACAACAAGTAGGGATGACGATTATGCCTTGGCAATTGCTTACTCAAAAAGCGGCAACTGCATCAAAGCTGTTAAGTATTTTGACAAAGTAGCACGAATCAAAGACACGCTTGGACAAATTGCATTGTATCATGCTGGTGAATGCTACGTTAATTTGAATCAATTGCCGTATGCAAAAACAGCTTTTGAAGTCGCGGCAGAATTGGATATGGATCCGTTGATTCAAGAAGACGCGCTATACAATTATGCTATTTTAGCTTATAAATTGGACCAAAACGCATACGATGATGCTGTTGAAGCGTTGGAAAAATACTTGGACAAATATCCCAATTCCAAACGCAAGAATGTAGTTTATGAGTACCTGGTCAATGTTTATTTGAACACAAAGAACTATACAAAAGCGCTTACGGAGCTTGAGAAATTTGCCAAAAAAGACAGTAAATTGAAAGCAGCTTATCAAGTCATTGCTTACAACAGAGGAATTGAATTGTTCTTGAAAAACGATTACCGTGGCGCAATCGAAGGTTTTGAATTGGTTGAAAAATACCCAATGAATCAAGATGTTTCTGCAAAAGCCGTTTACTGGAGCGCCGATGCAGACTATCGATTGAACAATTATGTAAGTGCAGCTAAGAAATACAATGCGTTTTTAGCGATGCCATCTACGTATCTTTCTGGTTTACGTGCAGATGCTTATTATAATTTGGGATATGCCTATTTAGCGCTTGGAAACGATTACGCAAGTCAAAAATTGAATGCATTCAAAGAATACCTTTCGTTGGTAAAAGGGGACGTGAAACGCAAAAAAGCAGATGCTTACATGCGCATTGCCGACGAATATTACCGCACAGGACAAGATAAATTCGCGATTGAAAACTACAAAGCTGCGTTAGAATTTAAAAGCGGTGCAGAAGACCAAGCTTTGTATTACTTAGCTCGTTCGTATGGATTTGACGGGAAAAAAGACGAGAAAATCAATGCGTTGTTAGACATTATCAATAACTACAGCGGATCAAAATACACACAAAAAGCTGTACAAGAAGTCGCATTAACATATTACGGAGCTGGTAACTTTGACAAAGCTGCACGTTATTTCAATCAAATCATTACTGATTATCCCAATGCAACAATTGTGAAGGATGCTTATCACTACCTAGGAGATATTGCCTTCAAAAAAGGAGAATACTACGAAGCAGAAAAACAATACCGCAAAATATTAACGGAATTCACTAACAACGATTCCACGTGTAAACGCGAAGTTGCAGCTTTAGCAGATGTGTACCGCAAACAACAATTCTTGGTGAAAATAGAAAATTTATCAAAAGAATTTGCTTGTGCAGACTCCATTTCCAATCAAGTAGAAGACGAATATTTTGCGCTGGCTTACGGTTTTTACAAAGACTCGCTTTATCCAAAAGCATTGCTTGCCTTTGATGAATACCTATTCAAATACAGCGCCGGTAAATACAGTTTGGAAGTGCTCAACTACAAAGCGGACATTTTATACACGGATAAAAAAGAAGCTGCCGCGGTTGATATTTACAAAACAACATTAACTGGTCCAAACGACGAATTTACTGAAATTGCAGCGCAACGAACAGCTAAATACCTGTTCAACCAAAAAGAAACAGTGCAAGCGCTTCCTTATTATGAAAAGCTGGAACAAGTGACAGTTCGGCCAGATTTATTGAACAATGCGAAAATTGGTCAAATGCGCTGTCATTTCTTGTTAGAAAATTGGGTGAATGCAGCACAATATGCAACGAAAGTATTAGCAAATCAACAAACAAACGAGTTGAAATTAGAAGCTGAATACATCAAAGGTGTATCGTACGCAAAAGCAGATAAATTTGCTGAGGCGCAAGCATCACTAGAATATGTCGTTAAAAACACAACCAAAATAACTGCTGCTGAAGCGAAATACTTAATCGCAGAAGGCTTTAATAAAAAAGGAGACGTAGCAAAAGCGGAAACGAGCATCCGCGAATTGCTAAAAATGAAACCTGGTTATGATTTTTGGATTGCAAAAGGATTGATCCTTCAAACGCGCATTTTGGTGCAAAAGAAAGATTATTTCCAAGCTGAAAATACGATCAAATCAGTCATTGATCATTATACCGTTGCAGATGATGGCATCAAAACAGAAGCAACAGATTTGTATAATGAAATCATGCAATTAAAAAATCAACCGAAAAACATTCCAGTTCCAGACAATGGAACAATCATTGAAATTGACGATAATTCAGACGAATAATGAAAAAGTTCACAACATATTTAGTACTTGTCATAGCAACTGTTTGTAACAGTGGTGTAAGTTATGCGCAACGTGGTGGCGAAGAAGTCATCATCACGACTATTGGAAATCGTTCTGTTGAAAACAGTCAGCGGGTGGCGAGCACCCCAAAAATTTTGGATACTGTGTTTCCTGTTCCAAACGCTAACTTTCCACTACTTGCAATCGATTACATGCCAAGTTTTGACTTGCAACGTATTGCGCCAGCAACGGTTAGTTTGCAACAAAAATTAAATCAACTTTACCCGGGTTATGCTAAAATCGGTATTGGATCGGTATTGATGCCGATGGCAGATGTGTATTACAACAACATGCGTAGCAGAAAATACAATTACGGAGGAAATGTACAACACATCAGTTCTTTTGGACCAATGCGGGATGTTGCTCCAGCAAATTTTGATAGAACCGCTGTGCGTGGATTTGTTAGTGTAACTGAAAAAAAATATGGTTGGGATGCAGAAGCTTTGTACAAAAATCAAGGCTTGCATTTTTATGGTTTTCCAAATGAAAATGCTAATGCAGACAGTATCGGACAACGTTTTACGACTATAGGAACTTCTGCGCAATTTCACTCCCACAAAAAAGATAGTGGCGCTGTAAATTGGCATGCTGGAATTGCTTACCGTCACTTTAACGACAAAAAACCAATGGCAGATAGTTTAGCCGATTGGCGCGCAACAGAAAACTACTTTGCAATCACTGGAAGTGCATCAAAACGAATTGGAAACGAAATTTTTGAAGCAGCAATTGGCTTACAAAACAATCGTTATAACTACGGTGTTCTGGATTCAATGATTGGTGTTGCTGATTCTGGTTTTGTGCGGAACAATACATTCTTCTATTTGCGTCCTCACGTAACTACATACGGCAAAAACGGACGCCTCAAAGCACAAATTGGAGTAGACATTTCCATCAGTAAATGGGACAACACAAAAGCCTACTTGTATCCCGATTTCTCAGCTAAATACTCCATGTTCAAGGATGCTTTAATTCCTTATGTTGCCCTAAAGGGTGGATTAACCCAACAATCTTTTTACGCACTAACAGGAGTAAATGAATTTGTGTTATCACATGTTGAATTGCGCAATGAAAACAAAGCATTAGAAGCAGTAATTGGTTTAAAAGGAACAATCTCAAAACGCATTGGCTTCAATGTTATGGCGAGTTTTGCCAACGTAAAAGACCGAGCGTTGTTTGTAAAAGACACCCTACATTCTGCTGGAAACCGTTTCAATGTGATTTATGATACCATGAATATCACAACGTTTGAAGCTGCATTGAATTACCAGCTGCACGAAAAAATAAAACTTGATTTGGTCGGGCGTTATTACTCGTACAACGCATTGAACAATACCTATGCATGGAATTTACCTCAAGTACAATTTGTGTTGCGCGGTTCGTACAATTTATACGACAAGTTTATTTTCTCTGCAGACGTTAATTTAGAAGGAGGAAGAAAAGCACTTGTTTATGCTACAGAAAGTGGTGCAACCTTGGAAAATGGGCAGTACGCCGTTCCGCTTGGTTTTATCGCTGATGCAAATTTAAGCGTCGAATACCGTTACAACAAACGTATTTCTGCTTTCCTTAATTTTAATAATATTGCAGCGCAGCGTTACAAAAGATGGTACAACTATCCAACGCAAGGGCTTCAAGCGATGGCAGGAGTGACATTTCGCTTTTAATCGTTTTTAACCTTTCACCCGCTCAACTGTTGCTATTTCAGCCAAATGGTGGTAAACGAAACTAACCAAATGGAGCATTTCATCGCGTCCTTTTTTTTGACCAATTTTTGCAAACAAAAAAATAGTTCCGATTAATCCCAAACCAATAGGTAAAGGCAACAACCATAAAACAGTAGCAACTTGTTGGTATTTTACTACGCCAAACATGCCAAGAAACAGCGTTGCCAATGCAATAGCCGCATAAATTAATGTAAACATCACCCAAACAGATTGACGTGGTCCAATCAAACAATGCACGTTTGTATGTGGCAAATAGTCTTCCTTCTCTATACGAACAGAAATTTCGGGTGACCAAAAATGTTGCGCGTGTGTGGGGATTTTTATAAAAACATAACATTTTGAACGAACACCAGAAACGGTAGGATCACTTTTAAGTGCTTCACTCAAATGAACCAATGCTTTTTCAGGTGCTGCGCCTAAACGCAATGCAAAACGAGGGCGAATTTCACCCATTACGGAATGATGTAATCGATTGAACGGCATGATTAAATGTATGCTTTTTCACATACAAATCATTCGTTTCTAGTAATTTATACTGATTTTAAATAGGATGGATTATTTTAAAATCCATGGCGCGATGCCGATAGCGAGTAATTGTGGTTCTAAAACTGAAATCTGAGAACTATCACCAACACTGACACGAATTTTTCCATCACGTTGCAAAATAGAAGCCTTAAAGCCTTTCAAGCCTAACTCATTGACCATTGTTTTGGCGTTTTGTACGGTTGAAAAACTACCAACAATGATTTGAGGCGAACTCAATTTTTCTTGTGTAACAATTACTTTTTCTGGAACAATTGGTTCAGGTTGAACGGTTTCAACTGGCACTTGTTCAATAGGTGTTTCTGGAATAACTTCTGTAGGTACAACAACTTTTTTAACCGGGACAATTGGTGCTTTTTTTACAACAACTTCTTTTTTATAAAACGGATTAAGATCATTCCAAGAAATAACACCAGATGCCAATACATCTGTTTTCATCGGAATCCAAAACGAATAAAAAGCTAATGGAACTAATGCTGCAGCTGCAACATATTTCCACGCCTTGTTGGGACGTTTTTCATGGATTGGAATGATTGGCGCTTGTTGCTCTTCAGAAATTTCGTTATCCGCTGCTGTTGCTGCAAGCACAAGCAATTCAGGCGTGTCGTTTGTTGTTACAAAGTCAACGCGTTGCACCACTTCTTGTACTTTCGTGATTGTTTCTTTTGCTTGAATATCAGATTCAGAAACAAAATGAACCGGACCTAAGCCATACGATTCGAGCAATAAGTTGAAATAACGGTCTTGTTCGAAACAAATATTGCGTTCTTGATCCAAAAAGATGATACCAACGCGATCAATACTTACACGTTGACCTGCTTTAAGTGCATCGTGCCACGAAACAACTGCGCCTTCAACTGTTGATTCGGCCAAAGGATAAGTTACCTTGTTGCGCGCTGCGTAAGAAGTAATTAATAAGCCATCGTTATTGATAAGTTGACGGTTAAAAAGAATGGATTTACTAGGCGGAAGCATGATTCCTTTTTCCATATCTATTTGTGCAGAAACACGTTGCGCAACGAACCCGCCAAATCCAGGAACGATAACACAATTGTGTTGCAGTAATAAATCTCCTATTAAACCTTCAACTGTATGCATATCACAAAGTTACGAAAACAATTTAACTATATACGACGGACAAGAAAAAGAGTTTCAAATTCCAATGAAAACGGGATAAATTTATGCGTTTGGTCGCTTTAACAAGCTATTTACTAGCGTTCTAGGTTGTACGTTTTCAACAAAGAAAATGACGCGAATAAATAAAAGCACAAACAGATTGCTGAATAAAAATTGAATCAGCGTATGGTCACCAAAAGGAATACTGTTAACGATAAAGAAAAACAAAATACTTGTTCCTAAGTACATGACAAATTTCTTGCGGTTGTATTTTATTGGATAATATTTCTGCCCCATGAAATAAGAAACCACCATCTGAAACGCATATACAATTAACGTTGCCCAAGCGCTTGCCATGAATCCATAAATCGGAATAAAAATAAAATTGATGACAATCGTCAACCCTGCGCCCATCAATGAAATGTATGCGCCGTATTTGGTTTGATTGGATAATTTATACCAAATACTTTGATTGAAGTAAATTCCCAAAAACACATTCGCTAACAACAAAATTGGTACCGCTTTTAATCCTTCCCAATATGCTTGATTTGGAATGAAATACTTAAAAATATCAATGTTTAACGATACTACTAAAAACACCAAACACATGGTTGCGATGAAGTAATTCATCACTTTGATGTATATTTTATTGCGCTCTAAATTTTTTAATTGATTGAAGAAAAAAGGCTCTGCAGCATAACGATACGCTTGTAAAAGTATCGTGATCAACATGGCCAACTTGTAGCACGCGCTGTAAATACCAATTTGTGCATCAGCTGCAGCTATCGATTGCGGGTCAGCGGCATTACTCAATAATTGTTTGAGCATGATACGGTCAATTACCTCGTTTATTATTCCTGCAAAACCAGCTATTACAATTGGAAAAGCATAGACCAACATGCGTTTGATAAATGCGGGATCTATGCGCAATGAAATCGAAAGGAAATCTTTGTATAACATCAACGGCTTTACCAAGCTGGCTATTAAATTGGCAAACAAGATGAACAAAATTCCTTCTTCCGGCCGAGCTGGATCGAAAAACCACAGTAGTAAAACCACATTCAGAATCATGTTCACACCAATGGATGAAAACTGAATCAATGCAAATTGTTTCGCTTTTTCTTCGGCGCGCAATTTGGCCAAAGGCACACTTGTCATCGAGTCAACGACTACGATAGCAGCCATTAATACGATGTATTGTGGGTGGTCGGAAAAGAGCAACATATCTGCAATATCTTGCGTAAACAACAAGACACAGATAAAGAAAAGCACATTGAGTGTGCCAATAATTACAAAACTATTTCGGAAAACTTTTTCCTTGTCCAATTCATCTTGGGAAAAACGAAAAAACGTTGTTTCCATTCCAAATGTCAACAACACCATTAAAAATGCAACAAAGGCATACAATTGGGAAACAACACCATAATCAGCCGTATTTACAAACACATACGTGTACAACGGAACTAATAAATAATTCAGTGTTCTACCAATTATACTTGATAAACCATAAACGGCAGTTTGCCCGAGTAACTTTTTTAATGGATTCAATTAGCTTCTAAAATTTGGTTTTCTTTTTTCTATAAACGCCGTTGTTCCTTCTTTGAAATCAGCAGTTCCAAAACACGTTCCAAACTCCTCTATTTCTCTTTCATAACCTGTTTTGTCCGAATACAACGCATTGACAGAAGCAATCGCTGCTGCAATAGCAGTTCCTGAATTCGCTAGAATTTTTGTAGCAATTTTACCAGCTAAATCCAGTAATTCTTCTTGCGGACAAACATGATTAACTAATCCCCATGACAACGCTTCTTCTGCTTGTATCATGCCAGCAGTGAAAATCATTTCGTTTGCTTTTCCACGTCCAACTAATTTCGTCAAGCGTTGCGTCCCTCCGTATCCTGGAATTACACCTAGTGAAACCTCTGGCAATCCCAAACGTGCATTTGAAGCAGCCAAACGAATATGCGCAGCCATTGCTAATTCAAGTCCACCGCCCAATGCAAAACCATTAATTGCAGCAATGACTGGTTTGGACATATTTTCAATGTAATCAAACAATAGTTCTTGACCTTTAGCTGCTAATTCTTTTCCTTGTTGCACCGAAAAATCTGCAAATTCTTTGATATCAGCACCTGCAACAAAGGATTTTTCACCTGAACCAGTTAATACAACAACGCCAACCGATCCGTCATTGTTTGCAGCTGTTAACGCAAGGTGTAACTCGTGAATGGTTTGTTTGTTTAATGCATTTAATTGATTTGGGCGATTGATGGTAATCGTAACCGCGTGACCTTCTTGTGCGACAAGTATGTTTTCGTAATTCATGTTTTTTCTATGTGTTAAAAACGATTATTTTTTTCTTACTTTTTTATAAAGGCGAATGCCCAGCATTAACCCAATCCCAGTTCCGAAAAACCCAAGGACACCACCAACCCAACTCAATGTTGATTGTAGTTCAACCAAAAACACAACCGCCACTAAAATAAGCGTTGCCAATTCGTTCCAAAGGCGCAATTGATTGGAGTTCCACGTTGCTTTGCCTGTTTTCAGTTTGTTCATAAACCCTTGACAAATAAAATGATACACCAACAAAAGCACAACAAAAGTTAGCTTGATGTGCATCCACGGCAAAGAAAGCAATGCCGTATTGGCAAGTATCATAAATGTACCAAAAACAACCGTCAAAATCATTGCTGGTGTGGTGATGATATACCACAGGCGCCATTGCATAATCGTGAATTGTTCGTGCAAAATCATGCGCGCTTGCTCCGTTTTTTTATTTGCTTCTGTGTGGTAAATAAACAAACGAACGATATAAAATAACCCAGCAAACCAACTCACCATAAAAATGATGTGAAGCGCTTTCCAGGTTTGATAATATTGTGCCAAAAATTCCTGCATGGAACAAATATAAAACAAAAAAGTCGGCTACTTGAGAACCGACTTTTAGTTGTGTAAATTTAATTAGTCAACAAGTGTTGTCTGTTGGCTATTGTATTCGTTTTTTACCTCGTCATAAAATTTAGCGATGGAAACTTGCATGTATGGAATTAACCAAAATATACCTATTCCAAAAGTTAAAATGGCAAGCAATGCCCAGCCAATAAAACTCAGTGAAAGCAAAAACAATTGTCCTTTGTTTCCCTCCATCATCGCTTTACTTTTTTTCATCGCATCCCAAGCGCCAATTTCTGGTTCATCTGCAATGATAAAGAATGTCATGCTGTAAGCCAGACCCATTATTATTCCTGGAATGATCAATAACAAAGTCCAAAACAAGAGAACGACAACTAATAATAAATAAGCTGCTAATGCTTTTCCAAATTCATTAAACCCTGAAAAAATCAGTTCTAATTTTGGATTGTCATTTCTAGCAATTGCTAAAAAGAACATTGTTTGTCCAAGTGTGAAAGCTCCTGTCAATAAAAGCGTAATAATTGGACCCATTAATGGTAGCGATTGGATAATCCCAGTAATCAGAATGTAAACAAAGGTTGTACCTGCTGCCAACCCCCATTTTCCGCTTAATGCCTCACGTGCATTTGAACGAATAATTGAATTTTCATTTATCATAGTAATAGTTTTAAAAATGAAATATAACAAAAAAGTCGGCTGCAAGAACCGACTTTCAAAAAAAATGAAGAATGAATTATACTTTCATACCTTTTACAATTCTGTCTTTGCGTTTGGTACGTTGTAATTTTTTCTGTTTCACGATCAAATAAGCGCTACTTCCGCCTGACTGAACGTTGTATGTTTCGTTTCCGTAAATAATTGTTCCTGTGCGTTCTTTCCAATCGGCAACTAAAAAGTATTTACCGCTTGTTTGGGTCGGACGTGTTGCAAATGTTAACACTTTACCTGTTCCAATTTCAAAACGAACGACGATTTCATTATTCGGTCCTAATTTTTCGAAAATACATTTTGTGTAGGCAGGAATGATGATTCTATCTTGCGTTTTTGCGGTGTTTGAAACCAGTGAACCATCATCACCCGTTGTTTGGTTGCCAGATGTTTGACTTTTTTCCAAAATAATGACTGAGGAAGTAAAGAATTGGACTTTCACCAATTTCTCCGGTGACAAATCGTATTGTTCTTTTAATGTGTCTGTATATGCAACTTTAGTTCCGCAACTAGCTAAAACAAAAAGCGCAAGGGCAAAAGATAATATCGTTTTCATGTTGTTATTTTTTTTACAAATGTAATATTTGAATCCCAAGTCAAAAAGAATGACTGATAAGAAACGTTAATTTTTTCTGTTTACTGCTCTTCTTCGTTGCGGTGAATGGGATAAATTACTGGTCTACTTGGCGTTGCATCGTTTTCAAATGCTGCAGTTTGTAAATTCAGCAAGTAAGGTCCGTCCTTGACTTCATTGGGCACAAAAATCAATTCTGTAATTGTTTTGTCGTGTTGTAAATCGTTTGGAACACCCCAAAAAGCGTGATGGAAAGCTAAAACCCCGCCGTCACTTTCACGATCGACAGATGGTGTGTCAATAAGTAAATGACGAACACCCATGTTTTCTAAAATCGGCAAAATATCGGTGGAACAATACGTTGGATTTGTTGCAGAATACTGCTGTGATAATTTTGCTACTTCATTTGGAAGGGTTCGGAATAAAATTGCTTCTGCTTGCACATCGTCCAAGGCATTCCCAAATGATTCAGCAGTAATGACCGTGTCGGTTTGTCCATCAGCATGTTCAATGAGTGCTGGAACAACAGAAACAACATGTGCTTGATAAAACAATTTATTCACCAATCCATTGACAGAATAAACTGTTGGTGTAATGTGACCCAAGCACTCGGTATGTGTTCCATGACCGTGTGGATTGAAATGAATGTTTCTAAAATTCACCGAACCACCTTCGTTCACCGATCCAACCCAACCGTTTTCACGCACGACTTCAATCGATGGTGCAGCAACGTACCATGCAGTTGGATTTTTTGCAGATGCTGTTATTGGAATCGAACAATCAATTCCTTCGTTCATCAATATATAACTTCCGTCTTCAAGAAATAACTGCATAACTATTTTTTTACGGCAACTTTGCCACTATTTTTTTGTATTCTGCTGAAAAGTCGCTCGAGCCTTGACAAGCTAATTCAACTTTATAATTTCTAAACGCTTCTATCCGGCCCTCAGGGCTTGGGTGAGTGCTTAAAAATTCGGGTGTTTTTCCTCCTCCAGCAGCGGTGATTTTTTCAAAAAATCCTGCGCCACCAGCCGCATCATAAGCCGTTGGACATAAATACGTTACAGAACCTTTGTCGGCTTCCGATTCGTGTTCGCGTGAAAACTTCAATCCAACGATACTCGTTGTAATTTGACCCAACATTTTTTGATTTCCTGCTAATATACTGACTAAGGTTTGAACACCATACATTTGAGTCATTTGTCTGGTGGAATGACGAAAATCTGCGTGTGCTATTTCGTGCCCTAAAACTCCTGCCAATTGCGCTTCATTATCCAAATATTTCATGATTCCCGTGTACACATAGATGTAACCTCCTGGCGTACAAAACGCATTTAAGGTACTGTCGTTGTGAATGATGCGCAAACGCCATGCAAAATCGTTTTTATGTTTTACCATTCCTGAATTCAAAATGTTGTTGCGTATTTTATACAAATAAGCATAAACATCCTTGTATTTTGCTGAATCCAACAATGGATATTGTTTGGTGTCTGCATCAATTTCTGCGGCAACCTGTGCGCCCAATTGTTTGTCTTGGTCAATCGTGAATAAATTTATTCCCGCACCCAATTCTTTTGATCCTTTGCAATTATTAAAACTTAGGGTAACGCCCGCCAATAACAGCATGCTTACAATAATTCTTTTCATAGTGTTTTTTCAATGTTTAATCTTATCAGCAAAGCTACGAAGATTTTATTTCTTGCGCGAAAAATTTAACTTTACAGCATGTTCGTCCCTTCGTCTGAAATTCAATTAAAATTAAAAACATTACCAGAAAAACCTGGCGTGTATCATTATTTTGATAAAAACGGGACAATCATCTATGTTGGTAAAGCAAAGAACCTGAAAAAAAGAGTGAATTCTTATTTTTCAAAAATTCACGACCAAGCCAAAACCAATGTGTTGGTGCGCAAAATTGTCGCGATCGAATACATTGTCGTGGATACAGAGGTGGATGCTTTGTTGTTGGAAAATAACCTCATCAAAAAATACCAACCAAAATACAACATCCAACTAAAAGACGACAAAACGTATCCGTGGATTTGTATCAAAAAAGAACCGTTTCCACGTGTTTTTGCTACCAGACAACACATCAAAGATGGGTCGCAGTACTTTGGTCCTTATCCCAGCGGCAAAATCATGCACGCTTACTTGGACCTCATTCGGGAATTGTTTCCCTTGCGCTCGTGTAGTCTCGATCTTGCACAAAATAAAATCGAAAAAGGAACGTACAAAGTCTGCCTCGAATACCACATTGGAAAATGCAAAGGACCTTGTGAAAACAAACAACGCGCTGCAGATTACAACGCAATGATTGCTCAAATCGAAGGAATTTTGAAAGGCAATATTACTGTTGTCATTGAACAGCTTGTTAGCTGGATGAACGAACACGCTGCTGCCTTTCGTTTTGAAGAAGCGCAAGAAATCAAAACAAGTATTGAATTGCTCAAAAAACATCAAGTCAAATCGACTGTTGTTTCACCGACCATTCATCAAGTCGATGTATTAACAGCTATCGAAGACGACGCGACCGTTTTTATAAATTACCTGATTGTCAATCACGGATCCATCATTCAGGGCATCACATTAGAAGTTATTCGAAAAAATGACGAGACGAAAGAAGACGTAATTACAACTATTTTACCCGAATTGCGTGAACGCTATAAAAGTGAATCGCGCGAAATATTAGTCGAAGAACCGATTGACTGGGAATTAGACAACATGCGCTTCTTTGCCCCACAACGAGGTGACAAAAAAGCATTAGTTGACCTGTCGTTGAGAAATGCGAAGTATTACCGCATAGAAAAATTGAAACAAGAAAAGATCAAAGATCCAGAGCGACATACGAACCGCATTTTGGATACGATGATGCGCGACTTGCGACTAAAAGAATTGCCTGCGCATATCGAATGTTTTGATAATTCAAACATTCAAGGAACAAATCCTGTTTCAGCCTGCGTTGTTTTCAAAGACGCAAAACCAAGCAAAAAAGATTACCGCCATTTCAATGTACAAACGGTGGAAGGTCCCGATGATTTTGCAACCATGCGCGAAGCTGTTTTTAGACGATACCGTCGTTTACTGGACGAAAACGAACCACTACCACAATTAATCATAATAGATGGCGGTAAAGGTCAATTAGGTGCTGCATTGGATGCACTCGAAAAATTAGACCTTCGTGGTAAAATTGCCATCATCGGAATTGCAAAACGATTGGAAGAATTGTTTTATCCTGGCGACAGCTTACCGCTCTATTTGGACAAGCGATCTGAAACATTAAAAGTCATTCAACAATTGCGTAACGAAGCGCACCGTTTTGGGATTACGCATCACCGAAATAGAAGGAGTAAAAGTGCCCTGTCAAACGAGCTGGAAAGCATCTCTGGAATAGGTCCTTCGACAGTACAAGATTTGATCAAAACATTCAAATCTGTGAAGCGAATTAAAGAACAAAAAGAAGACTCAATTGCAGCAGTAATTGGTCCTGCAAAAGCAAAAATAATTTGCGCTTTTTTCAAAAATAACGCCTAGATTTTCACTGTAAATTTTCTTTAAAAAGGCTTAAAAAGTGTCTTGTTTTTTTGTATATTCAAGGAACTAAAACAACACTTATTTTGAATTTTACAAAATTACAACAGCAAATTGCGCTCACATTATTGAGCGGTATTGGTAGTAAACGCGCCCGGATTTTAATCAATCATTTCAACGATCTTGATAGGTTTTTTAGTGAAAAACGATTGAATATTGCGAAAATAAAGGGTTTTTCACCACAAAACATCTCGTTCGAATTACGCACACAGGCATTGATTGAAGCAGAAAAAATTGCAGAAAGCATTTGGAAGATTGGTGGGTCCACTGTTTTCATAACGGACGAAAATTACCCGCGTCGTTTGAAGACTTGTGACGATGCTCCCTTGCTACTTTATTCGAAAGGAAACATCAACTGGAATCCCGAAAAAACTATAGCAATTGTCGGCACAAGAAATGCAACCGATTATGGCAAAATGCTCACCCAAGAATTGATCGAAAATTTGTCGCCATACACCCCAACAATTGTCAGTGGAATGGCCTATGGAATTGACATCATCGCACATCGTTTTTCACTAAAAAACAAACTGCCAACTTGGGGCGTTTTGGGTCACGGAATTGACATGATTTATCCTGCAATTCATAAAAAAACGAGCGAATTAATGTTGGAAAATGGCGGCTTGATGAGCGAGTTTTATCCTGGAATGCAACCCAAATCGGAACATTTTCCAATGAGAAATCGAATAGTTGCTGGTTTAGCTGATGCCACGATTGTTGTTGAAAGTGGTGCCTCTGGTGGATCATTAATCACGGCTCAATTAGCAAATGATTACAACAGAGATGTCTTTAGTTTTCCCGGCGATGTTTCACGACCATATTCAAAAGGCTGTCTCAAATTGATTCAAGAAAACAAAGCGCATTTGGTGACGTGTGCAGCTGATATCATCAAGATTTTAAGTTGGGAAGATCGCAATAAAAAACCATCGGTTCAGCGGCAATTATTTCAAGATGTTAGCCCGAAAGAAGCAAAAATAATAGCTGTTTTAAAGGAAAAAAAAGAACTCACGGCTGACAGCTTAAGCTTTTTAATGGAACTTTCAATGAGTGAAATTGCCAGTGAATTACTTCAATTAGAATTCAAGGGACTAATTCGCAGCATGCCCGGAAGAAGGTATGCGCTGATTCCTTGAAAGTTTGTATTTTTAACAAAAAAACTTCGCATGAAACAACTCGTATACCTTTCTTTTTGCTTCGGATTTACAGCTGCAGTCGCTCAAACAACAACAAATGCTCCTGAAAGCACGTATCAATTTACTAAAATTGCGCAACATGGAACAACAGCAGTTGAAGACCAAGGAATGACCAGTACGTGTTGGTGTTTTTCAGCGTTGTCTTTTTTTGAATCCGAATTGATGCGTCAAGGAATACAAAACCCTGATTTACTTGCTGAAATGTACATTGTACGAAAAGCTTACGAAGAAAAAGCAGATCGCTTTATTCGCATGGATGGTAAAATCAATTTTGCAGAGGGTGGCGCTTTTCACGACATCCCGTTTATCGTAAAAAAATACGGTGTTGTTCCCAAAGACATTTATACGGGTCAACCAAACGGGCCGGCACGTTTTAACCACGAAGAAGTCTTTGCTGTTATAAACGGTTACATGCAAGCTGTGTTGACGCAAGTGCAAAAAGGACAAGGAATAAGTACTGACTGGAAAAAAGGATTGAATGCCTTATTAGACGTTTACTTTGGTGCAGATATTACCGAATTTACCTACAAAGGAAAAAAATACACGCCAAAAACGTATGCACAAGCAATTGGATTAAACATGACGGATTATGTGTCAATTACTTCATTTAGCAACGATCCATTTTATGAAACGTGTGAATTAACCATTCCTGATAACTGGTCGTTTGGAGACAGTTACAATGTGCCTTTAGAAGACATGGTTCAAACAGTTGTTTCGGCGTTAGAAAACGGCTACACTGTTGCATGGGGAGCTGATGTCAGTGAAAAAGGATTTAATTTCCGTCAAGGTATTGCATTGGTTCCTGAAGATCCATCAACGATTCAAGTGAAAGGAAAAGACAACAAAGGATTTAACAATGCGGGTGCTGAAAAAAGTTCCAATGCGTTTTTAGAACCGGTGAAAGAATTAACGATTACGCAAGAATTGCGTCAAAAAGGGTACGATGAAAAACGCACGACAGACGACCACGGAATGCACATCGTTGGTTTGTACAAAGATCAAAATGGCACGCGTTATTTCTTGGTTAAAAACTCGTGGGGTACAGACAATGTTCCACAAGGATACTTGTATGTGTCTGAGCATTATTTCCGCTACAAAACAATCAATGTCTATTTGAATAAATCGGCTGTTCCAAAATCGATCAAACAACAATTGAAGTTAAACTAAATCATTGATAATTAGAATTATCTCGTTAATTTTACCGTTGAAATAATAGAAAAATGGAAAGGCTTACTCCAGCAGAAGAAAAAGTAATGTTACGATTGTGGTCGCTAGAAAAAGCCGCGGTGAAAGATATCGTTGCGCTTTATGATCAACCGCGCCCAGCGTACAACACCATTTCTACTATTGTGCGCATTTTGGAAAAAAAGAAATTCATCAAGCACAAACCTGTAAGCCGCGGACATATTTATTCCCCGAGAATCTCCAAAGAAGATTATAGAAATTATTTAGCAGATAACCTCTTGAAAAACTACTTTGAAGGAAGCAGAAAAGAAATCGTATCCTATTTTAATAGCACGATTTCATTGAGTGAGATGTTATAATTTAAGCTACATCAATTTCATTCAAGCGCTCAAATGCTTGATCCATGTTCATTACCTGCGTATACATCAAGCGCAAACGGTCATTTTTCTCGCTCATTTTGCAATTGATTGGTGCACGCTGAACGTATTTCAATACTTGTGTAAAAATGGGAGAATCGTAGTACTTGGACTGAGGATTGCTGACAAAATAACCAATCATTGCACCTTGTTTGATGACCAATTTTTCAAAGCCCAAACTTTCAGCTAACCAACGCAACTCAAACGAACGGAACAATTCTTTTACTACGCGCGGCATCGGTCCGAAACGATCGATCAATTGTTGCTTGTGCTGTGCTAATTCCTCAACAGTGTTCAATCCATCGATTTCTTGATAAATGCTCAAGCGCTCCGAAACATTATTGATATAATCCTCCGGAATACGCAACTCGAAATCTGTTTCAAGGACACAATCTTTGACAAAATGAGCGCCCATCGTTTCCGTTGTTCGGTCGTCGTACAAGTCTTTGAATTCCTCTTCTTTTAACTCGTCCATGGCTTCGTTCAAGATCTTTTGGTACATTTCAAACCCAATTTCTGAGATAAAGCCACTTTGTTCGCCACCCAATAAATTTCCTGCTCCGCGAATATCTAAATCCTTCATCGCAATGTTGAAACCCGATCCCAAATCAGAAAATTGAACCAAAGCTTCTAATCGTTTGCGTGCTTCAGAAGTCAATAAGCTAATGGGTTGAGAAATCAAATAACAGAATCCCTTTTTGTTGGAACGTCCAACGCGACCGCGCAACTGGTGCAAATCGCTTAACCCAAAATTGTGCGCATCATTGATGATAATCGTATTGGCATTAGAAATATCAATCCCCGATTCAATAATGGTTGTTGCAATCAACACGTCGTATTCGCCTTGAATAAAATCCATCATGATTTTTTCTAACTGCTTGCCTTCCATCTGTCCGTGACCTATTCCAACGCGAATTCCAGGACATAATCTGGAAATCATTCCAGCGATTTCTTTGATATTGGACAAACGGTTATTGACAAAGTAAACTTGTCCTCCACGACTTACTTCGTATGAAATAGCGTCGCGAATGGCGTCTTCTTGAAAAGTCATCACCTCTGTCAAAACTGGCTGTCTATTGGGTGGCGGCGTGTTGATGATGCTCAAATCGCGTGCGCCCATTAATGAAAACTGTAAGGTTCTTGGAATTGGAGTTGCTGTCAATGTCAAGGTATCCACTGTCGTTTTCAAGGTTTTTAACTTGTCTTTCACCGCCACGCCGAATTTTTGCTCTTCGTCAATGATGATCAAGCCTAAATCCTTAAATTTTACCTTTTCACCGACAATTTTATGTGTGCCGACTAAAATGTCAACTTCGCCACTCGCTACTTTTTTTAAGGTTTCCGTAATTTCCTTTGCCGATTTAAAACGGTTGATATAATCAACTTTGCACGGGAAATTTTTCAAGCGTTCTGCAAACGACCGTGCATGCTGGTGACACAAAATTGTTGTTGGCACCAAAACAGCCACTTGTTTACTATCGGCAACCGCTTTGAACGCAGCGCGAATGGCAACTTCTGTTTTTCCAAAACCAACATCACCACAAACCAAGCGGTCCATCGGCGTTTGTTTTTCCATGTCTTCCTTGATTGCTTGCGTTGCTTTTAACTGGTCGGGAGTGTCTTCGTACATGAACGACGCTTCCAACTCGTTCTGTAAATACGAATCGGGAGTAAACGCAAATCCTGGTTGTGCCTTGCGTTTGGCGTATAATTGAATCAAATCGTAGGCCAATTCCTTGATGCGTTTTTTGGTTTTTTGCTTCAAGGTTGCCCACGTTTGTGTTCCTAATTTATTCATTTTAGGAACAGCGCCATCTTTACCCGTAAACTTAGAAATGCGGTGCAACGAGTGAATACTGACATACAGCACATCACCATCGCGGTAAACCAGTCGAATTGCTTCTTGTGGCTTTCCATTGACATCGATTGTTTGCAAGCCAGAAAACTGTCCCACTCCATGATCGATGTGCGTCACATAATCGCCTTTTTGTAAGTTGTAAATTTCCTTTAAGGTCAACGCTTGTTTGGCTTGGCGGAAACCTTCTTTCAGTTTAAAACGATGGTACCGTTCAAAAATCTGATGATCGGTGTAACAAACCAGCTTCAAACTTGGGATAATAAACCCCTCGTGCAAAGCAATATTCATCGGTGAAAACTCGACCTCTGCACCAATGTCTTCAAATATTTGGTACAACCGTTCGATTTGCTTGGGTTGATTCGAAAAAATCAAATTGGTTGCTCCCGCTTTTTTGCGCTGCAATAAATCTTCTTTCAACAAATCGAAATCTTTATTAAACGTCGGTTGTTGCTGTACTACAAATTGAATCGTTTCATCTGATTGAAACGCATATTCGGGACCAAATTCTACCACTGCATGAGCTGTAACTTGCTTTTTCCAATCGGCTGGATGCATGTACAATTCGCTTGGCAAACTGTGTTTTATGGTGTTTTGAGGCAAAGCATCGTAAACACTTACGGCCTTCTCATATGCTTTTTCAAGACCAGCGCGAACCAGCTCATTCGACGCCAACCAAATGGTTGTATGCTTGCCGATAAATTCCAAAAAGGTTCCGTTTCCGTCTAACACCAATTGGCGCTGAACGTTGGGAACGATTGAAAAATGAATGTGATTCGCGATTGATAACTGAGAAACGGGATCAAAGGTCCGAATGGACTCTACCTCATCGCCAAAAAACTCAATCCGAAATGGTTGGTCGTTCGAAAACGAGAACACATCGACAATACCTCCGCGAATAGAAAATTGACCCGGTTCGTACACAAAATCAACCCGTTCAAAGTCGTAATCCAACAATAATTCATTAAAAAAGTCGATGGAATACGTTTTTCCTTTTTCTACCCGCAAGGTATTTTCGCTTAATCGTTTTTGTGTGGGCACACGTTCAAACAAGGCTTGCGGATAAGAAACAATCCATGTGTTTTTACCTGAATTCACTTTTTCGAGCACTTCTGCACGCGCAACAACATTTGCATTGTCGGTTTCTTCGACTTGATAAGGAACGCGGTACGACGCTGGGTAAAACAAAATGTGTTTGTTGTCTGGATACAATTGTTCCAAATCATTCAAGAAATAAGCAGCGGCCTCTTTGTCCTCCAAAACAAACAGGTGGTGACCGGGAACTTGTTCGGCAACCGCAGCGGCAGCAATCGATTTGGAAGAACCGACCAGACCTTTCCAATGAATGCGAATTGCTGCTTGTTGCAAGGCATTTGCTGTGTCGTCAATTCCGTTGAGTTGCTTAAAATGCGCTAAAAATTGTGCTTGTTCCATATTGATTTGTCGCCAACTGTTAAATAGTTTAGGGGACACAACACCTTGCGCCCCCTTTCTAAGAACAAAGTTCGGTAAAATTTGTTGAAAACACGCAAGCAACGTTGCAAAAAGACTGGGATAAAAAGGTGTTTATTCGAACTGTTTTCGTATATTTAATCGAATTATTATCCACTACTTAAACCTACGCTTAAAATGAAGTTTGTAGTTATTGTTACCAGCTTCTTGTTGCTGCAGAATGTAGTTGCGCAAGATACGTTGAAAAACCGTTTCGTTGAACTTGGGCTTTCTTCCAATTACTCAACTTCTTATTCACAGGTAACCAACAAAATGGGTGGTGGTTTGGGATTATATTTCAACACACAAAAACAAAACAAAAAACACAGTGTGCGGTTTGGGATCGACTACCAAATAACACGCGTGGCAATGGACTCTATTTCTTTGGAGTATCATTTTTCTCAGAATAACACAACAAAATATTATGATTTGTCCTTATGCTTTCATCAGGTTCGCCTTTTCAGTAGTTTTCCTATTCAACTTTTTAAAGTAAAAACAGGTAGCGTGTTTGTAGAACCTGGATGCTACTTTAACTTACCATTGCCTGTTAGAATAAATGCAACGGAAGTCAAACAAGAAGGTGCTATAACCTACATAAACCAACGCAAATGGAAAGGTTATTCCACTGCAGACATTGGTTTTTCCTTTGGAATTGGAATGAATCTTCCGATTGAAAATTACAACTTTAAAGTGCGCTTGATTGGTAATTATGGGCCTTTTGGTAATTTTTATATCGGAGGAGGACCCGGGGAACAAGCCATAAACTACAACAACTTTGTCAACCTAAATTTTATTTGGGCGTTTAAAATGAAGTGAGTTTTCCGCTTACCCTCTTGCCTTCTCCAAACAAGCAATCGCTTTGAGCATCATGTTTTTGGAACCTGTATAATAGCCACAACGCTCGTGCAATGCAGTTGGCTGAATGTCTAATATACGTTCCGTACCATTTGTTGCCATTCCGCCTGCTTGTTCAGCAATAAACGCCAAGGGATTGCACTCGTACAACAAACGCAACTTGCCTTTTGGACTTTGGTTCGTTACCGGATAAATGTAAATTCCTCCTTTGATCATGTTGCGGTGAAAATCTGCCACCAACGAACCAATGTAACGCCCAGAATACGGTCTGCCGTCTTCCTGAACTTGTTGACAAAACGCAACGTAATCGCGTAAACCTTGTTCGCATTCGTGAATGTTTCCTTCGTTCATCGCATACATTCTACCCGATTCAGGCATCTTCATGTTGGGGTGCGACAAACAAAACTCACCGATTGACGGATCCAATGTAAAACCATTTACACCGTGTCCTGTCGTGTACACCAACATGGTTGATGAACCGTACAATACATATCCTGCAGCAATTTGATCGGTTCCTTTTTGTAACATGTCTTCCAAAGTAGCGGGTGTTCCAACTGGTGAAACACGTTTGTAAATCGAGAAAATTGTCCCGATAGAAACGTTTACATCAATATTAGACGAACCGTCCAAGGGATCAAACAACACAACGTATTTACCATTCATTGCTTTTTCAGAAGTAAACGCCACAAAGTCGTCGTTTTCCTCCGAAGCAATTCCACAAATCTCACCACTCGATTCAAACACCTTGATAAATTGGTTATCTGCAACAACATCTAACTTTTGCTGTTCCTCACCTTGAATGTTTACCTCACCTTGTGCACCTAAAATGTGATCCACCAATCCTGCTCTACGCACATCGCGTGAAACAATTTTCGAAGCAATTGCGATATCGTTTAAGATACGTGTTAATTCTCCTGTTGCTCCAGGAAATTCAGCTTGACGATCGATGATAAAATCACTGAGTGTGGTGATATGCGACATAGTTTTTGTTTTTGGCAAAGATAGACAAATCATTAGAGACTTTATTTCATTTCATTACCTTTGGTCGAATGTTTTCAAAATACAAATATCATTTATTGCTGCACGTCATCATATTTATGTGGGGCTTTACAGGTATTTTAGGAAAAATCATCCAAATTGACGCGTTAAACATCGTTTGGTTTCGGGTGTTAATAGCATTTGTTTCGCTCTTTTTTGCATTGAAATGGCTCGGTTTGCCCCGGAAAATTACCGACAGTAAAACACGATTGAAAGTCTTTGGCGTGGGAATAATAGTTGCGGTTCACTGGATGACTTTTTATACTTCCATTCAACTTTCAACAGCTTCATTGGGAATTTTGTGTCTCTCAACAACAACGCTACACGTCACGTGGTTGGAGCCCTTGATCATGAAAAAGCGCTTTTCTTGGGTGGAATTTTGTTTCGGACTGATTGTGGTGCTAGGAATTTATATCGTTTCAAGCGGCATTCACGCTAGTCACTTAAATGCGCTTTATATCGGCTTGTTTTCGGCATTGTGTGCGGCGTTGTTTTCGGTTTTCAATGCAAAACTCGCCGAAGAAACACCTGCTTCAGCTATCACGCTCCACGAGATGGGAATCGCTTTTTTATTCATCTCCGTAATATTTTTCGCGCAACAAAAACTAACTAGTGATTTATTCAAAATGTCGGGTTCTGATCTCGGATGGCTCTTATTTTTAGGCATTGCGTGTACTTCGTTTGCGTTTTTGGCAACCATCGAAGTAATGAAAAAATTGGGTGCTTTTACCGTTTCATTGAGCATCAACCTAGAGCCTGTCTATACCATTTTGTTGGCGATTCCAATTTTACACGAAGATAAAATGCTCAGCGGAAACTTCTATTGGGGCTCCTTGCTAATATTGTTGCTTGTTATCGCAAACGGGATTTACAAACGACTGCGGGAAGAAAAAACAAGTTACACTCCCAAAAACAAGCACCAATCTTTGGATTGATGTTGATTCATCACCCGCGGAAATTTATTCTGCGAACCCAAGCGACCATTTAATTCCATGTATTGATAGAATTTATTCGTGGGAATACATTTTGGAACAGGGGATTTGAGCGTATCGTATTTGCGTGCCGAACGGTAATCGTCATTCAATGCACACAAATGCTTATCAACGGTTTCCATTACTTTTTTGCCGTCTATTGGTTGGTCTGTTCCAAAATACCACAAGTGTGCTTGCGTGGCAACATCTGCATACAAACAAAACTCTGGGATAGAAACGCCTAATTCTTCAATAGTACTTTGAATAGCAACGTTGATATTGTCCAACGATAAATGCTCGCCAACCAAACTCAAGTATTGTTTGATACGTCCGCTGATTTTAATTTCTCGTCGCTGCACATCCGTAAACTGAACCAAATCACCAATCATATAACGCCACAAACCAGCATTCGTAGAAATAATTAAAGCATAATCTTCGCCTACAGCAACCTCATCAACGGTTAATGCTTGCGCATGCTGATGAATGTTTCCGTTTTCATCAAAATTTTCTGTGTTAAATGGAACAAATTCATAGAAAATCCCCGTGTTTAACAACAATTGCATCGTATGCGTGTCCGGTCGATTTTGGTAAGCAAAATAACCTTCCGATGATAAATAAGTGTTTAAGGTGTGTACTTTTTTGCCGCAGATTTTTTCGAATCGTTTCAAATACGGCTCAATGTAAACTCCTCCGTATACATATAGCTCAAAATTGGGCCACATTTCATGAATGTTGTTGAGCTGATACTTCTCAACTATTCGTTCCATCAACATGATGCACCAACTTGGAATTCCAGCAACCGTACTAATGTCCCAGTGTGGCGCCATTTCGACCATTTTGTCGAGTTTCTTGTTCCAGTCTTTAATCGCTGCTGTTTTTGGATCTGGCTTTGTCAACGGCAACATCACAACGGACGTGTGTTTTTTTAATATACCTGACAAATCGCCTTCAATATGATTGCCAACATGTTCTAATTTGGTCGATCCGCCTACTGCTAAAAAAGATTTTTGATAAAAAGCAGGCGATAAATCCAAGCGCGAAGTCGCAGCAAATTGTTTGATCGTTGTGCGTTGAAACGAACGTATCATTTGTTTTGTAACAGGAATACGTTTGCTGGGAGAGCCTGTTGTTCCTGACGATAACGCAAAGTATTTGACAACACCCGGCCACGTTATGTTTTTCTCTCCTGCTATTGAACGATACAACCATTTGTTGTACAAATCATCGTAATCTGTAAACGGAACGGCAGCCTGAAAAGCTTTCACCAAATCCTCGGCTGCTAAAACAGCATTAAAATCGTGGTATTGACCAAAGCGTGTTTTCGCAGAAAACTTCAACAACTTTGACAAAGCTGTAAGCTGGTCTTTGAAATCTAAACCCTTGAAAGCGTTTCGTTTCGTTGAAAATTCAGTTGTTTTCTTTACTAACTTTCCTATTATCGGCATTTACTTTGATTTTTAATGCGCGCTTTTGCACGGTGTCAATCAGGACAAAAGTGCAAAAAATAGGACACTTTTTGAATTATTAACGGTTTATTTTTAATAATCTAATAAAAAAATAAGTGTTTACGTTGTTTCCATCGTTACTTTTGTAAAGCTAAAACGAACCTGCATATTACTATGGAAAAGAAAACCATTATCGTTCCCCATGATTTCACTATTGTTGCTGATAACGCCTTAAAACACGCTATTAATACAGCAAAAACAACACAAGGAACTATTCAATTATTGCATGTTGTTGCGAAAGAAAAAGCAATTGCAGAAGCGCAAGAAAAATTGGAAGAAATCATCAAAAAACAGGAAGCAGAAGGGGTTGTCATCACTCCAGTTGTTCGTGTAGGTAGCATTTTCGAAGATATTGGTGACCTAGCAAAAGAAGCCAATGCCGAATTAATTTTCATGGGAACACATGGTCAACATGGTTGGCAACACATTACCGGAAGTCACGCGCTTAAAGTAATCACACACTCAACAGTTCCTTTTATTGTTGTTCAAGAAAAAGAAATCAAAGAAAGTGGATACGATGACATCGTAGTTCCGCTGGATTTAAATAAAGAAACAAAACAAAAATTGGCTTATGTTGCCAACATCGCAACGTATTTCAAATCACGTGTTCACTTGATCACACCTGATGAATCGGATGAGTTTTTACGCCGTCAAGTCAAAGCGAACATTCAGTTTGCTGTGAAGTTTTTCCACGAAAGAGGAATTGATGTTACGACTAAAGTTGCTCCCTCAAATGGGTTTGATAAAGAAGTAGTGAAACATGCTGTTTATTTAGAAGCCGATTTGATCGCTATTATGAACTTGAACCGTAACAACATGTTTGGCGTCATCACAGCAAGTTACGAGCAATACATTATCACCAACGACGCACACATTCCAACGTTAATTGTCAATCCAATAGAAGGAAAATTCGGTAGCGTTTTATTTAGTTAATTTTCAAAAACTGATCCCAAACGGATAGTTGTTTCATTGCTGTTGATGTTACCGTGATTTTTACGCGGTACATTCCTTTTTCTTTGGGTAATAACGTTTTCCAAGCGGTGGTTCCTGCTTGACAAAAACGTGTTTTGTTGTGAATCAACTCCCCGCTTTCGTTATAATAATGAACAGTAACAGTTGCCGCTTCATTCAAATCAAAAAACAAGCGGTAACGCTCGTCCTTGCCCACATTTAGTAAATCAACATTTAATTGATTCGTTGTGTCTGTTGGACGAAGTGTTACGTTAGTAGGCAACAATGTTACCGCATAAATAGTTGGAACAGCGGCACTTTCTTGACCTTCGTTAATCCAAAAAATGTTTTTTGCAGACGACTGAATACCACCGACCAAATAACCTAATTTCAATGGCGTGCTCAATGTCTTGGCATTAAAAAGAATCCGTTCTTGAACCGGTATAAATGCCGTTCCCGCGCCAAACAACTGTGGCATGTTTGCAGGATGAAGGAACTCAGCAGCGTTGCCGGTATTGTACTCCACAACAGAAATATGTGAGGTAAATGGCACGTCATCGTCTTGTACCAACACACCTAAACTGTCATAAAACTGCGCAATTCCGCCAAAAAATAACACGTGATTTGTTTTGGTGATCGTGTCAAACAAGTTGACATCGGGACATTCGTATTGATTGAAGAATTGACGGAAATTTGGAACTTGCTTCACTTGTCCTGATGGGAAAATGGATGTGGCAGATTGGTGTGGCAAATCAACATCTGCTTGAAAAACACCGGAACACGCCAAAAAAGATGCTGCGCCAGTTTTGTCATAGACTTTTACCAAATTATAATCCCGCTTGTGTAACAACTCTTCGTTCGTTATTATAGAGAATGCTGGGTAGTTGTTCCATGTAAATTGACGGACTTGATTGGTGTATGTTTGAACATATGAAGGTCCGTTCTTTGGATTATACCTTCCATCAAAACGATGCCCACCGACTAAATAAAATGTATTTCCAATTACTTGTAATTGTCCACCGGTTACTGCAAAGTTGTCGTGGTGAATTACTTGAAATAATTGCTCCGAAACCTGTTGGTTTTTAATCGCTTGAATTGTTGTTGAAACAGATAACGCAACCGCTGACGGAAAGGTAATGTGGTCGTTTTTTGAGCGTGAAATGCCGTATCCACCTACTAAATAAAGCGAATCAGCAACTTGCGTCGCACAATGATTCGTTGCTTTTAATTGATCTGCTAAATCTGCGGGTAAGTCATTGACGCTTTTTTTCCAAAGCTGTTTTGTTACAAGGTTAATAACGATTAATTGATTGTTGTGTCCTGCTGAATCAAACGAAGCCCAAGGCTGTCTGCGGTGCAAACCATCTAATCGTCCGCCAATTAGTAACAATTCGTCGCCTGATCTGCCTACGGCAAAAGACTGAACCCCCATGAATTCCGGGACAACTATTGGGTCAAATTGCAAGGAATAAAACTGCGGTAATTGGGAAAAGCCAATAAACGGCAAAAACAAAACGATGAATATGCGGATTTTCATGCGACAAAGTTACAACAATCAAGCGGCACCAAAACTGATCAATATCAGTTAATCAGCATATTCGTTTTTCAACAAACGCTCCTTGACCTCTTGTAAGTTTTGTTCTTTTTTTGCTTGACGACTAGCTATCGCTGTCTTGGTGAAATACGTGTGCCCGGATAAAAAGGCAACTTGTGTTTCGTCCCAGGCACGATCACTGGTCAATTTTCCATGTTCGCGTAATTCTCTGCGCAATTTATCAGCAATTTCATGAAAATCAGCACGGCCCAAATAATCCAAATCCGCATCACACATGATTTCTTCTAGCTTGTTTGTTGGTGTGTGTGGAATTTGAGTAACGAAAATCAATGCTTTTATTTGGTCAATGTGCGCCTGTGAATAACCAAATTTTGGCAACATTTCTTCCGCCATGCGGGCGCCAATGTATTCGTTGTCTTCGTAACTTTCGACAAAACCTGCGTCGTGGTATGTTGCTGCTGACTTCAATAAAAACAAACCTTCATCGGTCACATCTTCCATCAAAGCATACCGCTCAACAGCGCGCACAACATCTTTTGTGTGTTCAATGCAATGGTAATGTAATTTTTTAGATAGTCCTTTTTCAAGTATTTTGAGCACACTTTTTTCTGCCTTGTAATAATTGATCCGACTTGATTGGTGTAAATTTACAATCTGCTGTAAACGGTTGTTTGCAATGAGTCCTTCGCCATTAATAGACAACTCCGGTTTGATCCGTTCAACCGTATACATCTCAATCCAACCCTTGCTTTTCGATTGAACTTTTCCACGATAAGAGCACTCGAAATACGGTTCAATGTGTTTGAATGTCGCGCCGGAAATGGTAACTTTTCCAGGTTCTCCCATCATTTCCATGCGCTGTGCTTGGTTTACTGTTGCGCCCCAAATATCATAAGCAAAACGCTGCGTTCCAATAACTCCGGCAGTTACTTCGCCTGTGTTTATTCCCAAGCGCAAATCCCAATATTCTGTTCCGTTTGCAATTGCTTGGTGCTTCAAGCGCTGCATGTAATCTTGAATTTGTAACGCCGCTAAAACCGCATCAATTGGATTGGTTGCGTTGCGCAGAGGAACCCCACCAGCACACATGTACGCATCACCAATGGTTTTGATTTTTTCCAGATTATTACGGACAATAATTTCATCAAACTTGCGGAAATAAATATCCAATTTATTGACCAATTCAGTCGGTTTTAAGCCTTCTGCTATTTTCGTAAATCCGACAAAATCAGTAAACAAAACAGAAACCATTTTATAGGCGCGGGCTTCTGCTCGGCCATTATTTTTTAGTTCTTCTGCAGTCGATTCAGGTATGATGTTCCGAAGCAATTTTTCGGATTTATCTTTTTCTATTTGAAGTAATTTTTGTTGCTCGTCAACTTTGTTTTTTTCTACTTCTAGTAGCTGTTTTTGTTGCTCAATTTTTCTGCTTTGATTGCGGATTTCTCGCGTGCGTTCCACAATTTTCATTTCCAATCGAACTTGATCCCTGCGCGCTAAATTAATGCGGCTTTTCACAAAAATCACCCCCGAAATAATAAGCACAAACGCAACGATTGCCCAAAACCACCATTTGCCCCAAAAAGGAGCGGCAATTTCAATCTCTAACGATGCTGGAATGGTGTTCCATTTGCCTCCTGAACGTTTTGCATATACCTCCAAATAATAAGATCCTGGGGATAGTGAGTTGAAACGAATTTCGTTATTGTTTCCAAGTAAAACTTCATTTTCATTCGATCCAACCAAACGATATTTATAGGTTATCAAGCGGTTGTCCATTAAATCGGAAGCGACAAACCGCACGGTAAAACTTCGTTGGTTGTAGCGCAACGTAATTTTTTTCGTTTGCGCAAAAGCATTTTTAAAAGGTGCGTTTTTATCTGCTGGCGTCAACCAATTGTCGTCAAATTTAAACTTTAAAAAACTAACCGTTAGCGGTGTTTGGTCAACAGTCAATTTTATCGGATTGAAAAAATTATACCCTGCAATTCCTCCAAAAAACAAATCGCCCGATACCGATGAAAAATAAGCGCCTGTATTAAATTCGTTACTCATTAGTCCGTGGACTTCTGTGTAATTTTCAAGTTGTTTCGTTGTGCGTGAAAACTTTGCTATTCCCCTATTGGTACTCAACCACAGGTTTCCTTTTTTATCGGATAAAATCCCGTAAATAAAATTGTTTGGCAGCCCGTCTTTTTTGGAAAAAGCGGTTACTTGACCCTTTTTTGTGTTGAGTTGTAAAATCCCCGAACCGGTTGTTCCCAACCATAATTCATTGGGCTTGTCTTGATAAATACTGAGTATGTAGTCTTTGCTCGCTTTTGTTAGCGCAGTGTTCCATTTGTAAGGTGTGATTTGTAACTGATTCTTACTTTTTTTCAAAACAGAAAGTCCTCCTTCACTCGTTCCAAAATACATTGTGCCATCAATTCCTTTGTAAATTGCTTTACACACACCTCCTTTTATCGAACGATTTGGCTGTTTTAAATTCAGGGAAAAAGGTGTGAACGAACCTGTTTTTGAATCATACAACAACACACCTCCTTTTGTTCCCAGAAAAAATGACTGTTTATCATAGGCAACTACGCGGTAAACTTTTTCAAACATGCTCGGGTTGTCAATCCCTTTGTAGCGGATTTTTTTAACCTCATACTGATTTGGGCTGTGTGTAATTTGATACAATCCATCCGTACAACCAACCAACAGCGTGTTTGGATTCAAATAAGCAACCGATAAAACACTTGACGCATTTTCATCGCCTTGGTTGATATAAAACTGTCTGTAAACTCCCGTTGCTCTGTCGAGTTGTGTTACCGCATAATCGGAAGCAATGTAACAGCTTTCGCCACTTGGGCTCTCGGCAAATCCCCAAACACTCGGAGATGGCAATCCTTGTTTGAGATTTCCTGTTGGCCCAACACCCAAAAAACCTTGATTAAAAGGGTTAAAACAGCTTAAACCACGAAGTGTAGCCACCCAAATTGCACCCGTTTTATCGCCATACAATTCACTGATTTCATCATATTGCAAAGCATTTTTTTGAAAGATGTCTTTTTTACTTTGATATACGTTGTACTTGCCTTTTTGCTTGCTGACCGTCAACAAACCGCTTCCTTCTGTTGCTACAAAAAATTCGTTTTTTGAAAACAAAAAAATATCAGAGACAGCAACTTCGCCATAAATGGCTGTTTGCTCTTTTAAAAACGGAGCGCATTTTCCATTTTGAATATTGAAAAACCACAATCCTTTCGTTGTTCCCAATAAAAACACCGCTCCTTGATACCATTCGGCATCGTTAATAATAAAACCAGTATTGTTCGCTTGTAAACCAACACATTTTACCAATTGCTTGGAAACAATGTTATAAGTAAAAACACCTTTGTCTTCTGTTGAAATTAAGAGCGTTTGTGCGGTTAGAAACTTTATATAATGCAGGTGTTTGGATGGTAAATTTACTTGTAAAAGCTGGGTTTGTTTTGTGTTTTTGTTCCAAAAAGCGAGGCCCCTTGTTGTTGTTGCCAAGTATAAATTGCCTGCGGTATCTTCAGCAATCTCCTCTACTGGAAAGGTGGTTTTATTTGGTAAAAAATACGTTTTAAATGATTCTGTTTTTGGATCAAAAGCGGTTAATCCATTTGATGTGCCGAACCACAAAAATCCGTTTTTTGCGGTGTGTGATGAAAGAATAAAACCACTTTCTAAACCCTTTGTGTTGTCGGGAGTGAAAATTTGAAACTCTTGACCATCAAAACGATTTATCCCGTCTTGTGTGCCAACCCAAATGGTGCCAACCCTGTCTTGTAGAATCGTTGTTATGGAACTTT
>CALJKJ010000001.1 GCA_937973685.1 uncultured Flavobacteriales bacterium | reverse complement strand
AAAAAGAACACATCATGCAAATTCTCAACGGTAAAGAAGTTTCCTTGCAAATTCAAAAAGAACTCGCTGCTCAAGTAAAAGAACGGAAAGAAAACGGTCGTAAAATACCGCATTTAGCCGCAATTTTAGTTGGTCGCGATGGCGGTTCTGTTACCTATGTCAATAATAAGTTGAAAGCGTGTGATGAAATTGGTTTTGAAAGTTCATTGATTCGTTACGATGAATCGATTACCGAAGAAGTATTGTTGAACAAGATTCACGCCTTGAACGAAGACAAAAGCATTGATGGATTTATCGTGCAATTGCCTTTGCCAGCGCACATCGATGAGATGAAAGTAACCTTGGCAATCGATCCGAAAAAAGATGTCGACGGATTTCACCCAATTAATGTGGGGAACATGATGTTGAACATCCCAGGTTTCGTGCCGGCAACACCTGCTGGAATTGTTGAATTGATGCGCCGTTACAACATTGAAACATCCGGTAAAAATTGTGTGATCGTTGGACGAAGTAATATTGTGGGAACGCCTTTGAGTTTGTTGTTAGGTAAAAATACCGATCCAGGAAATTGTACCGTTACTTTGGCGCATTCGCGTTCGGAGAACATCAAAGATATTTGCAAACAAGCCGACATACTAATTGCTGCAGTTGGTGTACCTGGTTTCATTACCGAAGACATGGTCAAAGAAGGCGCTGTTGTGATTGACGTGGGTACTTCACGCATCGAAGATCCGTCGAGAGAAAGAGGTTGGCGTTTGGTTGGTGATGTTGATTTTCAAAACGTTGCTCCAAAAACTTCGTGGATTTCACCTGTACCCGGTGGTGTAGGACCAATGACAATTGCTTCTTTGATGATGAACACATTAAAGGCAATGGAATTGAAAGGGAAATAAATGAAAGTGGACATTGATCAGGCGATTCAGCATGCGCTTTCTGAAAAAGAAACGTATGTGAAGTGGGTGAAAAAAGCAAAAAAAGCGAATCCACGCATGCTCGATCAACAATTCCATCAATTACACAAGCAAACTTTCCGAAAAGTGGATTGCCTTTCGTGTGCAAACTGTTGTAAAACAACAAGTCCCATCTTTAGAGATGTCGATATCAAGCGCTTGTCGAAACGTCTGAAAATGACGGAAAAGCATTTCATAACTACATACTTGAAAATCGATTCGGACAACGATTATGTCTTACAACAATCGCCGTGTGCGTTTCTCGATAACGATAATTACTGCATGGTTTACGAAGACAGACCCTTGGCGTGTCGTGAATATCCACACACCGATCGAAAAAACATGTACCAAATTCTTGATTTGACACGAAAAAACATGGAAGTTTGTCCAGCAGTGACATCAATCATGCAAGAAATGCTAAAAAAAATATAGTTGTATTTAATTTCTGAGTAACTTCATGCTGCTAAATTGAAATGACAAGCATGTTGAAGGTTCTATTTCTCTTCTTATTTTTAATTCCAGGTGTGTTTTTTGGACAAAAAGGGATGCATGGTAATTACACTGTCACTGCTTCAAATGTTCAATTAAATGCATATGAAGTTGTCACTGCCAACCTTAGTGCAACTGTTTCAACCACGCTATCAGTAACGGCTACTGCTTTAACGAATGCTTTTTTCACACAACCGTTAGGACCAGGTGATTTGTTGTTGATTTACCAAGCGCAAGGTGCCACAATGGATGTTGATGTCACACCGACAGCTAGTTGGGGAAGTATATACACCGTTCCTACTGGTCATATTTCTGATTGGCCCAGTTATCCTGATTTGTGGGGGAACATTACTGCATACAACAATGCAGGAAACTATGAACTTGTTGAAGTAGCTAGTATTACAAATGCTACGACCATTCAATTGATGTGTCCTGTTCAAAAAAATTACACAGCTGCTGGTCATGTTCAAATTGTGCGCGTTCCAAGACTAAACGACTTATCACTTGCATCCAATGCTACTATTGTTCCAATGCAATGGAATGGGGCAACAGGAGGAATTGTTGCGTTGGAGATAAATGGAAATTTATCGCTTGCATCCAATTCAAAAATCAGTGCTTCAGGCTTTGGGTTTAGAGGAGGTGTGACTGAGAACCAAACTGCTGGACCAGCTTCAACTGCTGCAGATGTAGGTTTTTGTGCGTCATCTCAAGCAAATCAAGGAGCAGAAAAAGGCGAAAGTATTGTAGGTTTTTATACCGAATACGATGCGTTATTTTCTCGCTATGGGAAATCAGCTCCTGCCAATGGAGGTGGCGGCGGGAATTATAAAAATGCTGGTGGAGGTGGTGGTTCGAATATTGGGACAGGAACTTACACGGGGAAAGGAATCCCATCGTCCATGTATGCTGCTTTCTGGAACTTAGAGCAAACTGGTTTTTCAAGTGCTCTGAGCGCTGGCGGAGGTAGAGGAGGCTATTCAGGTGCACAATCAAACCAAGATGAAGCACTTTTGGGCCCCAACAATACAGCTTGGTCTGGTGATTTTAGACGAAAAGAAGGAGGACTTGGAGGACATCCATTAACCTATAATGCCAGTAAAGTCTTTTTTGGCGGTGGCGGCGGTGCTGGAGAAATGGATAATTCACAAGGTGGAAATGGAGGTAATGGCGGAGGCTTAGTTTTCATCGTTTCTTATGGTACTGTTTCAGGTACCGGAACAATTGAAGCAACTGGAAGTTCAGGAAAAAATTCCAATCCATTGAACGAAACGCCGTCTATTTTTGCAACAAAAAAAGGACACGATGGTGCTGGCGGCGGCGGCGCTGGTGGAACGATCATTATTCAGAACGCACAATTACTTCCTACGTCATTGACATTAGCTGCTTCTGGAGGTAATGGTGGAAATAATGCATTGAATTATTATTCTGCAGGAGTAACTCCCGTTGAAGCAGATGGTCCAGGTGGTGGCGGAACAGGAGGTTCAATTTCCTTTTCTTCTGGTACGCCTACAGTTTTATTAACTGGAGGTTCAAACGGAATTGTAACTACAGCAAGTTATCCGACAAATATTGTTGCTAATTTCCCACCAAATGGTGCTACAAATGGTGCAAGTGGATTTCAATTTTCAAGCATAGCACCAATAGCTATAGCAGCTTCAAATCAAGGAATATGTTCAGGAAATAGTGTCGTATTAACGGCTACAGTTTCAGGTACACTTTCAACAGGAACTCAATTAACTTGGTACACATCACAATATGGCACGACTTCAGTTGGTACAGGAACAACATTTACTACTCCTGTTTTAACTGCAACAACAACTTATTATGTTGGTTTTTGTCCGAGTAATTATCGGATTCCGGTGACAGTTTTTGTTGGGAATTTATCGCTAAGTGGGACGGCAGTTGTCACTAATGCAGGCTGTTCAGGAGCAGGATCCATAACAGGTTTGATTGCGAGCGGAGGAGTTGGGCCTTTGGTCTATCATTGGAATAATCAAGTAGTGAATTCAATCAATTTAACGCAAGCAACGGCTGGAAATTACCAATTAACTGTGACAGATAGTTTGGGTTGTACCGTTCAATCAATAAATTATACAATTGCGGGAAGTTCTCCATTGACCATTGATACAAGCGGACTAGTTATATCCCCAAGTGCATGTATACAAAATACAGGCGCTGTCAGTGGCATACAAGTTTCGGGAGTGAATCCTATAAACTATTTATGGTCCAACAATGCAACAACCGCAAATTTAACGAATGTTGGAGCTGGAAATTATTCGTTAATTGTTACGGATGGTCAAGCATGTCACGATACTATTGTAGTAGTTGTACCAAAAGCAAATGCTCCAATAATACAAGCTGGAGCGCTTCAAGTGACTTCAGAACATTGTGGTTTATCAGACGGAATAATTTCTGGCGTATCTGTTTCGAATGGAACACCAAACTACACTTATTTTTGGGACAACAATGTGCAAAGCAATGCTTCGTTAACACAAGCTACTGCAGGTAATCATCAATTTATTGTTGTAGATGCACTTGGTTGCAGTGACACATTACACGTTTTAATTCCATCAGCTTCCGGACCAATAATTGACACTTCAAACATGATTGTGGTTTCGGCTGCTTGTGAAAATGCAACAGGTACAATTTCGGGGATAACTATTTCAGGAAACTCACCTTATTCAGTTCAATGGATTGGTTCTACAGACACTACGTTGTCAATCAATTCACTATCTGCGGGTCAATACAGTTTGATTGTGACCAATCAGTTTGGTTGTGCAGATACAGTTAATGCAATCACTGTAGGCAATTCTCCAAGTCCAGTGGCAGCTTTTACATTCACCACAGGAGATTTGTTTCCAAATTCACCGATAACATTCACGGATAATAGTATTGGTGCAACTCAATTTAGTTGGTCAATTTCAGCACTTGGTCTCATCAACAATCAACCAATATTTACAACAGCATTTCCAATTGCAGGAATTTATCCTGTTCTATTGACTGTAACAGCTGCTAATGGTTGTATTGATTCAACAGAACAATTCATTACGATACTTGGAGACATGAAAGTTCCGAATGTCATGACTGTAAATGCTGATGGAACGAATGATTTTTTTGTCATAACAAATTTAAATGCAAATACCGAATTAATCATTCAAAATCGTTGGGGTGAAGTGGTTTTTCATGCGCCAGCGTATCAAAACGATTGGGACGGAAGCGATACAAATGGATATGAATTGAGTGACGGCGTATATTTTGTGCAGTTAATTCAAAATGGTGCAATTAATTACAAGGGGTTTGTTCAAATCATTCATAATTAATTAAAATGCAGTCCCCATCGTATATTTCAACAATAAAAAATCAATTAGAAAATGCTGGTTTTGACCAACAACTGGTGTTTCATTTTGGTGAAATGAATTACGATTTATTACACCGAATGGTTTTTAGTGTTGAAGACGCTTTATTAGCACTTGGTGACGACAAAAAAGTTGTGAAAAATGTATTCAGTGTTGTAACAGAAGGATTGAAAAACACCTTGATTCACGGCGAGAAAATAAATGAAAAACAAGATACATTGTTTTTATTGGCAACGAACAAAGCAAAAATCAAACTTGTAATAGGTAATTATACAAATTCCAAAAAGCAAGGAGAAATAAGTGATTTTATAGATCAATTAAATGCTTTGGAAAAGGACCAGATTCAAAAAATGGTTCAGCAAAAATTAACCGAAGGATTAATGGAACCTACTATCAATTCAGGAATTGGAATGCTTACCATGCGCTTAAAATCATCAGATCAGATTCATTATTCATTTACACCTGTTAATGATGAGGTGGTGTTTCTGGCCATTCAAGCTGATTTTAACAGAAAATAAATAAGAGAAATGAGTTTTCCTGTTGCGTATGCTCCAATTTATGTGCACCCAGTTCCAGAAAACCACCGTTTTCCAATGGAAAAATACATTTTGTTGAAAGAGCAACTGGTATATGAAGGAATCATTTCACCGACAGATTTGTTTGAACCAACCGTCATCGAACAGCGTCATTTAGTCGACGTGCACACGCAAGCATATATTAAGCGATTAATTAATTTAGACTGCACACCACGAGAACAGCGTGTTTCTGGTTTTGTACATTGCCCCGAATTGATTCAACGCGAATTAATTATCATGGAAGGAACGCGCAAATGTGCTGAATTAGTTGTGAATGGTGGCATCGCTTTCAATATTGCAGGCGGAACGCATCATTCGTATTCAGGCAGGGGAGAAGGATTTTGTTTGTTGAACGATCAAGCTATTGCGAGTAATTGGTTGCTAAAAAACACAGCTATCAAACGCATTTTAATCATCGATTTGGATGTACATCAAGGTAATGGAACCGCTCAAATCTTTGCGCACGAAAAAGCGGTATTCACTTTTAGCATGCACGGTCAATCCAATTATCCTTTACAAAAAGAACAAAGCGATTTAGATGTCGGTTTACCCGATAATTGCGGCGATGATTATTATTTATCTGAACTAACAAAACATCTTGCTGCAATCCAAGTTCAATTTGTTCCAAATTTTATCTTTTATCAATGCGGCGTTGATGTGTTGGTAGCAGATAAATTGGGAAAATTGGGATTGAGCTTAGCTGGCTGTGCACAACGCGACGAACTCGTTTTTTCGTTTGCGCAAGCGTTGGATTGTCCAATTGTTTGCACAATGGGGGGAGGTTATGCACCTGAAATCCGAACGATTATTGAAGCACACACGAATACCTTTCGCCGCGCTCAAAAATATTTCTAAAAAAACGAAAAAAAATACGGAGGAATTCTTTTATCGATTATCTTTGTGTAGAATTATTCTAAATAAGCAATGAAACAAGTTCAACACAGTACTCCATGCACGCTTCCAAACAAGTTCGCTTCCTGTGATTCTTGTTCGTGTGACAAGAAAAAAGATTGTTGCAAAAAGTACAAGAAAAAAGGAGTTCATTGCAAAAAATGCCCGAAAATATAATTTTCAATCTTGAATAAGTCGATTTATCATACAACCAACATTAGTAATTATATTTGTGTGGTAAAAATTTCTGGTTTTGAGTAAAAAGAAAAAAGAGCGTTTGGACATTGTTTATTCAACAAATCCAAATTACAATTATCAGTTCGAAGAGGAAGAAGAGCAAGCGACTTTAGCGCCAAAAGATCAATTGTTGTATGTTTCAATTGACCGCAAACAACGCGGCGGAAAAGAAGTCACTTTGATTGAAGGATTTGTTGGAACAGATGATGACTTGAAAGACTTAGGAAAGCAATTGAAAAGCAAATGTGGTGTTGGCGGGACTGCTAAAGATGGTGAAATCATTGTGCAAGGTGCTTTTCGTGACAAAATAATTGAATTGTTACAAAAAGACGGTTACAAAGTAAAACGAAAAGGAGGATAATTCCTTTATTCTTAAAAATCCTTTTATCTTTAAAAAAAATAAAAAAAACTGATGGAAAACACACCGAAAAAACCCAAAGTATGGAAGCTGTTATTAATAAGTTGGTTATTTGTATATCCAGTTATTAATATACTTTTTGCAACCTTATTTCCGATTATCAAAGACTTACCTCAATTGGTAAAGACATTGATTTTAACCCTGATTCTTGTGCCGTTAATGGGATTAATTATTCCGCGATTACACAAGCGTTTTTGGGCGTGGATTACAAAATAATTACTTGAAAATGAGTCATGTTCTTTGTTTTCCACAAATCGATAAAAGAAAGTTGAAAACTACAAGTCGATTCGTGTTGCCAATTTGCAGCTTTTAATTAAATTTGTAACCGATGGAAAAGCAAGTCATTTTAGACGACCAACAAGTTCAATTAACAATGAACCGCCTTGCCTATCAATTGATTGAAAATCACGACAATTTCGAAGAAACAGTTTTAATCGGTTTACAACCACGTGGTATTCATGTGCTTGAGCGTTTGAAAACAATTTTAGAAGCAATCACAAATCATTCAATTCAGTGTGGTCAATTGGACATTACCTTTTACCGAGATGATTTTCGTAGAAGAGAAAAACCATTGATCCCTTCGGCTACAAACATCGATTTTACAATCGAAGGAAAAAAAGTGGTGCTGATTGATGATGTTTTGTACACAGGAAGAACGATTCGTTCGGGATTAGATGCCTTGTTGGCTTTTGGTCGCCCGAAATGCGTGGAACTGTTGACGTTGATCGATCGTCGTTTTCAACGTGATTTGCCAATACAAGCTGATTATGTTGGTCAAGCTGTCGACACCCTCGATTCTGAGCGTGTTTCAGTAGAATGGAAAGAAATAGAAGGAACTGATAAAATAGTATTGTTTACACAGAATGGAACACTTAAGCGTTGATCATTTAGTTGGAATTCGTGACTTGACTCGTCAAGATATCGAATTGATTTTTAAAACTGCTGATAGTTTTAAAGAAGTCATTAATCGACCGATAAAAAAAGTTCCCTCTTTACGAGACATCACTATTGCTAACTTGTTTTTTGAGAATTCAACTCGTACGCGTTTATCCTTTGAACTTGCTGAGAAAAGATTGTCTGCTGATGTGGTCAATTTTTCTGCTGCTTCAAGTTCTGTCAAAAAAGGAGAAACATTAATCGATACGGTGAACAATATTTTATCCATGAAAGTGGATATGGTTGTGATGCGTCACCCAAATCCTGGGGCAGCATTATTCTTGTCGCAACGCACAAACACACGTGTTATCAATGCAGGTGATGGAACACACGAACACCCAACACAAGGTTTATTAGATGCTTTTTCCATTCGTGAGCGTTTGGGTGAAGTAGCAGGAAAAAAAGTTGTCATCGTAGGTGACATCTTGCATTCACGCGTTGCTTTATCGAATATTTACACGCTTCAAAAGTTAGGCGCAGAAGTAATGGTGTGCGGTCCTACTACATTGATCCCTAAGTACATTGAACAATTAGGGGTGAAAGTGGAACACAACTTACAGCGCGCATTGAATTGGTGTGATGTGGCAAACATGCTGCGCATTCAATTAGAACGCCAAGACATCCAGTTTTTCCCAAGCTTGCGCGAATATTCCATGCAATACGGATTAACCAAGGAAATATTAAACAACCTCGACAAAGAAATCATTGTGATGCACCCAGGACCAATCAATCGTGGGGTAGAAATCACTTCTGATGTTGCCGATTCAGACCAGTCAATCATTTTGCAACAAGTAGAGAATGGAGTTGCAGTTCGCATGGCCGCAATCTATTTATTAGCAAGCAAAATAGGAAGATAATCATTCACTTAAACAAATAACTGATGAATTTCAAGGTATTAAACGAAGAAAAATATACAGTTGTTAGCGTGAAAGCTGAAAAATTGGATGCGCAAATAGCACCCGATTTGAAAAATGAATTGATCCAATTGCAAAAAAACGCGGTAAATACAATTATTATCGATTTGTCTGCTACGCGTTATTGCGATTCATCTGGATTATCTGCCATTTTATTTGCAAACCGTATTTGCAAAGATGTCAATGGTATGTTGATTTTAGCGGGATTACAACCTACAGTTTTAAAAATGATTGCCATTGCTCAATTAGATAAAGTCTTGACAATCATGCCTGATTGTGCCGCAGCAATTGCACGATTGAATGACTAATTATCCATGAGTTTTGAATTGACAATTCTAGGCTCTGGAGCTGCTTTGCCAACAGCGAAAAGAAAACCAACCGCTCAATACATTCGTTGCAATGACCGCCATATTTTAATAGATTGTGGAGAAGGAACGCAAAACGAATTAAGAAAACACAAAATTCACTTTCAAAAAATAACACATATTTTAATTTCTCACTTGCACGGCGATCATTATTTTGGCCTTGTAGGTTTGTTGAGTACCTTGCATTTGTTGGGTAGAAATCAAGGAGTTACCATATATGGTCCAGTCGAATTAGAACAGATTGTTCGGTTACAATTAGAGGTTGGTGGAGCAAAATTAGGTTTTGAGTTAACTTTTGTTCCGTTAAATGGAAAAGAACACAAGTTGATTTACTCCGATAAATTAATTGAAATCTGGACGTTTCCACTCAATCACCGCATACCAACCAATGGATACCGTATTCAGGAAAAACGAAAGGAACGATCCATTGACGGTGAAAAATTTAAAGCTGATGGCCTTTCGTTAACATGTATTCCCTTTTTTAAACGAGGCGAGGATGTAGTGTTGCCAGACGGTTCGATTTTGAACTACAAAAAATACACCTTCGATCCACCGAAACCGAGAAGTTATTCCTTTTGTTCGGATACCAAATACGACGAACGGATTATTCCATATATCCAAGATTCAACCTTGTTGTATCACGAAGCAACGTTTCTTCACGCGTTAAAAGAACGCGCGAAGACAACTTTTCACACAACTGCTTTAGAAGCTGGCCAAATGGCAGAGAAATCAGGAGTGGGTAAATTGCTAATTGGTCATTTATCAGCAAGATACGAGGATTCAACTGAACATTTAATTGAAGCTAAAAATCACTTTGAAAACACTGTTGTTGTAGCAGATGGCGATTATTTCCAGCTTTAAATCACGCGCTTAATAATTCAAATGACGTTCTTTTTTCTCGTCGTAAATATCAGCGATTGTAATTAAAATACCTGTTTCTTCGACATCACCAAACTCTGAATTTACAGCCGTTCCAAAAGTTTTCATTGTTGGCGATAAATTCATGTAAATATTTACCAAAGGTGGGATGTTTTCTCCACGTTCGCGAACATAGGAATTGAGCACTTTGAAACCGTCTTTGAATGGCAAGTCGCCTAACATTTCTTGGTACAAAGCTGAATTCCCTTGTTGAACTAATGGATGAAATGGAACCATTAAGTTTTCATTATCTGGAAAATATTTGTGTAGAAAATGTAACAAGAAATCACGCGATTCAACGTTATAGCTAGGATACATTGTTACTTTACCAAAAAAGTATTTTATTTCGTTAGCGTAAGTTTTTGCGATTGCTCCAAGTCCATCCCAGATATTGTCCAATGCAAATAAGCCTTTGCGCGGATTAACTGTTGGTTGAAAATTTGGTTGCACAAAACTTCTACCTAATTCACAGGTGTAAGGCAAATAATCGGAGATGAAAGTTGGTGAAAAATCAAAATAATGACTTGTTGACAAATGAATTTCACCTTTTACATCACGTGCGTTTTTGCACATAATAAAACGGTAACCACCAATGATTTCTTCGTCTTCAGGTGACCAAACGATCAATTGATCGTAGCAAATTTCGTTGGTGTCGTATTCGTCTAAATCCAAAGAAAGACCTGTTCCACCGCCAGCTGCTCGAAACGTTATTTCCCGCAAACGACCAATTTCGCGAACGACATTTGGTGCGTTGTGAAAATTAACACAATAGATTTCATTATCGCCTTTTCTTGTTTTGCGCATTAGTCCAGCAGCAGTCAATTCTTGTTTGATGATTGCTTTATCAATAGCGGGTATAATTGCCTCTTGTTGCATTGTTAATCGTTTAAAGTATAGATATGATTTCGAAACCATTCAGCATGAGTGCTATCTGATTTATCGTCACTTAATGTGTTAGCTAATATAGGTTTTCCAACTGTAATAGCAACGGTAAGTCCTTTTTGTTTGTACAATTCGTCCACCAAATAAAACATTTCAATGTTCGCTTTGATACCTAGAAACTGCCTAAAGTTTGAAAGGTTATAAAACCAATTCGACAAATGTCCATCAATGAAAACGGGTATTATTACTTGGTCGTTTAGTTTCGATTGGCGAACAAACGTTTTCTTCCATGTTAAATCGCGGATCAAACCTTTTTTTCTGCGACTAACCAATCCAGCCGGAAAAATACAAACGCAATTCTCGGATGCAAACAAATCGTTTACTTTTTGAATGGATTGACTGCTGTTTTTACCATGTTTATTGACACCAACAAACAATTCGTTCAATCGACCCAGGTTCAACAACAAATCATTGACGATGAATTTCAAGTCTGTTCGGTGATTTTTTAAGGCATCAACCAAGATCATTGCGTCCATTCCTCCAAGAGGGTGATTCATTACAATGACGCATTTCCCGTCTTTTGGAATGTTTTCAATTCCCTCAATTGTATAGTTGACGCCAATTTCAGTCAACACATCCGTGCAAAAATCCTGATTTGTTGATTGGTATTTATTCAAAAAGTAATTGACATCTTTTTGATGAACAACACGTTCGATATACCGCAATAAAAAACCGGGTAACCATTTGAGTAAACGCGGGTTTTTACTGGCAATTAAACGACGGATATTTATGAATTCTTCTTGTTGCATGTGCCACGAAGATAATAAGACACTTTCATATTTCACAAAATCAGCTTGTATTATCATTGAAAGTTGCCAACAATTTTGGCTTAATAACGTTAAACCAAAGCGATATGGTGCTAAAAAAGTCACTATTAATTTGTATTTTCGCGCCTATATTTTGAAATAGCATACATGAAAATTTCATACAATTGGTTAAATGAATTTTTGCCAAAAACGTTTACTCCTGAAGAATTAGACCATTTATTGACAGATACTGGTCTGGAAGTAGAAGGTTTTGAAACTATTGAAGCTGTAAAAGGTGGACTTGCACATGTTGTCGTTGCGGAAGTGATGACGTGTGAGCAACATCCCAATGCAGATCGTTTAAAAGTTACAACGGTAAATAATGGAACCGAAATCGTACAAGTTGTATGTGGCGCTCCAAATGTTGCAGTTGGTCAAAAAGTTATTTTAGCGCAAGTAGGTGCTGTTTTATATCCAACACCCGATCAACCTTTGAAAATGAAAGTCTCTAAAATTAGAGATGTCGAATCGTTTGGTATGTTGTGTGCTGAAGATGAATTAGGATTAGGGGAAAGTCACGCAGGAATCATGGTGCTTGATCCTTCTGCAAAAGTAGGAACGCCTGCAGCTGATTATTTGCAATTGGAAAGTGATGTTCAAATTGAAATTGGATTGACACCAAACAGAGCTGACGCAATGGGTCATGTTGGTGTTGCTCGTGATGTGTACGCTTATTTGTCTTGTCACGAATCGCTTGATAAGAAACTGAAATTAAAAGAGTTAGATGCACTTATTAAAACAAGTGATTTACCAGTTAGTGTTCAAGTATTGGACCAAGAACGTTGTCCGCGATACATGACACTTACTTTCACGAATGTTGCAAATAAACCTTCTCCAGCTTGGATGCAAAATCGGCTGCGTGCTGTTGGAATCGCTCCGATAAATGCGGTGGTTGATTGTACCAATTACGTAATGCGTGAATTAGGAACACCACTACATGCATTTGATGCTGCGAAAGTTGGGGAGCAATTAATTGTTCGTACAGCTGAGAAAGGTGAAAAACTAATTACCTTGGATGGAGTTGAACGCACGTTGGATAATGAAGATTTGATCATTGCAAATGCCTCAGAACCACTTTGTATTGCTGGTGTTTTTGGTGGAAAAGATAGTGGAATAGCTGATGATACAACAGAAGTTGTGTTAGAAGCTGCATTTTTTCAACCAGTTAGCGTACGTAAATCTGCAAAACGACATGGATTATCAACTGACGCGAGTTTCCGCTTTGAACGTGGGGTAGATGTTGATATGGTTCCGTATGCATTACATCGTGCTGCTCAATTGATATGTGAAATTACAGGCGCAAAAATCGCAAGTAATCCAACAGATTTTTATCCAACTCCCGTTCAACGTCGTACAATTGAGTTTCGTTTAGCGCGTTGCAAACAATTGTTAGGGCACGAAATTCCGAGTGAAACAATCAAACGAATTTTATTGGCACTCGATTTTGAAATCACTACTGAAACGTCGGAAAAGTTTGATTTGTTGGTTCCAAATTACCGCATCGATGTGGATAGAGAAATTGACGTAATCGAAGAGGTGTTGCGTATTTACGGCTTCAATTTGATTCCGTTACCTGAGAAATTAAACACGTCATTATTGTTTGCTGATAAGCCCGATTTAGAGCGTTTAAACGTTGCTGTCTCTGAAATGTTGGCAGGATTTGGTTTTTACGAAATGATGAACAATTCCTTGACTACTCCAGTTTATACGGAAAAGTTAGGAGGTGCGCAATTGATTGCTGCTGAAAATGTTCAAGTATTAAATCCATTGAGTCAAGAGTTAGCTGTCATGAGACAAACCTTGGTTTTTCAAGCATTGGAAACTGTTGCGCACAACCAAAACAGACAAAATCCCGATGTTAAATTGATGGAGTTTGGAAAAGTATACAAAGTAGTCGCAAATGAATACAAAGAAAACAAACGATTGCTTTTAGTTGTATCAGGTCGTAAACTCCCGGAAACGTGGAATAGTACTGCTGATAAATCAAGTTTTTATACCTTAAAAGGAATTGTAATATCGTTGTTAGAACGTCTTGGATTAAACCAATTACTTAACGAGGTTACACTTGAATCAACTGACTTGCTTCAAGATGGATATTCAATGACTTTGTTGAAAAAATCGATTGGATCAATTGGTTGGGTTAATGCAAAAACACGCAAACATTTCGGTGTTAAAAATGACGTATATGTAGCTGATTTAGACTGGGATGCGCTTATTGACTCGTTGAAGCTAGCAAAAACACAAGCAAAAGAATTGCCAAAAACATTTGCTGTACGAAGAGATTTCTCGCTATTATTGGATCAACAAGTTAAATTTGCTGCCATTCAAGAAATTGCACGTAAAGTCGATAAGAAAATCTTACAACAAGTTGGTTTGTTTGATGTGTACGAAGGAAAGAATTTGCCAGAAGGGAAAAAATCGTACGCCGTTTCGTTCACTTTCCAAGATGCAGAACAAACATTGAAAGACGAACAAGTAGATAAAATCATGAATCAAATTCACAGTGAATTAGTTGCAAAACTAGGTGCTGAATTAAGAGCATAATCGTTTTCAAACAAACGAAAAAAAAAAGAGGTGATTTTGTCACCTCTTTTTTTATGTTAACTTTTTTATGATTACATCCGTTTTGGAACGTTGATTCCTAACAAGCTCATTGAACTCGAAATAACGTTTGCAACGCTTTCACTTAATGTCAAACGCAATGATTTGATGGCTGCGTCTTCTTCCTGTAAAATATAAATCGATTGGTAAAATTGATTGTACAACTTCACTAATTCATACGTATAATTAGCAATAATAGCAGGAGAGAAATTGGTTGCCGCATCTTCAATAATAGCAGGGTAGAGCGCTAATTGTTTTACGACTTCTTTCTCCGCATCGTTCATTGTTGCTGTAGCATCGAATTCAAAAGAACCAGCCTTTGAAAGCAACGATTGAATGCGCGCATAAGCATATTGAATAAATGGTCCAGTATGTCCGTTCAATTCAATCGATTCTGCTGGATCGAATAACATGCGTTTTTTTGGATCAACTTTGAGTAAGTAATACTTCAAACCACCCATTCCAATAGTTTGGAAAAGATTGTTTTTCTCTTCATCACTCATGCCTTCGATGTGTCCACGTTCGGATGTCATTTCTTTGGCACTCGCAACAATTTCATCCATTAAATCATCTGCATCGACAACAGTTCCTTCGCGTGATTTCATTTTACCAGAAGGTAAATCAACCATTCCATAGGAAATATGGTAACACGATTTAGCCCACGAATACCCCATTTTTGCAAGAATCAAAAACAAAACTTTGAAATGGTAATCTTGTTCGTTACCAACGGTGTAAAGTATTCCAGTTAACTGCGGATAGTCGTTAAAACGATCAACAGCAGTTCCTAAATCCTGCGTCATATAAACAGAAGTGCCGTCAGAACGCAATAATAATTTGTGATCGAGTCCTTCGTCGGTTAAGTCAACCCAAACAGAACTATCTTCTTTTTGATAAAAAACACCTTTCGCCAAGCCCTCGTTTACGATATCTTTTCCTAAAATAAACGTATCAGATTCGTAATACAAGCGATCGAAATTCACGCCCATTTTTTTGTAGGTCTCTTCAAATCCGGCATAAACCCAGCCGTTCATGGTTGTCCAAAGCAAGTAAACTTCTGGATCACGACCTTCCCAACGAACAAGTAAATCTTTCGCCTCACGCAACAAATTGGTTTCGTTTTTGGCTAATTCTTTGATTTTATCATCGAGACCAGCACAAGCTTTTTCGTCTTTTCCAATTTTTGCAGCAGTAAATTCATTGAATTTCTCAACTGTAGCAGTTGAAAATCCGTCAAACGCTTTGTTTTCCCACAATCCGATGATTGCTTTTGCTTCAGCATTGAATTGTTTGTCAAATTCAACGTAGTATTTCCCGACTAATTTATCACCTTTTAATCCAGTGTTTTGAGGTGTTTCACGTTCTCCTTTTTCATTGATTGGTGAAAATTTTTGCCAAGCCAACATGCTTTTGCAAATATGAATTCCACGATCGTTTATGATTTGTGTTTTAATTACCTCGTGTCCAGCAGCTTTTAGAATTTCAGCAACAGAATAGCCCAAGAAATTGTTACGTAAATGTCCAAGGTGTAAAGGTTTGTTGGTGTTTGGGGAAGAATACTCCACCATGATTGCAGGTTTCGAAGCTGGTGCAAGAAAACCAAAAGATTTATCCGAATAACACGCGAGTAATTGTGCTTTCCAGTAATCATCTGAAAAACTCATGTTTAAAAAACCACCAACAACGTTGAAGTCTGCAATTAAGGATAATTCAGTTTTTAATAATTCGCCAATTTTCGCTCCGATTGCTGCAGGATTTTGACCAGTTAATTTTAAAAATGGAAATAAAACAAGCGTTGTGTCGCCCTTGAATTCTTTTTTTGTTTTTTGAAATTGAACTAATTGCTCGGTTATTTCCACTTCAAAAAGTGAGTGAAAATGCGCTAACAAAGATGCTTTAATTTTAGTTTCCATTAGAAAGTTAGTTATTCGTAATTGCGTCAACAACACTGTTTAATATTTCAAAAGTTGTTTCTGCCATTGTATTTAATTTATTGTCCAAACAGGGATTTACTTCCACAATTTCGAGACAAACTGTTTTTTCGTTCTGAACGAGTAGGGATAATAATTCGGTAGCTTCTTCAGGGAAAAGACCATTTCCAACAGGAGTACCCGTTCCAAATGAAGTACTGTGTGGATCCATTGAATCGACATCAAATGAAATGTAAATCGCATCGCAATCACTCAGTTGCGTTAGTATTTGACTTGCAATTGCTGAGATACCATTTTCACGAACATCTTCGATGGTGTGGTTGGTAATTGCAAGCGATGAAATCAAATGGTCTTCTTCTAACTCGGTATCGCGTACCCCAACGAAAACAAGGTTTTCCGGTGTTATTTTTGGAGCAATCCCATGCGATTGACACAAATCTGCCCATTGTTTAGCTGTGTTTTCATCCAAATCGTTTTTTACTTTATCTGGATTAATCGTGTTCAAACAAATAGCCAAAGGCATTCCATGCATGTTTCCAGATGGTGTCGTATATGGAGAATGTAAATCACCGTGTGCATCGATCCAAACAACGCCAAGTTTTTTTGAAGGATTGGCTGCTTTTATTCCTGCAATTGTTCCAGCTGCAGAACCGTGGTCGGCTGCTAGTACAATTGGAAAACAACCTTCGGAAATCTTATTTTTTACTGCAGCTGCAATAGTATTGAATACGTGCGTGTACTCCGAAATGTATTTTGCGTAAGGAGTACTTGTTGGGGAATCCAGTGATGCATTAAAGTCGGGGAGTACATGCGAAGGATATCTTCCAAAAAAATCACTTCCGTTTTTTCGCGCAGCAGTCATAATGGCTCCTGGTCCAAGAGATGCTCCTCTTGTTCCTGCTGTTAATTCAGAAGTATTTATGAGTAGTTCAATTTTTCGATTCATAAACGTGCATTTAGCAGCACAAAAATACACTTTGCCATTCAGAGTCGCAACAAAAACAATGGTAGATGAGTAGGAATTTATCCATTTTTATCAACCGATGTAACCTGCTTTAAAAAATGTATTTTTACAGTATCAATTAGTGGAAATGAAAGTTGTTGTTTTATTCGTTAGTATTTTTTTTCTGTTTGCAAAAAGCGCACAAGCTCAGTTGAGTGGTATGTTGGTTTATAAAGTTGATTTGTTGTCAGCTGATACGATGAGCCCCCAAAATCATTGGCAAGTAGTTGTGTATACAAACGACACGATGGTGCGAGTTGAAACGCAAGGCGGTCCATTTGGAAAGCAGGTTTATATCCGTCACATGGTTTTGAATAAAGCATATTTGTTGTTAGCTATGGACGGACAGAAATTTGCAATTCGCACAGATCTGGCCAAAAAAAGTAAAGATACATCATTGAATTATACGGTTAAAAAACTTATTGGCAGTAAAAAAATCAATGGCATTCGCTGTAAAAAATACAAAATTACAGATGTTGGCGCTCCGATGGGATATGTTTGTTATTTTGCAAAAAAGATTCCAAATAAATACATTGAAGTTTATCAAGATATTCCAGGATTGGCCTTGGATTATTTTTTGCCTTCACAAAACGGTTTGATTCATTACCAATTGGTGCAATACGAAGCACAAGTTTTGGATAAAAACATGTTTGGCATTCCTTCTGATTACAAGAAAGTTACATTTGAAGAGTTCATGAGTTCGCTCAATAATAACTAAACTAACAAACAACTGTTTATAGTTCCTTGTTTTTAGTGATTTTTCAAGGTTTTTCAATCGTACCTTCGTAAGATAGTTAATAATATAATGGCGGTAAAAAACGAATTCATACAAAACGATGGGGCTGACAAACCAACAGCTTCCTCTCGTAAAAAAGAAAAAGTAGTTGCAAATGATAGCACTTCAAAAAAATCATTATTCAAAATAGGCGAGCGTATTGATAAAAAACGCGTTCGTACAATATTGGGTATAGCTTTTGTCTTGTTTTCATTCTTTTCATTTTTGGCATGCTTTTCCTATTTTTTCACTTGGCAAGTAGATCAAGATCGTGTTTTAGATACTAATTTATTCAGCTTTTTGTTTGATGGAAATCCAGAACCGGTAGCCAATTGGTTTGGTAAATTTGGTGCGTGGATGTCTCATCTCTATTTCTATCGTTGGTTCGGTATTTCTTCTTTCGCTATCATTTTTATGATTTTTCTCATTGGATTCAAATGGATGTTGTCCATTCACTTGTTGCCAATCGCACGCAGTTTTTCCATTTCATTTCTGTTCATGATATGGTCGTCCATTTTCTTGGGTTATTTTGTTGATAAAGTTGATTATTTAGGTGGAACGTTTGGTTTCATGATTAATCAATGGATGTTGTTGTCAATTGGTAGCATCGGTGGATTTGTAGTCATTTTGGCTTTGTTGTGGGTGAACCTCATCGTATTATTCAATGTTGATTTTGGTTCGTTTTTGGGTAAATTCAAAAGCGGTTCAAATATGTTTGAAGAGTCCGATGAAGACGAAACATTGAATGCTTTTCATCCTGCAGATATTCATGTTGTGAACACAATCAAAGACGATCAAATTCAAAAAGAAGCGGAAGCAAACGAGATTCTATTTGATGAAGAAGAGGAAGACTCGTTGTTGGAATTAGATGATGACGAAGAAGATAGTTTTGTCGTAATTCACAAAGGTGCAGAGCGGGCTGGTGATGAGGAACTAGAAATGGAATTGAATGATGCCATTGAAGCTGTGCAAGTTGCGCCAATAATCAATGATTTGCCCGATACTGATTTTGACGTTACAATAGCAGAAACAGATAAATCGTTAGATGAAGATCAATTATCGTCCATTCAAAAAGAATTTGGCGATTACGATCCGACACTTGAATTGTCTGGTTATGTTTTACCTCCAGTTGATTTGTTGAAAGAATATGGTTCTGGCCAAGTGTCGATTAACAAACAAGAATTAGAAGACAACAAGAACAAAATTGTTGAAACGCTTTCGCATTATAAAATTGATATTGCCAAAATCAAGGCTACAGTTGGTCCAACAGTTACGTTGTATGAAATCGTACCAGCACCAGGTGTGCGTATTTCCAAAATCAAAAACTTGGAAGATGATATCGCATTGAGCTTATCAGCACTTGGTATTCGAATTATAGCACCAATTCCAGGAAAAGGAACAATTGGTATCGAAGTGCCAAATAGTAGTCCTGACATGGTTTCCATGCGTTCGCTAATTGCTTCTGAGAAATTCCAAAACTCCGATTACGAATTGCCAATTGTAATGGGGAAAACAATTACTAATGAAACGTATACGTTCGACTTAACAAAGGCTCCGCATTTATTGGTTGCTGGAGCTACGGGGCAAGGAAAATCAGTTGGATTGAATGCTATTTTGGTTTCGATCTTGTATAAAAAACACCCTGCTCAAGTAAAATTTGTCTTGGTTGACCCGAAAAAAGTCGAGTTGACACTATATAATCGAATCGAACGTCACTTTTTAGCAAAATTGCCTGGTGAAGAGGATGCAATTATTACAGATACATCGAAAGTTGTCAATACCTTGAATTCGTTGTGTATTGAAATGGATCAACGCTACGAACTGTTGAAAGAAGCTGAAGTACGTACCATCAAAGAATACAATGCGAAGTTTATTTCACGCCGTTTAAATCCTGAAAAAGGACACCGATATTTACCGTATATCGTTGTTTTAATCGATGAGTTTGCCGATTTGATTATGACTGCTGGTAAAGAAGTGGAACACCCGATTGCTCGTTTGGCACAACTTGCACGTGCAATTGGTATTCACTTAATTGTTGCAACACAACGTCCATCGGTAAATGTAATTACGGGAATGATCAAAGCCAATTTCCCTGCTCGTATTGCTTTCCGTGTGTTGTCTAAAATCGATTCACGTACCATTTTAGATACTTCTGGTGCCGATCAATTAATTGGTAGAGGTGACATGTTGATTTCATTGGGTCAAGATTTGATTCGTGTGCAATGTGGTTTTGCAGATACACCAGAAGTAGAGGATATTTGTAAATTTATTGGCGGACAACGTGCGTATCCAGATGCCTTGTTGCTTCCTGAATATGTTGGGGCAGAAGCAGATAATGACAAAGAATTGGATCTAGAAGATATTGATTCAATGTTTGCTGACGCTGCTCGTATCGTAGTCATCAACAATCAAGGATCAGCATCGTTGTTGCAACGCAAATTGAAATTGGGTTACAACCGTGCAGGTCGCATTGTAGATCAATTAGAAGGTTACGGAATTATCGGGCCTTTCCAAGGAAGTAAAGCACGTGAAGTACTATTCTCTGATATCGAAAGTTTGGAAGAGTTTTTACGTGCAAAAGGAATTTCATAAATCTTTTTCATAACTACTCGTTGTTTTGGCACAATTTGTGATATTTGCAAACAAATTAATAAACATGAAAAAATTATTTTTCTTTTTAACGCTATTAGTTAGTAGTGTTAGTTTCTCTCAAGATGCGAAAGCTGATGTAATTTTAGACAAGTTATCAGCTAAAATTAAAGCACAAAAATCGTTTTATGTGGAGTTTTCAGCAACCATCAAGAATACGGCTTCAGGTGCAAATTCAACTGAAATTGGTAAAGGTTGGGTGAAAGGTGATAAATTCTCTGCTATTTATGGTGATAATACAATCATTTCAAATGGCTTGAAGACTTGGACAGTTGTTAAAGAGGATAAAAAAGTATACCAATCAAATGCGGATGATGACGATGAAGAGTCAATGAATCCAAAGAAGTTGATGACCATGTGGGAAACTGGTTTCAAAAATAAATACGAAAAAGAAGAAGTATTGAATGGTGAAAAAGTACATGTCATTTATTTGTATCCAAAAGCACCACAAAAAGCATCTTATCATACAATAATCTTGTACATCGCTAAAGACGATAACGAATTGAAGAAAGCGGTTTTGAAATCGAAAGATGGAACAGTGATGACTTATGCAATAACAAAATTCACGTCAAATCCGGTTATCGAAGATTCAAAATTTGTTTTTGATAAAGCAAAATTTCCAGGATATAAATTAGTGGTTAACTAATTTGAAAATAAAATATTTAAAAAAAAACTGCGTCATGAACGCAGTTTTTTTTTGTCTTATAAGTTGTGATTAAAATGCATGCAATGCGACCAATTCCTTTTTGAAACGTTCAAACGGTAAGAACTGTTGTTCTAATTGAACGACAAACGGAACAGGTGTGTCGATAGATGCGACGCGTTTTACTGGTGCATCTAAATATTCAAAACAATTTTCATTGATAAGTGAAGCAATTTCACCACCAATTCCACCAGTTAAACAATCTTCGTGCAATACGATTACTTTTCCAGTTGCTTTAACAGCTTCATAAATTGTCGCTGTATCTAAAGGTAATAATGTTTTCAAATCGACTAGATTCGCTGAAATTTCGGGATGTTTATCCAATGCTTCCAACGCCCAGTGTACACCTAGACCGTAGGTAATAATAGTGATATCATCTCCTTTTCGTACATAACCAGCTTTACCAATTTCGGTGGTGTAATAATCGTCTGGAATATCCGCGCGAATACTTCTGTATAAAAACTTATGTTCAAAGAACAAAACTGGATTTGGATCTTCAATCGCAGCAGTTAATAAACCTTTCGCATCTTCAGGAAATGCAGGATAAACAACTTTTAGTCCCGGAGTGTGGAAAAACCACGCTTCGTTACTTTGACTGTGGAATGGTCCTGCTGCTGTATTTGCGCCCGTAGGCATACGTACAACGACATCTGCATTTTGTCCCCAACGCCAGTGAATTTTAGCTAAATTATTGATGATTTGATTGAAACCACAGGTTACGAAATCGGCAAATTGCATTTCAACAACAGCTTTCATACCGTTAATGGATAATCCCAAACCAGTACCTACGATAGCTGATTCACACAAAGGCGTGTTACGCACGCGATCTTTGGTGAACAAATCAACAAATCCTTCTGTTACTTTGAAAACGCCTCCGTAATCAGCAACATCTTGTCCCATGATCACTAATTCCGGGTATTTCGCCATCGACTGACGCAATCCATCTGAAATAGCATCGATGTATCTTTTTTCTGATTTATTAGACGTTGCAGCTGGAGTAACTAGTTGTTGATGCGGTGCATAAACATCTGCTAATTCAGTTGCTAAATCCGGAACTATTGGAGCTTCACCAAATGAAAGGTCTAATCCATCTTGAATTTCTTTTTTGATTTGATCCGTTATTGTTGCTTTCAATTGTTCATTCAAAACACCGATTTCCAACAAATAACTTTCGTAATTGGTAACAGGGTCTTTGATTGTCCATTCGTCTTGTAATCCATCCGGATAATATTTTGTACCAGAAGCTTCTTCGTGACCACGCATACGGAACGTCATGCATTCCAATAAAAACGGACGTGGTTTTTGGCGAATGGAATCGGCAATTTTGCGAACAGTTCGAATGACTTCTAACACGTTGTTACCATCAACTTGGAAAGCGTCCATTCCGTATCCAATTCCTTTATCGATGAATTGCTTGCAACGAAATTGTTCATTAGATGGAGTGGATAATCCCCAACAATTATTTTCAATTGCAAAAATCACAGGTAAATCCCAAACTGCTGCAACATTCAATGACTCGTGAAAATCACCTTCACTTGCACCACCATCGCCAGAGAACACAAGAGTTGCGTGTGCGTTTTTCTTCAATTTATTAGCAAGAGCTATTCCGTCTGCAATTCCCAATTGCGGGCCAAGGTGGGAAATCATCCCAACAATGTTATAATCTTTCGCGCCAAAATGGAAGGAACGATCGCGACCTTTGGTAAATCCGGACATTTTCCCTTGAAATTGGGCGAATAAGCGATTCAATGGAATTCCACGTGTTGTAAATACACCAAGATTACGGTGCATTGGAAGAATGTATTCTTCCGGATTCATTGCGTAAGTTGAACCAACTGAGATTCCTTCTTGTCCCCAGCCAGAAAACCATTTTGAAATTTTACCTTGACGAAGAAGAATTAACATCTTTTCTTCAATCAAGCGCGGTTTTAAAATAGCGTGGTAAATTGCTAGTAATTCGGTATCGTCAAATCCTGTTCTATCAAACTGAATTGGACGTTTATTTTTTGCTTCTGCCATAAATCGATTCTTGAAAACAAAAGTATCTTTTAAAGTTCAAACAGAAAAGGGGTAATGCTGAGATAATATTAACAAAACACTGTTGTTATGAAACAAAACGACTGAGTTTATTTTTGATAAAATTCGTCTATAATATTTGAACGGCTGTTATTTGCCAAATTAAGACATCATTTTCAATTTTCAAAACGCTCCTTTTTTGTTTGAACGCACTATGAATACTAGAAATCACTATCTTTGCACTTTATGAATTTGCTCAAACAACCCATGATTAAATATAAAACCGCAGAAGAAATTGCCATCATGCGTGATGCAGCTCAAGTTGTCAGTAGAACTTTGGGAAAAGTTGCTGAAATGATTGCACCAGGTGTTACGCCTCTTGAATTAGATAAAATGGCAGAAGCCTATATCCGTTCACAAGATGCCATTCCTGGTTTTTTAGGATTATATGGTTGTCCAAGTACCTTATTGATTTCTGTAAACGAACAAGTTGTCCACGGTTTACCAACCAATCGCCCGTTACAAGAAGGTGATATTGTTTCGGTTGATTGTGGTGCTGTTTACAAAGGATATTACGGTGATCATGCGTATACGTTTGCTATTGGTGAAATTTCGGAAGAAAAAGCCCAATTATTACGTGTTACAGAAGAATGTTTGAATTTAGGTATTGAACAAGCAGTGGTTGGTAATCGCATCGATGATATTGGTTGGGCAATTCAAACTCATGCAGAAAAACATGGTTATGGTGTCGTTCGTGAATTAGTTGGTCACGGTTTGGGAAAAACATTGCACGAAGATCCACAAGTTCCAAATTATGGAAAAAGAGGTCGTGGCAAGAAAATTCAAAATGGGTTAACCATTGCTATCGAACCGATGATTAATTTGGGAACAGAGAAAGTAACACAATTAGAAGATAATTGGACAATTGTTACCGCTGATGGTCGTCCAAGTGCACACTTCGAACACGATATTGCTGTTGTAGATGGTAAACCGGTGATACTTTCTACCTTTGATTATATTTTGGAAGCTTTAGCAAAAAAATAATGTCGGCGCAACGCATTGCATTATTGTCCATCCTAACCACGTGCATGTTTGGTTTTTCGATTTACATGCAAAACGGCTTGTTTTTATTGCCTTTTCCATTGTTTCGAATTGGTTTGTTCGGCATTGTCATTGCGCTTTTTATCACTGAAAAAAAACAATTGATTCGTTCGGATTGGTTCCTTTTTGCATGGTCGTTTTGTTTGGCAATTTCCTCCCATTTTTTATTGGAAATAGTTTTCAATGAAGCAACAATGCTCCAATACAAATCGGAAATAGATCAATTTTTAGCTATTGCACTGTTATTATTTGCTTGTTTCTTCTTCCTTTGGCAATTGATGCAACTAACCACATTTCGTTCGTTTGATCAATGGCTCATCATTTCTGGTGCGTCTTTGTTTTTCATTGGCATGCTCGCTAATTACATGATATTACTGCCTTTTGGTCTTGTTAGTTGGTATATTGGAATAAAACTCAGTAAAAATGCACGATCAATCACTGAAGCTGTTGCGCTACTCATTCAATTTATACTTATTTCCGTTATCGTTTCGATTGCTTATTTTGGATCAGGTAAAGTCATTGCTTATTTGTAACATTATCAAGTATATTGACTTATAAGTTCATGTGGACGCGATCGAAGATTTTTACTTTTTGTGCAATTTTACTGTATAGCAGTTACCTTTCTGCTCAAGTTCAAATTGACAGTGAAATAGAACGGGTTCTGAAGTTGACGCCACGTTTGGTAGAAAAATACAATCCTGTAAAATCATCCAATACACTTGTTTTAAAAGCTGCTTTTAATGCTACTTCCTTTGAAGACGATTCACTTTTGTTGGTGTTAAAAGATAAAATCATTCTAAAAATTGATTTGATATACACCACGTTTAAACAAAACGAATCGTTCGATCAACATGCGCTCAATAGAAAAAGACTTCACTATTTGTTTGTGAAAATTCCGGCGATTCAACAACAACAAGCTATCGAATGGGGATTAATTGCACAAACTGCTTGTAAAACGCCAGAAGAAGGCGCCGCGTTTTTTCATGGAATGGTCATCAAATACAAAGAACGACCAAGTGCAGCTTCAAGTCTCATAGAACAACAATTCATCAAAGCTGCAATATTTGATGAAGTTCCTTTTTATGCATACGAAACGTATTTAAAAAAGGAAAGTGAAAAAATTGTTGTCGACTCAACAGGGGAACTTGCGCTAACAAAAGAACCAGTTTTCATAGCCCCCGAGTTTGTGCAAGGACAAGGCGCACGCAATGCGTATTTTAATCGTAATTTAAAATTTCCTGGTGCAGCAGTAGCAAGAGACACACGTATTGAAATAGTTTTTGAAGTTGATAAAACAGGAAAAATAGCACACATTCAAATTCCAAATTCATCCATTACTTCGGAATATGAGCGTGAATTATTGCGCTTTGTTCGTGCAATGCCCGACTGGAAATCAGCAAGCTATGATGGAAGAAGTATTGCAAGTACCGTCAGTTTTTCTGTTGATTATTTAGCTAGGGGGAGCATCATTCCTTCTCAAATAACAGCAACGCCAATTTTAGCAGTTGTTCCAATTCCAGCTTCTTCATTTGATTACTCAAAAGTTCGTCCAAATGGAAGTTCACAGCAAATAGGAGGAATGTTGGAGAAAATTAATTACGAAAAAACAATTTTAGTCTGTGATGTTACTGGAAGTATGGCGCCGTACAACGTCCAGGTAATGAAGTTTTTAGAAAAGAAATACAAAGCGAAAGACACACTTGTGCGCCAGATCGTTTATTTCAACGATGGCAATAACCGTCCAGATAAAACCAAGAAAATTGGTCAGGTAGGAGGAATTTATACCACAGAACCAGCTAATCTTGAGCAAGCAGTATACCAATTAGTACTGGCGATGGAAGCGGGAAGTGGTGGTGATTTAGAAGAAAATGTCATCGAAGCATTGTTGGTTGCGCAGGCAGCTTGTCCTGATTGCCAATCGTTGACGCTTATAGCAGACAACACAGCCAATCCGCGTGACATGAGTTTATTAGGAAAAGTAACGAAACCCGTTCAATTAATTATGTGTGCAGCAAGCAATGTGTTGAACGAATCGTATTTGAATATTGCTTATAAAACAAACGGGACTTTGTATTTTAATGGAAAGAAAATTAGTAACCTTCAAACATTTGAAGAAGGCGCAACCGTCCAAGTTGGGTTAATTACTTACGTATTAAAAAACGGGAAATTTATCAAGAAGCGTTCCTAATTAGTTGCTTTGCGTATCTTTGTATCATGGTAAAAATCCGATCAATAGAATTAGGTGAGTTTCCGTTGTTACTTGCACCAATGGAAGACGTTTCCGATCCTCCTTTTCGTGCACTTTGTAAAAAACACGGAGCTGATTTGATGTATACCGAATTTATTTCTTCGGAAGGATTGATTCGTGATGCGGCTAAAAGTGTTCAGAAATTAGATATTTATGAATACGAACGCCCTGTTGGCATTCAGATTTTTGGTTCAGAAATCGACAGCATGATTCAAGCTGCTAAAATAATTGAACAAACAAACCCTGATATCATCGACATCAATTATGGTTGTCCTGTAAAGAAAGTGGCTTGCAAAGGAGCAGGTGCTGGAATTTTACAAGATATTCCTAAGATGGTTCGCATGACCAAAGAAATCGTTGACGCTGTTGGTTTGCCTGTAACTGTGAAAACGCGTTTGGGTTGGGATGATGATACCAAATATGTGGTAGAAACTGCCGAGCGCTTACAAGATATTGGAATTGAAGCAATTTCCATTCATGGACGTACTAGAAAACAAATGTACAAAGGCGAAGCAGATTGGACCTTAATTGGCGAAGTCAAAAACAATCCGCGGATGAAAATTCCTGTTTTTGGAAACGGAGATATCGATTCACCGGAAAAAGCTGTTGAATACCGCAATCGCTATGGTGTTGACGGAATTATGGTTGGACGTGCAAGTATTGGTTATCCGTGGGTTTTTAATGAAATCAAGCATTTCATGGCTACCGGAACTCATTTAGCTGCACCAGGTATCGAAGAACGTGTTACAGCAACGCGCGACCATTTATTAATGAGTATTCGTTGGAAAGGCGAGAAATTAGGAATTGCTGAAATGAAACGTCATTATACGAATTATTTCAAAGGAATTGCTCATTTCAAAGATTACCGTACGAAATTGGTTTCAACTTTTGAACTAAACGAAATATTGGATACACTTGCTTTTATTGAAGCAAATGCAGGTGAATTTGCATTTGCACAAGCTATATTGTAATCTTAGCAGTTTGTTTCGCGAACTGCTTGTTGTATTAACCTGCCAGCATGCGTGATTTCTTCCATAGTAATTGTTAACGGCGGAGAAAGTCGGAAACTATACGGGTGCGAAAGAAACCAAAAACTAATCAATCCCAATTCAAGTAATCGATCGACAACTTTCGCGACGCGTGCGTCACTTTCCATATCACATGCAAACATCAACCCGACACGTCTAATGGTATGTATTTCAGGAATCTCACGCAATAATTTTTCTAAGGCTGCGCCTTTTTCTTCGACCTCTTCAAAATTTATTTCATCACGAAAAACTTCTAAGGTTCCCCAAGCAGCAGCAGTTACAACAGGATTTCCACCAAAAGTTGTAATGTGTCCCAACATCGGTTGTTCGGTAAGAGTTGTCATGTGATTGCGGTTCGCAATAAACGCGCCAATTGGCAATCCGCCACCCAACGCTTTTCCGAGAGTCAATACATCTGGAATTACGCCACTGTGTTCGAAAGCAAATAATTTACCTGATCGACCCATGCCACATTGGATCTCGTCAAAAATCAACAAACAACCAACTTCATCGCATTTTTTGCGAAGTGCAATCAAAAATTCAGTGGAAGCTTGACGTACGCCCGCATCACCTTGAATGGGTTCAAGAATCACACCTGCAGTTCTGTTGGTAATGCGTTCTAAATCAGTAAAATGATTCAAGTTGATGAAATCAACATCTGGTAAAAGCGGACGGAAAGCTCGTTTTTTAGTTTCATTAGCTGAAACGCTCATCGAACCGTGTGTATTACCATGATACGAACCTTTGAAAGCAATTAATTGCGTTCGACCAGTAACACGTTTTGCCAATTTCAATGCTGCTTCGTTTGCCTCTGTTCCAGAATTAACTGGATAAACACAATCGAGGTTTTCAGGTAAAAACGAACGCAAAAGGCTGGAGAATTCAAGCGTTGCTTCTTGAATAAATTCGCCATAAACCATAACGTGCATGTATTTCCCCAACTGCTCATTGATGCGTTTGAGTACTTGTGGATGTCGGTTACCAATGTTGTTAACAGCAACACCAGCAATCATATCGATGAAGCGTTTTCCTGTTTGATCGGTTATGTAAATTCCCTCCGCTGATGCAACATCAATCAAGTACGGAAAAGGATTTGTTTGTCCTAAATGATTTAAAAAATCTTCTTTACGGTCTGCCGCCATTTGGTCTGTGATGTGGGGGCGGAGGAGGTGGACCTTGACTTCTCAACACATCCAACAACTCACGCTTAAATTCGTGTTCCAAACTTAAGAGTTTTAATGCTCTTTTTTTACCAATTACGGCAGAAAATTTCGTTGCGTACGTTTTTTTTAAGGATAATTCACGTTCTTCGTTGGCAAAAAGCGTTTTCATCATTGTTTCAGCTTCTTCATCGGTCAGTTTATCGAATTTCTCAGCGATTTCTTTTTCAATCGCTCTACTTTCTTTCCGAATGGTTTTTAATTGATTGTCTAATTCATTGTAAATTGGCCAAAACATTTGTGCTTCAGTAGCAGTAAGATTTAATTCTT